>NZ_SSNX01000004.1 GCF_004801415.1 Deinococcus sp. KSM4-11 | reverse complement strand
CGGGGACGGAAGCCGCCACCCTGACCGCCACGGTCGCCACCGCCCTGGTACCCACCACGGTCTTCGCGGGGACGGAAGCCGCCGCCCTGACCGCCACGGTCTTCACGCGGACGGAAGCCGCCGCTCTGACCGCCACGGTCGCCGCTGGGACGGGCGCCGCCCTGGCCCTGCGATTCGCGCAGTTCGCGCATTTCACGGCGCAGGCCGCGGATTTCCTTGCCCTGCGCTTCCAGCATTTCCTTGAGTTCGGCCAGCAGGCCCAGCAGGTCGTCGGCGTCGATGTACTCGTCCTCGCCCTCTTCGTCGTCCGCCCCGGCATCCCCGGCGGCGCTCAGGCCCTCAGTGCCGACCTCGGCCTGGGCTTCCTGTTCATCCAGCACGGCGTCCTCGTCGGGTTCGCCCTGAAGCTGGGGAATGATCTCGCGCAGTTCTTCCGGCGTCTGCTCGGCCTGGCGCGTGTCGTCGTTCTGGGTCATCTGATGTGCTCCTTTGCTCCGCTCGGCCGTCCCCGCAGGGCCACGGCACGCGGGCGTGCCCCGGAGTCTACCACTCCCACCATTTGTGGCCTCTGTTCCGCACGGCGTTGCACCCCCGGTTAAGGAAGCGTCAGGAACCGCCCGTATACTCGCGGTATGAAGCGCGCCGTCCTGGCCACCCTGACCGTGTTCACGCTCGGCACTGCCGGTGCCCAGACGCGCACCGTCACCATCGGGCTCGGGTACTTCCCGAACGTGCAGTTCACGCCGTTCTACGTGGCCGACAAACTCGGGTACTTCGCCGCCGAGGGCCTGAGCGTGCACTATCAGCACGGGTTCATCAACGAACTCATGCCGCTGCTGCTTCAGGGCAAGCTGGACTTCGTGGTCGGCGACCCCGAGGACGCCATCTTCGCGAAGAACCAGGGTGCGGACGTGAAGTACGTGATGACCATGTACCAGAAAAATCCTGTCACGGTGTTCAGCCTCAGTCCCCTGGCCAGCGTCGCCGCCCTGAAAGGCAAGACCATCGGCATTCCCGGCCCCTTCGGCAGTTCGTACAACGCCCTCCAGGCGCTGCTGGACGACGCAAACCTCAAGGACGGCCAGGATCTGAAGCTCGCCACTGTCGGCTTCACGCAGGTGGATGCCGTGCGCGCCGGACGGGTAGACGCTGCCGTCGGATTCATCAACAACGACGTCCTGAATCTCGCCAAGGCCAGCGGGAAGAAGGTGTACACCCTGGACATCAGCGGCGCGTACCCCATGGTCGGCTCCGGCCTGATCGGCAGCGCGAAAAGCCTGACGGGCGACCTCGCCAGCAAGGTCGTGCGCGCCAGCCAGCGCGGGCTGAAATTCACCATCGCCGATCCTGCCCGCGCCTTCAAGCTCGCGCAGCCCGTGTTTGGCACGCAGGGCGGCACCCTGGACGTCCTGAAGGCCAGCACCCCACTCATGACCAGCACCTGGACACAGCAAAACGGCATCGGCTCCAGCAGTCCCGCCGCGTGGACGAAAGCCGTGGCCGCCCTGATCAAGCAGGGCAGCCTCCCGGCCAGCGCCAAAGCCACCGACTACTACACCAACGGCTACGTGAGCAAAACGCTGAAGTAAGCCCACGGGTGAGCGACGGGGCGAACACTTCCTCGTGTTCGCCCCGCGCCCTTCACTTCGTGTGCAGCAGCGTGTTCGTGATTTTCAGTGATTCCCCACTCCGCGCCTGCCCCTGCATCACCTCAATGCCGTAGTACACGGTGCCCTCCTTGACGGCCGCCGTGATCGCCGACCCGCTGAGCGAGAACGGTACCCCTACGTCCGGCCTCAGGGTCATGCTGCCCACCCTCTGCCCGGCTTCGCTTCCCACGTCGCACGTCACCATGCCCGGTTGCTCGCGCATGCAGCTTCCCGGCAGGTTCTCCAGGCTAGTGCGTGCGTACACGTTCACCTTCTCAAGGGTTCCACCGGCCCGGTGGTAGGTCACGTCCCCGGACACACGGTAGCCCACGGGCAATTCCGGCCTACCCGCCGTGTGGGCCGCCACGACATCCTGGTACAACACCTTCCCCGAAGAGCCGGCGCTGTCATGCAGCGGCAGGGTCATGTCGTCCATGGACTGCGGTGGGCTGAGCCGCGCCAGTTGCCCACACGCCCCCAGCGCGACCATGACCGCCACAGCCGCACCCATCCGAATGATCGTTCCCTTCATCTCATTCCTCCTATCTTGAGAAGCATGCGGCGGAACGAAGCTCCCCAAGAGCACCGCCCCACGTGAGGTTCACTGCCCGTTGACCACGTCGTCCGGCGTGTTGCCCGTTACGGTGCCGCCGGTCTGGGCGTAGGTGGCGCCCTTGATGTTGAACACGCCCCCACCCGCACTGGCCGAGTTGCCGGTCACGCTGCCGGTCTGCACCGTCAGGACTCCGCCGTTGAAGAAGCCGCCGCCCACGTTGCCGTCCGCATGGTTGCTGCTGACGGTTCCACCTGACAGGACGAAGGTGGCAGCAGGGGAAGTCTGGAAAGCGCCGCCGGTCTCCACGCCGCCCCCATACCACGCGGTGTTGTTGCTGATCGTGCCGCCACTGGCCGTCAGGCTGCTGCCCGCATACATACGCACGCCGCCGCCACCGCCGCCCAGATCCTGACCGCTGGTGCGGTTGGTCACGGTGTTCCCAGTGATGCTTCCGCCAGTCATGACCATCTGGCCGCCCAGGGTGACGCCCCCGCCGGTCTTCACAGCCGTATTTCCGCTGATCTTTCCGCCGGCCAGCGTAAAGGCCGAACTTCCAGACACCCGGACGCCCCCGCCGCCATCCGTGGTGCCAGTCACTTTATTTCCGTTGATGCTGCCGCCGTCCATGGTCAGGCGGCTCGCGCCGGTGACGTATACGCCGCCCCCGGCATTCGTGGCCGTGTTCCCACTGATCCGCGCCGTGCCGCCAATGTGATTGGCCCCGTCGCTGAGCAGGATCAAGCCCCCCCCATTCACGGTGGCCGTGTTGTCCTCGATGACGCCGCCGGTCAGGTTCAGGTCGTGCCACGTATCGATGCCGCCGCCGTACATGCTGCTGTTGCCGTAGATCGTGCCGCCGCTGATGGTGGACTTGGCGTACAGCCACAGACCACCGCCGCCATTGTCTGCGGTGCCCGTGGTGGTGTTCCCTTCCACGCTGCCGCCGGACAGGATGAATGTCGGAAAATAGACGGTGGCGCACTCGGCATCGGTGCAGGTGCCTGCAATGGCCACACCCCCTCCGTAGTACGAGGCGGTGTTGTTCGACACGCTGCCGCCCGTGATTCCCAGGTCACCCGTGGTGAAGATGCCGCCGCCCCCACAGCCGCTGGCGTCGGCGCTGGTCGTGCCGGTGAACGGGAGGGTGCAGGTGTTACCATCGACTCTGCCGCCACTGATCGTGATGCTGCTGCCCACGCCGCCCCGAATACCGCCGCCGGAGTAGGTGGCGCTGTTGCCGCTGACGTTCCCGCCCGCCATGGTCATCGTGCCCTTGGTGAAGATCCCGCCGCCGAGGCCCTGGCTGATAGTGTCGTCGTTCGGGTCGATCAGGTCGGCCGTGTTTCCCGTGACGTTGGTGGTGCCCTTCAGGGTCAGGGTGGCTCCGGCGTCGTTGTAGATCCCGCCGCCGAGGTTCGCCTTGCCGCCCGTGACGGTCACGCCATCCAGGGTGAGGACACCGTGGTTGATCAGCACGCCGCCGACGGTGGGCGTGGCCGCCTGCGCACTGATGCGAGTGGCGCGGTCGGTGTGGCGGACATGCATCTGGGCTGGCATGAAGCGTTCGCCCACGCTGGCGGCGTTCAGGCTGGCTGGGAGCACCGCGCCCACGCCCCCTTTCAACGTGCCGCCCCTGACGGTCACGGCGGCGTCCTGGGTGACCTCCAGTGCGCGGCCCTTGCCGGCGGCGTCGATGGTGACGCCCGTAGCGATGATGGTCACGTTCTTGTCGGCGACCAGGGGACTGTCCAGGGTCAGGGTGCCGGCTTGCGTGAGGCGCAGGGTGGCGCCGGGAGCAGCCGCAGCAATGGCTTCGCGCAGGCTCCCGGCGCCGCTGTCGGCCAGCGTGGTGACTGGGGTGCCGGGTGGCGTGCTGCCGCCTCCACACGAGGCGAGCACCAGGGTGAGCGTGAGCAGGGCCAGCGGAGTTGTGGTGCGGTCGGGGGCGGTGCGTGCGTTCATGGTGTCCCTCCAGGCCCCCAGAACAGGCGGGCGGAGGGAGTGAGGCCCGCCCGCATCCGGAGGTGAGGGCATGGTCGTCAGGGCACAGTGACCGGTTCGTGACCACTGTGTGACCCGGTCAGGGGGTCAGTGGCGGCGCAGGGTGGCGGCCTGTTCGCGGGCGACGTCGGCCAGGAAGTGGTTGCCGCAGCCGTCCTCGATGAGGGCCAGCTCGTCGAAGGTCACGGCCAGGTGACTGGCCTGATCCGGCAGGTTGGGGTATTGCTGCGCGACCGTCAACCAGTGCCGGGCCTGGTCGTAGTGGCCGAGCAGGCGGAAGGCGCGGAGGACCAGCACGGCCGAGACCGCCTGGGACACGGGCTGGCGGGTGAGGGTGGCGGTGGTGCTGGCGCGCATGGCCCAGTCGAGGGCGCGTTCCAGGTTGGCGCGGCGGGACATGGGGGGGCTGCCGTCGGCAATGTTCAGGTACATCAGCGCGAGGTTGCTGCGGGCGGCGTACACGCCGTACCACCACTGTGCCGTCTGCGCGGCTTCGTGGGCGACGCGCTGGTGGTGGATGGCCTGTTCGAGTTTTCCGGTGCGGCGCAGGAACAGCCCGTAATTGATGTGGTACTGGCAGAATTCCACGCCGTCCTCGGGGACGAGCAGGTTGCGCAGGTCGTCGAAGTGGGGTTTGGCCGCGGCGTAGTCGCTGCTGAGGGTCGAGTGGCGGGCCAGGCGGATGAGGATGCGGGCGCGGTTCAGTCGGTTCAGGCCGGGCTGTTGCAGCAGGCCGTGCAGGGTGGGCACCTGGACGACCGTGCCGTCCCGGCCCTGCTGTTCGTCGAGGCACATTGTGATCAGCGTTTCGGTGTGGGCCCGCTCATTGATGTCGAGCGTGCGGGCGCGCAGTTCCAGCAGGCGGCTCTGGGCCTGGTCGACCAGGCCGGCGTACAGCAGCAGGGTGCATTCGCTGAGTTCCATGCTGATGGCGTTGCGCTGGGCACGCAGGATGCGCAGGTGGTCGGCGATGACCGGCCGGCTGGGGTCGAAGTGCAGTTGCCGGTGCGGGTCGAGGTTGAGGGTGAAGAGTTTGCTGGCCTGTCGGGCGGGGCTGTGGGTGATTCGGCGGCCGAAGAAGCGTTCCTCCTGGGTGTTCGTGAAGCGCCACATGTCGCGCCCGGCGATGTGGGGGCTCAGGCGGCTCCAGGGGTGGTGGTCGCAGATCTCGTCGGTACTGACGTGACGGTCGCTGTGGACGGCGAGGAGGCTGTAGAACACGACCCATTTGTGGGAGAGGGCCACCGGCTGGCCCTGCCAGCGGACGGCACAGACGTCCTTGTGCAGGCCGATGGTGAGGGGGCCAGGGAGAATACCGGAGTTGAGGCTGGTCTGCATGTGGTTCGGCCCCCAGGGCATTGGAAATGACTTTAGATCAAGACGTGACGTGTTCAGGGATGCCCGATAATTTCATATTCCCCACATACACGGAGTAACAGGTGGTAACAAACAGGAACACCCCGGTGAACGCGTGACGATGGCCTCCGGCTTCCCCTCAGGAACGCTGGTAAGCGTGATGGCCTAGGTCGTCAGATCCTTGTCCGCCTGCTACGCTGGCTCCATCACCGAAAAGGAGGTGCCGCCTATGACCAACTTCGAACGCAACCCCCGGACGACCACGACCCGAGGTTCTCTCCCCACACACTGGAGTGATTTTGCCGATTCAAGTTCACAGGCCGCGCCGGCCTTCCGGAACACCACCACGCCCTGAACGACCGGGGCGCCCATGAGTGCGCGCTGGCTCGATGACGAGCTGGGCGAGCAACGTATTCGCCGCAAACGCGACCGCCCCCAGGGCCGCCGCAGGATCGACGACCTCGGCGCGCCGAACGAGGAAGACATCGCCGACGAGATCGTCCGCCGCCTCGTCGGCCGGGGCCTGATCAGCGAGGTCGTCGCGGAACTCAAGAGCGGCAAGGAAGCCACCGCCTACGTCGCCCGGAGTCCGCACGGCACCGCCCTGCTCAAGATCTACCGCGACCTGGACGCCCGCAGTTTCAAGAACGACGCGGTGTACCGCGAAGGAGAGGTCATCCTCGACCAGCGCGCCAAACGCGCCATGCAGGCCCGCAGCCGCACCGGCCTGCAGATGCTCCAGCAGGGCTGGGTCATGGCCGAGTACGCGCACCTGTGGGAGCTGTGGCGCGCGGGCCTGAACGTCCCCGAACCGCTGGCCGGCCCCCGCCCCGACGACTACGCCGAGACCGTTCCCGCCGTCCTGATGCGCCTGATCGGCACCGAGGACGAGGTCGCCCCCCGGCTGAGCGACGCCGCCCTCACCCCGCAGCAGGCCGCCAGCGCCTGGGAGCAGAGCATTACCGGCCTGAGCCAGCTGCTGAAACTCGGGTACGTGCACGGCGACTACAGCACCTACAACCTGCTGTGGTGGGAGAACACAGTGAGCATCATCGACGTCCCACAACTCGTGACCCGGCAGAACCCGAACTTTCGTGACCTGCTCGCCCGTGACGTGCAGAGCCTCGTGACGTCGTTCCGTCGACACGGCATTCACGCCGACCCGGAACAGGTGTTGCGTGACGTGCAGCGCCGCTCCAGCGGGCCGGCCCCGGAACCTCGCCTGGTGCTGCCGTGAACGTCCCCCCACACCAGCCGCATGCAGGGCAACCTTGAAGGCTCAGGATACCTACGACTATTTGCGTCGCGCCCGCCGTGACCTGTGGGCCACGCTGGAAGCGACGCCCGACGAGGTGCTGGCCCGGCCAGTGCTGCCGGGCCAGCGCTTTCACAGCATCAAGGATCTGGTGCTGCACATTCCCATGGTCGAGGATTCCTGGCTGCACGAGGACATCCTCCGGGACACGCCCGTGTGGGAGAACGTGCCCGCCCTGGTGGATGCGAAGGACGGCCCACACTACGCGGCCTTCCCGCTGGCCACCCTGCTGGACTACTGGCGGCAGGTCGAGGCGAGCACCCTGGACTACCTCGTCACCCTGACCCCGGAGGAGGAAGCGCGGCTGGTCACTGTGCCCGGCTCCAGGGGCGAGGAGCGCTTCACGGTGCACGGGCTGCTGTGGCACGTCATGGTGCACGAGATGAGGCATACCGCGCAGATCAGCGTGCTGCTGCGGCAGCAGGGCGTGACTCCACCGTTCCTGGATCTGCTGAACTACCTGCCGACGGTCTGATCCTCGGCGGACTCACCGGCGGCGGAATCATTCCAGTCCGGCATGACAGGCCGCAGCGTCCACACCTCGCCCGTGACAGCACCGTCCAGCGTGAGCCGATGGATGGGGCTGCCCGGCAGGAGCAGATCGGTCACGCTGATCTGCCCGCCGTACGCAAACACCTCGATGGAGCAGGCGTCGAGGATGACGCGCAGATCGAGGTCGCTGGAGTGCGTGGGCAGCGGCACCGTGTGCGTGCCCGCGAACCCGGCCACACCGGCCGGGCCGGGCCGGGTCAGGGTGAGCTGCCCGCCGTCCACGCCCAGACGGGCCTCCATGCCCTGTGCAGAGGTGAAGGTCAGTGTGAGGCTGGAGCCGAAGGGCACGCTCAGGGTCAGGTCGAGGGGCTGGCCGGGCGTGACCTCGACCTCCTGCCCGTGGCCGTGAAGGGCGGTGGACTCGCCACGCAGGGCGTCCAGTTCCTGCACGGGCGTCTGCGTGAGCGCCCAGCCCGACCCGTCCGGCACCAGCCCCAGGTCGCGCGGGAGGGTCATCGCGCCGCGCCACGGGTGGGTGGGCAGCTGGGTGGCGTAGTCCCAGGAGTTCATCCACGCGAGCCACACGCATCGCCCCGACTGCGGCAGGTCGCTGTACGTAACCGCCGCGTAGAAGTCCTTGCCCCAGTCCGCCCAGCGGGCCTGCTGGGTGGGCGTGAACGCCCGGCCGTCGAAGTCGCCCACCCAGTACTGCGCGCCCGTGCCGCCCTGCGGGGCGCCCGCGAACACGTCCACCTTCATCACCCAGCGCTCGCGCCCGGTCTGATCCATGAGTGGAAACAGATCCGGCACCTCCCAGATGCCGTCCACGCCGCCCGCCGGGCCGAAGGTGCTGAGCGTCTGCCACCCGTGCAGGTCTGGCGATCCGTAGACGCCGATCTGCCGCTCGACAGGGTGCACGACCACGCTGATCCACTGCGCGCTCGGCGCATGCCAGAAGGTCTTCGGATCGCGGAAATCCTGCTTGCCCTCGTCCAGCACAGGCTCGGGGGTGGCGAAGGCCCAGGTCGTCCCCCCATCGCGGCTGACCGCGAGGTACTGCGCCTGGTGATGATCCCCGGCCCCCGTGTACATGGCGACCACGGGCGGGTGCGGATCGCCCGGCTGGCCCAGGCCGCTGGTGCCCTGCCAGTCCACGACCGCGCTCCCGGAATACACGTCGTGCCCTTCCCGCCACGGCAGGGCCACGTCGTGCTCCGTCCAGGTCAACAGATCCGGGCTGGTCGCGTGGCCCCAGCTCATATACCCGTGGTCGTTCGCGCGGGGATTGAACTGGTAATACAGGTGATACCGGCCACCCGCGTACACCAGACCGTTCGGGTCGTTGAGCCAGTGCTGACGGGCAGTGAAGTGAATCCGGGGTCGGAGGGCGCTCACGCCTCCATGATGCCCGGTCTCCGACCCGTGCAGCCCAGGTGGGCGCCGAGCCGTGCATGATAACCACATGCTGCGCCCGAGCCTGCTGCTGGGACTGATGGCGATCCTCGCTGTGCCTGCGCCTGCGACCGCTGGCGGCGCAGCCGGAGCGATCATGACGACCCAGACCACCCTGAGCACCCGGTTGCTGGAGGCCGCCCGAACCGGCCGAGCCGCGCAGGTCACGGCGCTGTTACGGGCCGGCGCGGACGTAAACGCAGCCGACGCCACCGGCCGCACGGCGCTGACCTGGGCCGCGCTGGGGGATCACGTGGCGGCCGCCCACGCCCTGATCGCGGCCGGAGCCGATCCGGACCGGCAGGACACGCAGCGCAACAACGCGTTGCTCGTGACCGGCGAGACGGGCAGCGTCGCCATGCTGCGCGAGGTTCTCCGGTCACACCCGGATCTGACGCGCACCAACCGGTTCGGAGGCACCGCCCTGATCCCCGCCGCCGATCGCGGCCACCTTGCGTACGTGCGAGAACTCCTGAACACCACGCAGATCGACGTCAATCACGTGAACAACCTGGGCTGGACGGCGCTGCTGGAAGCCGTAATTCTCGGAGACGGTGGCCACACACACACGGAGATCGTGCGGGAACTCCTCGCACATGGCGCCGACCCGCGCCTGGCTGACCGTGATGGCGTGACCGCCCTGGAACACGCCCGGCAGCGGGGGTACACGGGCATGGTGACCTTACTCCAGCGCACCAACTGAGCGCCCGGTTCGCCGGATACTGCGCCCATGCCGCGTGCCCTGACGTTCCTGCTGGCCCTGCTTCCGTTCCTGCTCGTGTCGAGCGCCGCCAGACCCGCCCGTCCGGCCAACCATGACTGCTGAAGCGGCGCTGGACGTTCTGATCGTCGGGGCCGGACTCGCTGGACTGGCTGCCGCCCGTGACCTGAGGGCCAGCGGGCGGCGTGTGCGCGTGCTGGACAAGTCCAGGGGAGTCTCCGGCCGGGCGGCGACGCGCCGCGTCAGCCTCTCGGATGGCACGGGCGCGCGACTGGATCACGGGGCGCGGTTCTTCACCGCCCGGCACGACCGCACGCAGCAGCTCGTCCAGGCTGGTCTGAATGACCCCTGGCTGCGCGAGTGGGCACGTGGGTTCGCGCTCTGGGAGCACGGCACGGTATCGGAGCCGACGGACGGCCATCCCCGGTACGTCCCCTGGGAGGGCATGAGCGCTCTCGGGAAGGAACTTGCACACGGCCTGGAAATCCAGACGGGGGTGACGATCACGCGCCTGGAACGGCAGGGCAGCCTGTGGGAAGTATCCGACGCCTCGGGTGTGGTCGCCCGCGCGCCTACAGTCATCCTGAACGTCCCTGCCCCGCAACTCGGGCCCCTGCTGACCGGGCTGGACATCCACGTGCCGGACGTGGAGTACGCGCCGGCCTGGGCGGCTGGGATCGTGCTCCGGAACGATATCGAAGCCCGCTGGCCTGCCCTGGAACTGCGCGGTCACCCGGTGCTGGAATGGATCGCCCGCGAGCACACCAAGCGCCCCGCCGGGCACCCGCCCGCGCTGGTGCTGCAGGCCACGCCCGAGTGGTCACGGGCGAACCTAGAACGCACGCCGGACGACGTCCTGCCGGAACTGCTGGAGGCGGCCCGCCGCGTTCTGGGCGACCTCCCGGACAGCCACACCGCCTTCGCGCACCGCTGGCGCTACGCCACGCCCACACACCGCGCCCCCGGCGCCGGCGTGTGGGATGCGACGCTGGCCCTGGGGCTGTGCGGCGACAGCTTCACGCCCGACGCGCACGGCCCGCGCGTCGAGGCCGCCCTGCTGAGCGGCTGGTGGCTCGCGGAGCAGATCACCGCCTAGCATGCGGGAATGACGCCCCGCCCCCTCAGAACCGTGCTGTACGTGCCGGGCGACAAGCCCCGCGCCATCGAGAAGGCCCGCACGCTCAACGCCGACGCCATCATCCTCGACCTGGAGGACGCCGTCGCCCCCGAGCACAAGGCCCACGCACGCGATAATGTCCGGGAGGCCCTGGGCACCCGCTGGCCGATGCCGGTCATGGTGCGTGTGAACGGCATCGGCAGCGCGTGGGAACACGACGACCGCGAACTGGCCCTGACCGCCGGGGCCGCCGGGATCGTCCTGCCGAAGGTCGAGGCTGCCCAGGCCGTTCACGAATTGAGCCTGGGCCTGCCGCTGTGGGCCATGATCGAGACGCCCCTGGGCGTGCTGAACGCCGCTGCCCTTGCCGCCCTGCCGGGCGTGGCGGGCCTGCTGGTCGGCGCGAACGACCTGGCCCGTGCCCTCCGGACGCGGGCGGATCCGGATCGCCTTCCGCTGCTGCACGCCCTGGGCGCCGTGGTGCTCGCCGCCCGCGCCCACGGCAAGATTCCCCTGGACGCCGTATACAACGATGTCCGCGACCCCGAAGGCTTCGGGAACGAATGTCGGCAGGGCCGCACGCTGGGCTTCGCGGGCAAGACGGTCATTCATCCGGATCAGATTGACCCTGCGAATGCCGCCTACGGTGTCACCGACGACGAGGCCCATACCGCCCGTGCGCTGATCGACGCCTGGACTGCGGCCCGCGCCGAAGGCAGGAGCGTCGCCACTTACCAGGGTGCGCTGGTCGAGCAGATGCACGTAGACGAGGCACAGGACGTCCTGGCCCTGTGGGAAGGAACGCGAGGTCGCTAGACGAGGTGGGGACAGTCGACGCAGGTTGCGCAATACCCGGAAGCGTTCACCCTGCCCGCCACCGAATGCCATCGTGCGCGCAGCGCAGGGGCGCTGACGACATAAGTGCAGAGAGCGGGTACGCCGCCCCTCTCCACCGAAACCACCACACGGGCCAGTCGGAGGACAAGAGCGACCACATGCCCAGTGCAACACCTGATCCCCCTGCCCCTCCGGGGCAGGGGGCTGGGGGTGGGGAAGCCCGCTGCAGGCGCACCCCTCCAGTTCAACTGACCGAGTACCCCTACTTGCTTAATCATAGACAATTTGTTTATCATGATTAAGTCATGCCCCTGACCGACACCGAATCTGCGCTCCTGGCCCTGATCCGGGACACTCCGATGGCCACGCCGGAGGAACTGGCCCGTCGCCTGGGCTCGACGCGCGCGGCGGTGAACGTGCATGTCAGCCATCTGGTGAAGAAGGGCGCGCTGCTCGGCCGGGGGTATCTGCTGCCGCTGGACGAGGGTGTCCGGCGGGTCGTGGTGGTGGGCGGCGCGAACATGGACGTGAAGGCGCGGACGCTGGCCAGGGCGGTGCCGGGCACGAGCAATCCGGGCGTGACCGGTCAGGCCCCAGGCGGCGTGGCCCGGAACGTGGCCGAGAACCTCGCGCGGCTGGGCGTGTCCGTGTCGCTGATCTCGGTGGTGGGCCGGGACGCCCTGGGCGACTCGCTGCTGCGGGCCACCGAGGCGGCGGGCGTGGACGTGCGCCCGGTGCTGCGCGCAGCGGGCGTGGGAACCGGCACCTATACGGCCGTGCTGGACGCGGATGGGGAACTGCTGGTGGCCGTGGCGGCGATGGAGGCCATCGAGGCGCTGACTCCGGCGGCGGTGCAGGAACGCCGGGGCACGCTGCGCGGTGCGGCCTGGGTGGTGGCCGACGGCAACCTGCCAGAGCCGACGCTGACGCACCTGCTGACCCTGGCGGCCGAGGCGGACGTGCCTGTGGTGTTTGAGCCGGTGAGCGTGCCCAAGGCCGCGCGGCTGCGCTCCGCGCTGGCCGCAGGACTGGCGCCCTACGCCGTCACGCCGAACGTGCCGGAACTGGCCGTCCTGGTGGATCACGACGTGACCGACGATCCGGCTTCGATCCGTGCGGCCGCCACGGAACTGCATGCCCAGGGCGTGGCGCTGGTGTGGGTGCGCCGGGGTGGGCAAGGCAGCCTGCTGTCCGGCCCGGACGGCGTTCACGAGCTTCCCGCCCTGCCGGCCGCCGTTCGGGACGTGACCGGCGCCGGGGACGCGATGCTCGCGGCCTTCCTGGCGGCCCTTGCAACTGGCCTGCCGCCGGTCGAGGCGGCGCGGCACGGGCACGCGGCGGCGGCCATCACCATCGAGAGCGACCACGCGGTCTCCCCTACCCTGACCCCGGCGGCCATCCGGGCCCGCCTGACCTGAATCAAGGAGCTTGTTATGACTGATCCGTTGAGAATTCGCCCCGAAGTTGCCGCCCACCTGGATCTCCACCCGGAGGTCGCCGCCGCGCTGAACGCCGGACGCGCGGTGGTGGCGCTGGAGAGCACCATCATCAGCCACGGCATGCCGTTTCCGCAGAACGTGGAGATGGCGCGCGGCGTGGAGGACGTGGTGCGCGCGCACGGCGCGGTGCCCGCCACCATCGCCGTGCTGGGCGGTCGCCTGAAGGTGGGCCTGACCGCCGATGAACTGCACCTGCTTGCTACAGACAAAGGCGTGGACAAGATCAGCACCCGCGACCTCCCGGTGACGGTCGCCCTGGGCCGGCACGGGGCGACCACGGTGGCCTCGACCATGCGGATCGCGTCGCTGGCGGGCATCCGCGTGTTCGCCACGGGCGGCACGGGCGGCGTGCACCGGGGCGCGCAGGACACCATGGACGTCAGCGCCGACCTGCTGGAGCTCGCCCGGACGGACGTGTGCGTGGTGAGCGCGGGCGTGAAGAGCATCCTCGACATCGGCCTGACGCTGGAGGTGCTGGAAACGCAGGGCGTGCCCGCCATCACCCTGGGCAGCGAGGAGTTCCCGGCGTTCTATTCGCGCCATAGCGGCTTCAAGTCCCCGCTGAGCGTGCAGACGCCCGAAGAGGCGGCCCGCGTGCTCAGGGCAAAATGGACGCTGGGCCTGTCGGGCGGCGTGCTCCTCGCCAATCCCGTGCCCGCCGAGTCCGAGATTCCCGCCGCCGAGATCACCCCGCATATTGAGCAGGCGCTGCGCGACATGGACGCCCTGGGCCTGACCGGGAAGGACACCACGCCGTACCTGCTGGGCCGCATCGTAGAAATCACGGGCGGGCGCAGCCTGGACACGAACATCGCCCTGGTGCGGCATAACGCGATGGTGGCCGCGCAGGTGGCCGTGGCCTACGCGGCACTGGGCTAAATGCATAAAGAGGAGGGCCGGAAGCGGGTTCCCCCTGCTCCCGGCCCTCCACTCTGTGCGTCCTTACGCCTGCGCTGTGCCCCGCCGGCCGAACATCCGGCGGAAGAGGCCCAGGCCGGCGACGAGCACGATCCAGCCTTTCTTCAACAGCAGAGGCAGCAGGGCGATCAGGCCGATCTTCTTCGCGGCGACCACGCCGACCAGCCCGGCGATGCCGTAGGCGGCGAGCTTGTCGGTGCTGCCGTTGAAGTCCTCGTAGCGGGCGCCGGCGTTGAAGGACACCTGCGACAGCATGGCGGCCATGTCCTTCTTGATCTGCGGAAGCTGGGTCATGCCGGACACGGCGTTGAGTTCCAGCACGTCGTCGCGGCCCAGGATGCGCACGGCGTAGTTCAGGGTATGGGTGTCACTGTCGCTGAAGGCGAGTTCCTTCGCCCAGTACATCTTGTGCGAGCCCGCATCGTAGCTGGGCTGATCGGCCCAGCCGACGAGTTCCAGGGTGCCGTACCCGGCCTTCTCGCGCTCGGCGTTACTGTCCTGGGTCGCGGCCTGCATGTCCTTCATCAGTTTGCTGTAGTCGGTCTTGGCGGCGTCGCTGTCGCTCACATGCCCGTCCTTGCTCTCAGTGACGACCACCGCCCAGCCGTCCCTGGTACCGGGGTCGATGCCGGCGGGAACGATCATCCCCAGGGCGTCGCTGGCCGCTTCGGGCGGATTGCCCCACTCGTCCACGATCACGCGCCGCGCGCCCTCGGCGTTCAGGTAGCGCAGGGTGGTACCGGTGGTCAGGGTGGCCTTGCCGCCCAGGAGCTTGATGGTGCCCGTCTGGTAGTTCAGCGGTTTGGCGGCGGGCGTCGTGGCGAGCGCCGTGCCCAGGACAGCCAGGGCGAGGGCCATGAAGGCGGGTTTCATCATGTCTTTAACTTAGAAGACCGGGGCCGGACGTGGTACCGCACATGCGGACACCCCAGGTGGGGGCACCGGAGAGGGCGGCTGTTCCCCCAACAGGAACGCGGCACCATCCCTTTTGCGGGCGGGTGGTACGCTCGGGAACGGTATGGATTCTTATGACGTTCTGGTGATTGGCGGCGGCCCGGCAGGCTACGTGGCGGCCATTCGTGCGGCGCAGCTGGGCTTCAAGACAGCCTGCGTGGACGCCTTCGAGCGGAACGGCAAGGCGAGCCTGGGCGGCACCTGCCTGAACGTGGGCTGCATTCCCAGCAAGGCGATGCTGGATTCCAGCGAGAAGTTCGAGATGATCACGCACGAGGCCGCCGAGCACGGCATCACGGTGCAGGGCGCGTCGGTGGACGTGGGCAAGATGCTGGCCCGCAAGGTGGGCGTGGTGGACAAGCTGACGGGCGGCGTGGCCTACCTGTTCAAGAAGAACAAGATCACGTCGTTCTTCGGCTACGGGAAACTCGTGCGCCAGGACGGGGACGGCTGGATCGTGGACGCGGCCGGCACCGAGGTGAAGGCCACGCACGTGATCGTCGCGACGGGCAGCAACCCGCGCGGCCTGCCGCTGGCCCCCTTCGGCGGGCATGTGGTCGAGAACAGCGGCGCGCTGGAGTTCACGGCCGTGCCGCAGACGCTCGGCGTGATCGGCGCGGGCGTGATCGGCCTGGAACTCGGCAGCGTGTGGCGCCGCCTGGGCGCACAGGTGACCGTGCTGGAGGCCCTGCCGGGCTTCCTGATGGCTGCCGACGACGCGCTGGCCAAGGAGGCCCTGAAGCAGTTCCAGAAACAGGGCCTGGAGTTCCACTTCGGTGTGAACATCACCAAAGTCGAGCAGGACGACAGCGGCGTGAGCGTGACGTACACCGAGAAGGACGCCGAGACGACCGTCCGCTTCGACAAGCTGATCGTGTCCATTGGCCGGGTGCCGAACACCCAGGGCCTGGGCGCCGATGCCGTGGGCCTCGCGCTGGACGAGCGCGGCTTCGTGAAGGTCGATGCCCACTACCGCACCAACCTGAAGGGCGTGTACGCCATCGGCGACGTGATCGGCGGCGCGATGCTCGCCCACAAGGCCGAGGAGGAGGGCGTGGCGCTGGCCGAGCTGATCGCCGGGCAGGCCGGGCACGTGAACTACGACGTGATTCCCTGGGTGATCTACACCAGTCCCGAGATCGCGTGGGCGGGCCTGACCGAGAAGCAGGCCAAGGACAAGGGATTGACCGTCAAGACCGGGCAGTTCCCCTTCTCCGCCAACGGCCGCGCCCTGGGCCACGGCGATCCGCGCGGCTTCGTGAAGGTCGTCGCGGACGCGCAGACCGACCGGATTCTGGGTGTGCACATGATCGGCAGCGGCGTCTCGGAACTGATCGGCGAGGTGGTCGCCATCATGGAATTCGGCGGCAGCGCCGAGGATCTGGCCCGCACGGTTCACGCCCACCCGACCCTGAGTGAGGTGGTCAAGGAAGCCGCGCTGGCGACCGACAAACGCTCGCTCCACATGTAAGGACACACAGGAGAGCCGGGGGCAAACGATGTCGCCCCCGGCTCTTCTCCCGTGCCCCGCGCTACTCCCTGGCGTCCGCCGCACGGTGTAGCGGCAGGTACTGCGGCAGCCACGCGCGCTCGCGGATGGCGGCTTCCAGGGCGGCGTCGTTCAGGCTGCGGATCGAGCGCTGCGCGCACACACCATCCTGAATGGCCTGACGGGCCACCGCCACGGCGATCCGGATGCTGATCTCGCGCAGCTCGGAAACCGGCGGGTAGACGTGGCCGGGGTGGTGTTCCAGCGTGTAGGTGGCCAGCGTCCGGGCGGCGGCCATGATCATGGCGTCGGTGATCTCGCGGGCGCGGGCGGTGACGGCGCCGAAGCCCAGGCCGGGGAAGATGAAGGCGTTGTTGCCCTGCCCGACCGGGTGCCGCTGTCCGGCGTGCTCCACGTCCGCGAAGGGGCTGCCGGACGCGATGATTGCGCCGCCGTCCGTCCACGCGATCAGGTCGGCGGGCCGGGCCTCGACGTGGCTGCTGGGGTTGCTCAGCGGGAACACGATGGGCCGCGCGGTGGCCTCCAGCATCGCCTGCACGGTCTCCTGCCGGAATAGGCCGGGCACGCCGGTGAAGCCCAGCAGGGCGGTCGCGCGGGCGTTCACGATGACGTCGTGTAGGTCGGGATACTCGCCTGCGTAGGTCCAGCCGTTCAGGTCGGCCCCCGTCCGGGCGAACGGGAGTTGCTGCGCTTCGAGATCCGGCTGGCCGTGCATCAGCAGGCCGTGGCGATCCACGACGAACACCCGCGCTCCTGCCTCGGCGTCGCTCAGGCCGTCGTGAACGAGGCCCTGACGGATCGCCTGGGCCACGCCTATTCCGGCCGCGCCCGCGCCGACGACCACGTACACCTGGTCGGTCAGGCGCTCGCCCTTGATCTGCGCGGCGCAGGTCAGGCCCGCCAGAGCCATGGCCCCGGTGCCCTGGATGTCGTCGTTGAAGCTGGGAATGACCTTGCGGTAGCGCTCCAGCACGCGGAAGGCCGTACCGCGCGCGAAGTCCTCCCACTGGATGATCGCCTTCGGGTACCGGTGTGCGACGCCCTCCACGAAGGCGTCCAGGAACTCGTCGTAGGCCGCGCCGGTCAGGCGGCGGTGGTGGACACCCAGGTACAGCGGGTCGTCGATCAGGTCCTGCCGGTTGGTGCCCACGTCCAGCTCGACTGGGAGGGTCTTGTCCGGTCCCACACCGCCCGCCGCCGTGTACAGCGACAGTTTCCCGATGGAAATCGCCATGCCGCCGAAGCCCTGGTCGCCCAGGCCCAGGATCGCGCTGGAGTCGGTGGCCACGATCATGCGCACATCATTCACCGACACGTTCTCCAGCATGCCGTCGATACGGTCGATGTCCTCGGTGCTGACCGCGAAGCCGCGCGGGTAGCGGTAGTTGCTGGAGTACGTCTTGACCGCCTCGCCCACCGTGGGCGTGTAGATGATCGGGAGCATCTCCTCCAGGTGATCCTCCAGCACACCGTAGTACAGCACCTCGTTGCGGTCTTGCAGGGCGCGCAGGTACTCGTGCTTCTCCAGGTCGCTGCCGCAGCCCAGGTACCGGCGGTAGGTGCGTTCCTTCTGTTCGTCGAAGGTACTCACGTGCGGCGGAATCAGGCCTTCCAGGCCCAGTTCGCGGCGTTCCTCGCGGGTGAAGGCCGTGGTCTTGTTCAGCAGCGGATTCTGCAGCAGCGCCAGTCCGGTGACGTGCACGTCGATGTACCGCTGGCCGTGCTGGTCACGGCTGACGTCGTAGTAGCGGGAGACGGGAGGGGCTTTGGGCATGACACCGCAGCATAGCGAACCGCGCCAGCACGCGGCCTGGGCACGCAATGCACGAAATTCAGCGCCGGGCCTGGGCCCAGCGTGCCCGCAGCTCCTCGAAGTTCGCGTCGATGCGCGCCTGCGGCAGGATCACCTGCGTGGTCGTGCCGTGGCCGATCTCGTCGCCGAGTTCGTTCACGGCGCCCAGACGGCAGGACACGCGGCGGCCCTCCACGCGGTCGAAGACGGCCGTGACGGTCACGCGCATGCCGGGCAGGGCCGACGCCGTGTGTGTGACCTGCACCTCCGACCCGATGCCGCCCTCGCCCGGTTCCAGGAAGGGCAGGATGATCTTGCGCCCGGCCTCCTCGAAGTGCCGGGCCAGCCAGTACGTCGCGTAGACCGGATGCACGTCCCCGAGCTCGACGAACTGCACCGTCATCTCTGCGGTGACGGTGACCTCCAGCGACTGCGTGAACCCGGCCGGAATGGCATGCATGGCCGCAGGCTACCGTCCGGATGATGGGCATTGTCTCAACCGGGCGTCACGGAGTGGACGGACCCACCCCCCTACACTGGGCCAGATGAAGCCCGCTGACGTGCTGACCCTGATCCGCGAGGCGTTCCTGGCCTTCAATCAGGACAAGGCGCCCAGACTGGCCGCCGCCATCGCGTACTACGCGGTGTTCGCCATTGCCCCGCTGCTGCTGCTGGCGGTGCTGGTCGCGGGCCGCTTCCTGTCGGACGGCACGGTGCTCGACCAGCTCTTCGACTCCAACAGCATCATCGCCCAGAACCTGGGCGTGGATACCGCCCAGTTCCTGAGAACCCTGATCAACCCGGATTCGCTGATGAAGGGCAGCGTGGTCGCGTCCGTCGGCGCGTTCGCCACGCTGTTCCTCGGGGCCACCGGACTGTTCGTGCAGATCCAGGACGCCCTGAACTCCATGTGGGGGGCAGACCCGGCCCCGCCGGTCGGCCTGGTCAATGTCGTGTGGACACGCCTGAAGTCCTTCCTGATGATCATCGGCCTGGGCGTCCTGCTGATCGCGTTCCTGGGCCTGAACACGTACCTGTCGGCCATCGCCCAGCGCCTGGGCGACACCATCGGGGCCGGGGCCTTCTTCGTGCGGGCGGGTACGCTGCTGCTGTCCACGACGTTCCTGGCCCCGGTGTTCGCCGCGATCTACAAGGTGCTGCCCGACGTGAAACTGGAGTGGCGCGAGGTGTGGGTCGGTGGGATCTTCACGTCCACGCTGTTCAACCTGGGCCAGCTGCTGATCGGCCTGTACCTGGGCCGCGCCGCGCCGGGCAGCGTGTTCGGGGCGGCCGCCTCATTGGTGATCCTGCTGCTGTGGATCTACTACTCCGCACTGATCTTCTTCTACGGCGCGGAGGTCACGTGGGTGTACTCGCAGAAGTTCGGGAACCACGCGGGCGGCGCGGCGAACGTCGCGAAGAAACAGGCGCTGGTCGCGCAGGGCGCGGCGATCAGCACCGAGCCCAGCGCGCAGGAACTCGAAGCGCTGGGTCACGCCCAGCACCCGGTCCGTGACGCGCGGGGCCGGGTGCTGGGCGTGACCCTGCCGAAGCTGCCGCGCCTGCTCCGGCCGGTCCCCCGGCACGGCGAGGGCCGCCTGCTGCCCAGCGTGCGCGGCACCATCTGGAACGCGGTGCTGGCGATCATGGCCATTCCGGCCGTCATGGTGCTGCGGGTGCTGGGCATTGCCGGGCAGCACCGGAAGGGACGCTGAGGCCCGTGCCGCTCCGGCCGGCTCAGTCCAGCGGCACCGGGTATGGCAACGTGCCCTCGTAGATCGCGCGGCCCACGATGGCCCCCTGGATGCCCTCCTCGTGCAGCAGGCGGACGTCATCCAAGTTGGCCACGCCGCCGCCCACGATCAGGGTGTTCACCCACAGGTGCCGCACCTGCCGCATCAGGTCGCGATCCAGACCTCTGAGGGTGCCGTCACGGGTCACGTCCGTGAAGATCAGCGTCTCCAGGCCCGCGTCGGCCAGCCGGGGCGTGAGTTCCGCGACGTTCACGCCGCTCCCGGCCGCCCAGCCGTGCGTGGCGACCTCCAGGCCGCGCGCGTCGAGGCTGACGACCACGCGCTCCGCACCATGCGCCGCGATGAGTTCCGCGACGAGTTCCGGGTGCGTCACCGCCGCCGTGCCGATCACGACCCGATCCACCCCCTGAAGCAGGAGTTCCTCGGCGGCCCGGCGGCCCCGGATGCCGCCGCCCACCTCCACCGGAACGCCCAGATCCCGCGTGATCTGCTCGATCACCTCGCGGTTCTGCCCCCGGCCCGTCGCGGCGTCCAGATCCACGAGGTGCAGCAGGCCCGCGCCCAGGTTCACCCAGTGGCGGGCGGCGTCCAGCGGCGAGTCGAAGTACACGGTCTCCCGCTCCGGGTCGCCCTCGTACAGTCGGACGGCGCGGCCAGACTGGATGTCCACGCACGGAATGATCAGGGGCTGGCCAGGAGCGCTCATGGGCCACAGGATACGGGGGACGGCCCCCTCCCGGCCCGCTAGACTGCCCGCAGCGTGCGCATCGGAATCGTCACCGCCACCTACTCTCCCTCGCGCAACGGCGTTGCGACGAGCACCGCCCTGTATGCCCGCGGCCTGCGCGAGCGGGGGCACGAGGTGAGGATCTTCGCGCCGCGCCACCCGCTGATGCCGCCCGCCGAGGACGGCGTGTACCGCCTGAACACGTCCTTCGCCGGCGCCAGGGCGCTGGGCGCCCCGCCGGACTACCCCGTGATGCTCGCGCCGGGGCCACTGCTGACCTCGCGGCTGCCGCTGCGCGACCTGGACGTGCTGCACACCATGCACCCCTTCCTGGCGGGGCAACTGGCGTTGCGCTGGGCGCGGATCACAGGCGCGCCCGTGGTGTACACGGCACACACGCAGTACGACGAGTATCTGCATTACACGCCGGTGCCGCCGAGGCTCGGCCGCGCGATCATCCGCCCGCACATCAGCGCCTTCGCGCGGCGCGTGCAGGCGGTGCTCGCGCCCGGTCAGGCGATGGTGGACATGCTGCGCGAGTACGGCTACGCGGGGCGCGTGGACGTCTTCCCGAATCCGGTGGATCTGAGTGCCTTCCAGGGGGTGGACGGCAGCGCGGTGCGCGCCCAGTACCACATTCCGCAGGGTGTGCCCCTGGTCGTGTCGCTGGGCCGCCTGGCGCCGGAGAAGAACCTGGACACGCTGCTGCGCGCGTATGGCGTGGCCCGCGCCAGCCGACCGGAACTGAGACTGCTGGTCATCGGGGACGGCCCCAGCCGCGCCGCGCTCCAGGCGTCCGCCCCCGAGGGCGTGACCTTCACCGGCCCGCTGCCGTACGCACAGATTCCCGCCGCCCTGAGCGCCGCCGACGTGTTCCTGACCGCCAGCACCAGCGAGGTGCTGCCCATGAGCATGATCGAGGCCCTCGCCGCAGGCGTGCCCCTCGTCGCCGCGCGCAGTCCCGCCGCACTGGACCTCATTCAGGAGGACGTGAACGGCACCGTGCGGGACGCCACGCCACAGGCCCTGGCGGACGGGCTGCTGGCCGCGCTGCATCCCGGCACCCTCCCGCTGTGGCAGGCCCAGGCCCGTGCGAGCGCCGCCGCGTACGACCTGGGCACCCGCGCCGCCGCGCTGGAAGCCGTGTACCGGGGCGTCATCGGCACGAAGACGCGTCGCCGCTCGCTGACGTGAAGGAGCTGGGCCGGGGTGGGATTGCGTCACGCCGCCTGCGACCCCTCGCCGTTACCGGGAGGAAGAAACCATGGCTCCCTCTGAGGAAAGCCGGCCACGCAGCAGACTGACATCAGAGTGGGTTGCCCGCGAACTCAGCGCCGCAGCCTTCGCAGAAGCCCACCCATTTCCGGCAACCGCAGGGCCAGTGCGCCCAGCAGGTACACGCCCAGACCCATCCCCCCGGCCACGGCCAGCCCCAGTGCCCCCGGCACGATGAAGCCCGGCGCCGGCAGCACGCGCGACACCAGTGACGCGACCAGCCCCGCTGCCACGGCGAGCGGCACGACGCGGATCAGGTGCGCCGCCACTTCTGCCGCCGGGAAGCCCAGCGCGCGGCGGTACATGACGATCAGCGCGGCCGTCATCAGCGTGCCGCTCAGGGCGGTGCTCACGCCGAAGCCCAGGAAACCCAGCACAGGCACCAGCCGGCCATACAGGAACACCTCCAGTACGAAGCCCACGGCACTGACGACCACGGCCTCGCGCGTGCGTTCCCGCGCGTAGAAAGTTCGGAGCAGCACCGTGACCAGCGCCCACGGCACCAGCGCCAGCGCCCACCCCGTCAGGATGCCGGCCCCCGCCTGGAACTTCTGCGGATCGAAGCCCCGCCCCAGGTTGAACAGACTCACCGCGTAGGGGGCGAGCGCCACCAGCAGCGCGCTCATCGGCGCGGCCAGGAACGTGGTCGTGCGGATTGCCTGCGCGGTCAGGCCCCGGAACGCCGCCCAGTCCTTGTCGGCCGCGTGCTGCGCGAAGCGCGGGAACATCGCCAGCACCGGCGACACCACGAACAAGCCGTTCACGGTCGTGAACAGCGCCTCGGCATTCGCGTACCCCGTCTGGGTGCCCGTAGGGAACTGCGCGCCGTTCGTCAGCAGCCGCGTGACGTACACGTTCAGGATCTGCCGTGCGCCCGCCGTGAGCGTGAACGGTGCCATCTGCACCAGCACGCGCCGCAGCGCCGGGTGCCCCACCAGAGCAGGTGTGGGCAGCAACCCGAAGCGGTTCAGGGACGGAAGCTGCACTGCCAGCTGCGCCACCCCACCGATCAACCATCCGAAGGCCAGCCACGTCGCCGTGTCGGGGAGAAGCAGCAGCGCCACGATGGACGCCAGATTGAAGGCCACCGGCGCGAAACTGCTCTCGCGGAAGTGCTCGTCGGCGTTCAGCAGCCCCATCGCCACGGCCGACAGGCTGATCAGCGTCAGGAACGGCATGACGAGCTGCGTCATGTACACCGCCACCGCCCGGTCGATGTTCGCGTCCGCCGCCGTCAGCAGGTTCACGATCCACGGCGCGGCCAGGATGCCCAGCGCCATCAGGATCAGGTTCACGGCGATCATCACACCGGAGAACGACTGCGCCAACTTGCGCCGCTCGGTGGTGTCCAGAGACTTGTAGATCGGAATGAACGAGTTGACCAGCGCGCCCTCGGCCAGCAATTCACGCAGCAGGTTCGGCACCTTCACCGCCACGTTGAAGGCGTCGGTCAGCGACGTGTCGAACAGGTTGATGATCTGCTGGCGCACGATCCCCGACACGCGCGAGCCCAGCGTGCCCGCCATGACGATCAGCGTGTTCACCCGCAGCGACCGCCGGGGCGCACGCGGATTCACGTCGGCCGGGAACTCCAGGTCGATTTCAGGGGGAACGTCGGGAGAGGAAGACCCCGCAGGCGGCACCGTCACGCAGGGGAGTGTAGCGCGGAGGGCAGAACCGACAGACGTGACTGCCGGACTGCGTATCGTGGCAGGTACGCCCGGAACAGCGCGTCAAAGGCTGTCCGACAATGCCAGCCTCCGGTCGTTAGGGTGCGCCGCCGAGTACTAGGACCACGTCCAGGGCTGTCTGGACGGGACGATGCTCTCAGACGTCCCGTGCCGCGCTGATCGGGTGCCGAAGGGTCAGGAAGACCCGAGGGCCTCCCCCACCACATCCCTCGCCTCATCCATGACCTGCTTCAGGTGCTCGGCCCCTTTGAAGCTCTCGGCATAAATCTTGTAGACGTCCTCGGTGCCGCTGGGCCGGGCGGCGAACCATGCCTGATCCGTGGTGACCTTCAGGCCGCCGATGGGTTCGTTGTTGCCGGGTGCGCGCGTGAGCTTCGCGGTGATCGGGTCGCCGGCCAGGGTGGTGGCGGTGACCTGCTCGGGCGAGAGGTTGCCCAGGATTTTCTTCTGGTCGGGCGTGGCGGGCGCGTCCTGGCGGTCGTAGGCGGTCGCACCGTACTTCGCGGTCAGGTCAGCGAAGCGCTGGCTGGGGGTCTTGCCGGTCTTGGCGGTCATTTCAGCGGCCAGCAGGCCGGGAATCAGGCCGTCCTTGTCGGTGCTCCACGCGCCGCCGTCCATGCGCAGGAAGCTCGCGCCCGCGCTCTCCTCGCCGCCGAAGCCGAAGGAACCGTCGAGTAAGCCCGCCACGAAATACTTGAAGCCGACGGGCACCTCGACCACCTTGCGGCCGATGCCCGCGCCCACACGGTCGATCAGGGCGCTGCTCACCAGGGTCTTGCCGATGGCGGCGTCCGCGCGCCAGCCGGGGCGGTTCTGGAACAGGTACTCGATCATCACGGCGAGGTAGTGGTTGGGGTTCATCAGGCCGTCGGCGGTGACGATGCCGTGCCGGTCGGAGTCCGGGTCGTTGCCGATGGCGACGTCGAAGTCGTCCTTCAGGCGCAGCAGGCCGGCCATGGCGTAGGGGCTGGAGCAGTCCATGCGGATCTTGCCGTCCCGGTCGACGCTCATGAAGGCGAAGCTGGGGTCGATGGTCGTGTTCACGATGTCGAGGTTCAGGCCGTAGCGCGCCTGGATGGCCTGCCACACGGGCAGGCTCGCCCCACCGAGCGGATCGACGCCGATGTGCACGCCACTATGCTTGATCGCGTCGAGGTCGATGACGGTGGGCAACTGCTCGACATAGGGCGTGATGAAGTCGAAGTCCTCCAGCGCAGCCATGGCGTCTTCCAGCGACACGCGTTTCACGTCGCGCATCTCGTCTTCCAGAATCTGGTTCGCGCGGGCCTGCACGACCTTGGTGACGTCCGTGTCGGCGGGGCCGCCGCTGGGGGGGTTGTACTTGAAGCCGCCGTCCTGCGGGGGGTTGTGGCTGGGCGTGATGACGATGCCGTCGGCGGTGCCGTCCGCTCCTGTGCGGTTGTGTTCGAGGATGGCGTGGCTGACCAGCGGCGTGGGCGTGAATGTTCCCGGCTGGACGCGCACCCGCACGCCGTTGGCGACCAGGACTTGCAGGGCGGTCATCCACGCGGGTTCGCTCAGGGCGTGGGTGTCCAGCCCCATGTAGAGAGGCCCGCTGATGCCCTGGGCGGCGCGGTGCTCGGCGACCGCCTGCGACACGGCCAGGATGTGCATCTCGTTGAACGTGCCGGCCAGACTGGTGCCCCGGTGCCCGCTGGTGCCGAAGGCGACGCGCTGGAGGGGATCGCTGACCAGCGGCCGGGTCTCGTAGTAGTGCGCGACCAGCCGGGGGATGTTCGTCAGCAGGCTCTGCGGTGCGGTCTTGCCGGCCAGTTCGCTGAGGGTCATACCGGCAGTGTAATGAACGCACCCGTCCGGGGGGAGGCCGTGGCAAGACAGCGTGAAGCTCCCGGTGTGTCAGCCCTGGCGCGCGAGACTGTCCAGGGTCTTCAGCGCGTGTCGGTGCTGGGTGACCTGCGCGGCCACGGCGTCCAGCTCGGTCTGCACACCCGCCTGTTCCGTGCCCCAGCGTCCGGCCTTGAAGGCGTTCACCGCCCGCCGGTAGGTCTCGAAGTCCTCAGTCCAGCGCGCCTGGTGTTCGCGCCGCACCCTCTGCACCTGCTCAGCGCTGACGAGATCCAAGCTCAGCGGCAGGTACTCCTCCAGACCCTGCCGCCACACCGCCAGGGCGGCCTGCCACGCCTCGGGCGCATCGTTCAGGCGGGTGGCGGTCAGGTCGGCGGCGGTGCGCAGCCCCAGGCCCGCGAGTTGTAGTTCCGTGCGGGTCGTGAAGTGCGGCAGGATCCCCGCGCGGATCGGCTGCCGTTTCAGGAACTCGAGGGTGGCCCGCTCGCGCTTCTGCATCAGCAGCGCCTCGACAGCGTCCCACTGGCGTTCCTCACCCTGGAGCAGCGCACGGCGCAGGCCGTCCAGGGTAGTGAGGTCGCGGTCGTACTCGGCGCGGGCGTTCTCGCGGGCCAGGCGGCCGTCCAGTGCCGTCCACCGCGCCTGGAGGGTCTCCAGTTCCCGGTTCAGCTCCTCCCGGCGGGCCTCCAGGGCGATGTGGTACGCCTGCCACTTTCCACGCGCGGGCAGCAGCCGCTCGGTCAGGCGGCCCTCCGCGTTCTGATAGCCCTCTACCATGGCGTCCCAGTCCACCGACAGGCGGCGGCCCACGGTGAACGCCACGATCAGCAGCGCCGGGATGACCAGTCCCGCGATCACGGAGCGCTGCACGGCGAAGGTCGCGCCGAACAACAGCAGCAGGGCGACCACGCGCAGCGTCCAGCGCAGGGTGCGCTCCAGCTGCGCCTCGGCCACGACCTTCGGCGGGGTGGGCAGGTTCAGGGGCAGATCGGGCAGCGCCGCCGAGGACTCGGGCCGTGCCTGAAGCCGCGCTGGGGCGGGCACGTGAATGACCTCCTGCCACAGCGTCTGAACCTGTGCCGCCTGCGCATTGCCCTCCGGGCCGTGCCGATCCGACGTAAAGGGCGACACGCTCCTGATGGCGTCCAGCTCGCACCACGGGCACGGCTGGCCGATCTCGTGTTGGTGGGCCTCGGTGCGCTCGCAGGAGACCAGCGTATCGGCCAGAAGGCTCAATTCCCGCGCCCACTCCTCGGCCGTGGGGCGATTCGCGTGGTGGGCCGAGAACGCCGCAGCGAACAGCTCCTGCACGCTCTCCGGCAGGGCGCCCATGGGCAGGCCCTCCGGCGGGGGCCGCACGCCGGGGCGCGGGGGAAGCGCGTACGCGTAGGCGTCCTCCGCGATCGCGCGGGAGGGCGTGGGTACCTCGCCGTGATCCGGCAGGCCCGCATAGGGATGCCGACCGTCGAAGACCAGCTGGAACAGCAGCACCGCCAGCCCGAACAGGTCGTGGTTCACGGTGCGGGTCACGGCTACCAGCTCCTGCTCCTGGAGCTCAGGGGGCAGGAACAGCGCCGTGGCCGTGGTGGTGTGGTACACCTGCCCATCTACGCGGAGCTGCCAGGCGTCCACGTTCACGAGCCGCACCCGCCCCTGCGACGACACCAGCACGTGCAGCGGGTTCACGTCGCCCATCATCTGCCCGGCCGCGTGCAGCCCCGCGATGGCCTGCGCCACCGCTGCCGCGACCCGCACGCGGAACGCCCAGCCCGCGTTCGTGAAGGCCCGCAGCCGCAGTGCCGGGGAAGACAGCCAGGTCAGGTCCCGGAAGTCGCCCAGGTTCAGATACGGGCGCACCACGCCCAGCAGCGTGCCCGCGTGGTCGTGCAGGGTGTTCACCGGCCACGTGCTCACTGCCTCCAGTTCCGGCGTGTGCGCGGCCACCAGCGCCCGCAGGTGTGCGGCTTCACCTTCCTTCAGCTCGTCACGCCAGCGTTTGGCCACCTGATCCGGGCGGTTTCGCAGCAGGAGCACGTCCGCGCGCACGCCCTGTCCGACCTCGCGGCCCAGCACGACCTGCTCGCCCTGTGCGTTGTACACGGGCGTGACGGTCAGAGGCATGAACACCTGGCAAGGCGGTCAGGCAGCACACCCGATTCTAGGCCGGTTCGTTCCTACCCCGCTTCCGGAGCACCGAATTGCGAGGGTGCCCCGCGTTCCGGATGTCCCGCTGCGCGCCTGCTAGCCTGAGTCCATGAGGCTGCGGGAATTCCTGAACGACTGGTGGCGACTGATCAAACTGATCGTCGGTTCCCTGGCCATCCCCGTGATCCTGTGGGCGCTGCTGGTGTGGGCCGGCGTGCTGAAGTAACCGTGCGGCGTCCGCACAGGGCGGTCTGGGCGGTTCTGCTGGCGGCGCTGCTGGCGGGCCACGCGGGCGGGCACGGCGAGAACGTCCCGCCGGAACTGGGCGGAGTGACGCTGTGTGTGGCGTCCGGCGTGGCGAGCGTCACGCGGCAAGACCTGAATGGCACCGCGCAGCAGAACGCGCTCGTCGGGCTGGAAGGGGAGCTTCGGCAGGTCATGACGGCCCGCTTGGAGCGCCGGGGCGTCCGCCTGGCCCGGCCGTGGTGGTGCTGGGGGCAGGACGGAGTCGTGACGGTGGCCGTGAATGTCCGTTACCTGGATCCGGCGACGTACCGGGGGTTCGGAGATCCCGCGTACTCGTACGGGGTGGGGCTGGTGGTGCAGCGGCGCTGGCAACGGGGTACGCAGCGGTTCACGGCCGGTTACACGGACATCCACTCCGAGGCGCGCACCGGACGCCCAGTGCGGAGTGTGGTACTCGACCGCATGGCGGAGCTGTCGGATGATCTGGCGCGGGCATGGATCAACGCGAACCCCCGGCGTTAGAACCGGGGGCGGAGTGGGAACCGTGACTCAGTCGGCGGCGGTCGTCTGGTGCTCGACTTCCAGGGCGGCCAGGGCGCGTTCGGCGCTCATGGCGGCGCGCGTGCCCGCGCCCACCGAGGTGCCGAGCTGGCGGTAGATGTAGTCGCTGACGTCGCCGGCGGCGAACAGCATGGGCACGCTGGTATAGATCTCGTCGGTGACGTCCACGTAGCCGTCAGGACGCAGGTTCACGGTGTCCTTGACGAACTCGGTGTTGGGCGTGTGACCGATGAAGATGAACACGCCATCGGTGTCCATGGTGCTTTCCTCGCCAGTCTTGAGGTTCTTCAGGCGCACGCCGGTGACGGAGTGCTCACCCTGGATTTCGAGCGGAGCGGTGTCCCAGATGAATTTCATCTTGGGGTTGGAGAACGCGCGGGCCTGGGCGACCTTGTTGGCGCGCAGGGAGTCGCGGCGGTGAATGACTGTGACCTCGTCGGCGAACTTGGTGAGGAACAGACCTTCCTCGACGGCCGCGTCGCCCCCGCCGATGACGACGACCTTCTTGCCACGGTAGAAGAAGCCGTCGCAGGTGGCGCAGGTGCTGACGCCCTTGCCCCAGAAGTGTTCCTCGCCGGGGATGTTCAGGCGTTTGGGGTTCGCGCCGGTGGCGAGGATGACGGCCTTGGCGCGGTACGTGCCGCTGTAGCCGGTGACGATGAACGGGTAGGGGTGTTCGATGTCGTCGTCGGCACGGTGGATGGACTGCACCTCGTCCATCTCGATCTTGCCGCCGAATTTCTCGGCCTGCTGCTGCATGCGCATGGCGAGTTCCATGCCGGAGATCGGGTCGGGGAAGCCGGGGTAGTTCTCGACTTCCTCGGTCTGGGCGATCTGGCCGCCGGGGAGGCCCTTTTCGAGGATCAGGGTGCTCAAGCTGGCGCGGCCGGTGTAGATGGCGGCGGTCAGGCCGGCGGGGCCGCCGCCGACGATCACGACGTCGAAATTCTGGGTGCCTTCAGGGGCGCTGGTCATGCGAAAAGCGTAGCACCGCGCACCTTTGCGGATGGTCAGCCACGCACACTTTGTTTTTTAAAGCATGGGCCTAAGGGGGTCTTGTCCCGTTATTGAGAACGCATTATCATTTCCAGTCGGTGGGCCGAGATCCGGCCTGCACCCTTCCACCCTGGAGATCACCTCGATGACACGCACTCTGCTTTCCCTTGCTGTGCTGCTCGGCGCCAGCCTTGCCCACGCTGCCCCCCTGCCCGTCACGGCGACCACCTCGATCCTCGCGGACTTCGTGAAGAACGTCGGCGGCCTTCGCGTGACCGTCACCACCATCGTGCCGGCCGGAACCGACGCCCACACCTTCCAGCCGACCACCACCGTCATCCGCCAGCTTGCGGGCAGCCGTCTGCTGTTCCTGAATGGCGCGAACCTCGAACCGTGGCTGCCGCAGGTGCAGGCCGCGAACCCAGGGGCCAAGGCTGTCATCCTCACCACGGGTCTGCCGCTGCGCCCCGCGCCCGGCGAGAGCGGCAGCAACGGCCCGCGCGACCCGCACGCGTGGTGGGACGTGACCCTGACCGCCGGGTACATCCGGACCATCCAGATGGCACTGAGCGCCGCCGATCCCGCCGGAAAGGCCACGTACGCCCAGAACGCCGCCGCGTACCTGAAGCAGCTGGACCGTGTGGACGCCTGGGCGAAAACGCAGTTCGCCACGCTGAAGCCCGCGCAGAAGACGATCGTGACGAACCACGACGCCCTGGCGTACTTCGCCGCGCACTACGGCCTGACCCTCGCGGGAACCGTGCTGCCCGGCCTGAGCACCGAGCGCGAACCGAGCGCCCGCGAGCTGGCCGCGCTGATCACCAGCGTGCGGGGCAGCGGCGCGAAGGTCATCTTCACCGAGAACACGGTGAACGACCGCCTGGCCCGTACGCTGGCCTCCGAGACCGGCGCGAAGATCGCTCCCCCGCTGTACACCGACGCGCTGGGGCCGCAGGGCAGCCGCGGCGACACCTTCCTGAAGGCCCTGCGGGCCAACGTGGACATCATGGTCAGGGCGCTGAAGTGACGGCGCTACCGTCGCCAGAGGTACGGCGTGGTTGTGGTGACCGGGATCATGCCGCTGCGTTCCAGGATCGGGCGGGACATCGCGGTGCAGTCGCTGTGCAGGTAGCGCACGCCACGATCCGCGGCCGAACTGGCGCGGGCCGCCGTGAGCGCGCGGTAGATGCCCTGGCCGCGCCACTCGGGCAGGGTGCCGCCCCCCCACAGGCCCGCGAAGTCACTGTCCGGCACGTACTCCAGGCGGCCCGCGCTGATCACCTCACCGCCCGCCTCCGCCACCCACAGCTCGATCAGATCCGGGCGCTGCTCGATGCGGCGCAGCAGTCCCCCCGCGCCAAAGCCATGCCCGAAGGCCCGTTCCAGCGTGGCGGCCGCCCTCTCCACGTCCGCCCGAGGCTCGGGCTGGTTGTCGATGCGGCGCAGCGTCACGCCCTCTGGCAGTGGCACCGGCTGGGCCAGCAGCTTGGCCTCTCCGACCATGACGGTCTCCAGGTCATCCGGCGTGAGACCGTGCGCGATCAGGCGACCCGGCAGGTCGGCGGGCGCGTCGTGGCCGCGCGTCTTCCATTCGAAGGTCTTGATCTGCGGATTTGCCGCGTAGTGCTCGACGGTCTGCGCGATCAGGTCGTCGAGGGCCGATCCGGTCAGGCCGCCCAGATCGCGGTAGGTCACGAAGCCCCGGTCGCCGAACACCCCCCGGTACAGAGGCCCGGCGCGGTCGAAGGCGTCGGCGGACGCCATCTCGGAGTCCTCTCGCAACTGGGCGTCGTACGCGGCGAGCAGGGCGGCACGGGACGGATCGGACACCATGCCCCCAGCGTACGCCCGTCAGGGAGCACCCGCTGATGCTGGGCGTCTCGCACCTGACGGTCGCGTACGGCCCGCAGATCGCGCTGGAGGACGCCACCGTGCGCTTCGAGGCCGGGCAGTTCAGCGCCATCATCGGCCCGAACGGCGCGGGCAAGAGCACCCTGCTGCGCACCCTGGTGGGCCTGCTGCCGGACCACGCGGGCGCCGTGCAGTTCGATCCCGGCCACACCGCGCGCGAGTGTATTTCCTACGTGCCTCAGCAGCAGACCCTCGACTGGGCGTTCCCCGTCACCGTGTGGGACGTGGCCATGATGGGCCGCACCGGGCGCCTGGGCTGGCTGCGCTGGCCCGGCCGCAAAGACCGGGAGATCGTCGAGGGCGCGCTCAGGGAAACCGGTGTCTTTGACCTGCGTCACCGGCACATCGGCGCCCTGTCCGGCGGGCAACGCCAGCGCGTCCTGCTGGCCCGGATGCTGGCCCGGCGCGGGCACCTGCTGCTGCTCGACGAGCCCCTCACCGGCGTGGACGCGACCACCCAGGAGAGCCTGATGGCCCTGCTGCGCGCCGAGGCCGACCGGGGCCGCGCGGTCGTGATGGTCACCCACGACCTCGAACAGGCGCGGCGCTGGTGCGACCAGCTGGTGCTCGTGAACCGCCGGATCATCGCCAGCGGCACGCCCGCCGAGGTGTACACGCCGCACAACGTCGAACTCACGTTCAGCAGCAGCCACCTCGGGCCCATGCACGCGGAGGCCTGATGCACGTCCTGACCGACCCCCTCCAGTTCGGGTTCTTCGTGCGGGCGCTGCTCGCGGTCGTGCTCGTGAGTGTGCTGTGTGCCCTGATCGGCGCGTGGGTGGTGCTGCGCGGCCTGAGCTACATCGGGGACGCCATGAGCCACGCCGTGTTCCCCGGCATCGTTGCCGCATTCCTCACGAAGGGCAACCTGCTGGTGGGGGCCATGATCGCCGCGATCCTCACGGCCCTGGGCATCGGCGCGATCGGGAACCGGGGCGGCCTGAAGCAGGACAGCGCCATCGGGATCGTGTTCGTGGGCATGTTCTCGCTGGGCGTGGTGCTGCTCTCCCGCGCGCCGACCTTCACCACGGACCTCAGCGCTTTCCTGATCGGGAATCCCCTCGGCGTCAGCGCGGGCGACCTGTGGGGCGCGTTGGCCGTCACGGTGGTCGTGGGCGGGCTGCTCACCGCCATCCAGAAGGAACTGCTGCTGGCCTCCTTCGACCCCACCGAGGCGCGCGCTGTGGGCCTGCCGGTTCGCCGCCTGAACAACCTGCTGCTGGTGCTGATCGGGCTGGTCGTCGTGCTGACCGTGCAACTCGTCGGCACGACCCTCAGCGTCAGTCTGCTGATCACCTCCAGCGCCGCCGCCCGATTGCTGGCCCGCAGCCTGCGCAAGATGATCCTGCTCGCCGCGCTGCTCGGCAGCGTGGGCGGCATCACCGGCCTGTACCTCAGCTACTACCTCGACACCGCGCCCGGCGCGACCATCGTGCTTGTGAACACCGCCGTCTTCCTGCTCGCACTGCTCGTCAGGAGACGGGAGTAACGGAGACAAAGGACGCCAGTTTCCTCTACCAACAGCGGGACTGGGCCCAAAGACGAAACGTCCCACCCGGCACGCCTACCGAATGCCATCGTGCGCGAAGCGCGCGGGCGGTGACGACGAGAAGTGTGAGGGCACACGCCGCCCACGCTATCCAGACAGCCACGAGGGCCAGCCAGTCAACCTGACGACCACATGCCCAGCGCAGCGCCCGCTCCCCCTACCCCAGAGGGGTAGGGGGCTGGGGGGTGGGGAATGCCTTACTGCCCTGCACAAAACTTCACCTGAACGTTCCAATGTGACGTGGTGCCGTTCGTCTCCGATCACCTCTGGACGTTGATCGTTCCCCTTCTTCCGCCACCACCCTGCCGGGCCAGAGGCGGTCGTCCCCGGATCGACGACCGCCTCGCCCTCGAAGGCATTCTCTTCGTCCTCCACACGGGCATCTCCTGGCGCTCCCTTCCACAACAGCTTGGCTACGGCAGTGGGATGACCTGCTGGCGACGTCTTATCGAGTGGCAGCACGCTGGTGTGTGGGCCGCACTTCATCGTGTCCTGCTCGATCAACTCCACGCGTCTGGGGCGATCGACTGGAGCCGCGCTTCGCTCGACTCCGCGACCATCGCTTCACCGTGTGGTGGCGAAGAAACTGGCCCAGATCCGACCAACCGGGGCAAGCTGGGCTGCAAGCGGCACCTGGTGGTTGATCGCAACGGCCTACCGCTCGCCGTGGTCATCTCTGCTGCGAACGTGCACGACAGCCGGATGCTCGAAGCGGCCGTAGACGCCATGCCAGGTGTACGCAGAGGTCGAGTTGGGCGGCCCCGCAAGCGACCGTACAAGCTCCACGCCGACAAAGGGTTTGACTTTCACCGCTGCCGCCACGCGCTGTATGTGCGTGGGATTGTTCCTCGCATTGCGCGGCGGGGTGTCGAATCACGTGAGCGTCTCGGGCACGTGAGATGGGTGGTGGAGCGGACGCTGAGCTGGCTGAATCGGTTCAAGCGCTTGAAGTTGCGGTACGAGCGCCGAGTCGATGCACATCTTGCGTTGCTCGTCCTTGCCTGTGCCTTAGTGTGTTTCCGCACCCATACGGGCGTTCGTTGAGCCTTCCCAAAATTTGGCGCCGCGCGCCTGGATGTACTGGTCGAGAAAGTCCGTAAAGTCATGGCCGACTCGATCCCAGTCAACACGACCATCGAGCGGCAGCGCGACCAGTACTTGACCCTCGTCGTCCGCCTTTGGATCAGCACGGATGATCAACAGGTCACAATCGCCGAGAAACATGCCGATGACGAGGTCCCCTGCACGGGCGTCATCGTGCCGCGCGAGTTGGTAAGCGTCTGTGGCGTGCCGCGCAGCGCAAGGATCGTGGATGACCAAGCCCCACTGACCGTACTGCATGTCTTCAAAGAGTCGAGCACTGGCTGCCTGAAGCCAGAAGTTATGCAGAGCAGCAGGGACGTGGTGTATCACGGCAAGATCGCTCGCGTCGCTTGGTGCAGTCAACGTGTGTCGAAGTGGCAGCGGCGTTTCACCGGCCGACAGTCCAGGAACGGGAGCAAGAGATTGCAGGGCGTTGAGGACTTGTGTGATTGAGCGAGCCACGTCGTGATGGTAGTGCGCACGACGTGCTATGCACGTTTTGTGCCGCGCACTTAGTCAAACCACCCACACCCCGCCGCAATCACCCGCCACGGTGTATAGCTGGCCTCAACGACCGTCTGCCCGCTGAGGCGAAGGTAGTCCTGCACGACCCGGTACCCGAGCGCGTACCCCGCGTACGGCGGGATGCCCAGGTCGGAGGGCCCGCCGTACTCCCGCATGACCGAATCCCCGAAGATGTAGCCTCGCACGATGCCGAAGTCGCGTTCTTCCAGCGCGGCGCCATACCGGGGAGCCAGGGCACGCAGATCGCTCTCCTGAAGGGTGGTCGTCCACGAGCCCAGGCTGCCCTCGCCATACAGGTCCGCGGCGAAGCTCTCGGCCAGTCCTTCCGCGATGAGATACGCGCCGAGGGTCATCGGGAACGTCCAGTCAGGCTGGGCGAAGCGGACGGCATGGTGGTACTCGTGCGCGGTGATGGCGGGGAGCTTCGGGTCGTTCCACGCACCATTCGGCAACAGCTGCGGCCAGATCGACAGCAGCAGCCAGCCGGGAACGTTGGCCGCGCCGGTCAGGCCGTCCTCGCCCAGGCTGCCGGGTTCTGCCACAGTCAGGGCGAGGTGTAGCGGCGGGAGCTGGACGCCGTGGGCATCGGGGTTGAGCGTGGCCGTAGCAAGTTGGAGCGCCGTGAGGTTGGCCTGAACCACGCCCGCTTCCTGCAGGTGCCGGATGGCCTCCAGCCCGCGTTCCGCGCCGTGTTCGGGCCGGTAGAGCTTCATCATGCGGGCGGCCTGCATGGCGGGATCGTCGGTGGGCGGGCCATAGCGGAGCATGCCCTCCCACACGGGCCGCAGCGGATCGAGCACGAGCTGACGGTAGAGGGCGTCCTGGTGCCGCTCTGGAGCCCTCAGGACGGTATGCAGAGCGTCCAGGGTATCGACGGGAATAACGGACATGGGGACCTCCTGCCCGGCATGGTGTGGCCTGACGTCGCGTGAGGCTCAAGTCCGCCGGATGGCCTACTGGCCAGATCCGGCCGTATGCTGGGTGCAGCTCCAGGTTTCCTGGCGTGTTCCTGCCGCCCATTCAAAGGACTTCTGAATCTTGCGTCGTTAATCCCTGCATCCACGGTCTGAAGCTGCCACCCGCTGTGCGCGGGCTGGCCCTTGCCGCAGGGAGTGAACGAGTGCTGATTCAATTGAGAGGGGTCGCCCGAACGTACGGCGACCGGACGGTCTTCGATGGAGTGGAACTGGAGGTCTCGCCCGGCGCGCGGCTCGCGCTGGTGGGAGCGAACGGCAGTGGCAAGAGCACGCTGCTGCGCGTGATGGCGGGGCTGGAGGCGCCGGACGCGGGCTCGGCGCTGATCTCGGGCCGCGTGGCCCTGCTCGCCCAGCAGGAGGAGGCGGGCACCGGAACGCTGCTGGACACGGTGACGCCCCCGGCGCTGCGGGCGGCCCAGACGGCGTTCGACGCCGCCTCGGCGGGACTGGCCGACGGTTCGGACGCGGCACTCACGGCGTTCTCGGAGGCGGAAGAGACCTACCGGCTGGCCGGTGGGTACGACTTCACGGGCCGCGCGGCAGCGGTGCTGGCGGGCCTGGGGCTGGACGCCGGGGCGGACGCGGATCGGCTCTCGGGCGGGCAGTCCCGTCGGGCGCTCCTGGCCCGTCTGCTGCTCTCCCCTGCCGACGTCTACCTGCTGGACGAGCCGACGAACCACCTGGACGTGGATGGCGCACGCTGGCTGGAAACGTGGATCGCTTCCAGCAGTGCGGCCTTCGTGCTCGCCAGCCACGACCGCGCCTTCCTGGACGCCGTGGCGACTGAGACGGCCGAGCTGGAACGGGGCCGACTGATCCGCTATCCCGGCGGGTATTCGGACGCGATGGCCCTGAAGGCCACGCTGCGCGACGCGCAGGAACGTGATTACGAGGCGTACCGGCGCAAGCGGGCGGCGCTGGACGAGGAACGGCGGCGGCAGGCGAGCAAGGGTGGCGTTCAGGAGAACCGCAACCGGGCGCGCGACAACGACAAGTTCCTGTCCACCTTCAAGAGCGAGCGGGGCCAGCAGATCTACTCGGCCCGCGCGAAGGCCATGCAGAAGCAGATCGACCGGCTCGACGCGCACGCCACCGAGAAACCGTACACAGACCGGCGCCTGCTGCGTCTGGAACTTCCTGCCACACCGCCCGGCCCGGCCGAGGTGCTGACCGTACGCGACCTGTGCGTGTGCCGGGACGGACGACGGGTGCTGGACGGCGTGACCCTGCACGTCCGCCGCGGGGAGAAGATCGCACTGACCGGCCCGAACGGCGGCGGCAAGAGCACGCTCCTCGGCGCACTGCTGGGCACCTTTCCCCACACGGGCGAGGTGCGCTGGGGCATGGGCCTCACCCGCTACGTGGCCGGGCAGCACGGCGAGGAACTTGCGGGCCTGGACACGGTGGCGGATGCCCTGCTAGACGCCAATCCCCTCCTCACACCCCACCAGCTTCACGAGGTCGCCGCGCAGCTTCAGCTGCCCGGCCCGGCCTTCCGGCTGGAGGGGCTGTCGGGCGGGCAACGCACCCGCCTGAGCCTCGCGCGCCTGAGCGTCACGCGGGCGCAACTGCTCGTGCTGGACGAACCGACGAACCACCTGGACATCCGCATGATTGAGGCGCTGGAGGGCGTGCTGCTGGCCTTTCCCGGCACGGTGCTGTTCGCCAGCCACGACCGCACGCTGGTGAAGCGCGTGGCGACGCGGGTGTGGCGCGTGGGCGGGAGCGGCGTGGAGGATACTCCGGAATCATGACCGGCCCTGATACCATGCTCGACGGTTCCCAGCCCCACGACGCGCTGATCGCCGAGGCGGCCGGCGTGCTGCGCCCCCACCGGGTCAGCGACCGCCTGTTCGGCGACGTCGCGTGCGTGCTGGTCAGCGGCTCGGGACAGCACCACCACGGCGTGTGCATCGACACGGGCTCCGGCACCGGCTTCTGCGCCGAGCACGCCGCCATCGCGGCGATGGTGACGGCCGGCGAGTACTCCATCGCGTCCATCGTCGCGGTGTGGCGCAAAGTGGAGAGCGGCCAGCTGTTCGTCCTGCCGCCGTGTGGCCGCTGCCGGGAATTCATCCGGCAGATCGACCCCGGCAACCTACGCACGCGGGTGATCCTGGGCCGGGCCGAGGCGCGGCCGCTGGCCGACCTGCTGCCCCGCTGGGAATGGCCCGAACCGCTGACCTGAACCCTCACCCGGGCGTGAGGAGCACCTTGCCATCCACGGTTCCGGATTCCACGAGGCTGTGCGCTCGAGCGGCCTCGGCCAGGGGAACGCGCGCTCCGATGGTCACGGTCACGTCGCCGCGCCGGAGGTACTCCAGCGCCTCCAGCGTGGTCTGGCGGGCCTGTTCGGGGCGGTGCTGGCGCAGGGTGCCGTTGCTGTAGCCCACCACGGCGCGGCACTCGCGGTGCAGGGGCGCGGTGGGAATCCGGCCCGGCGTGCCGCCCGCGTGCCCGTAGGTCACGAGCCGTCCAAAGCGCGCCAGGACGCCTGCGCCCCGCTCGGCCGTGTCGCCGCCGATGGAGTCGAGGATCACGTCCACGCCCCGCCCAGCCGTGAGTTCCTGAACGCACGCGGCAAAATCCTCGTGGTGGCGGTTGATCACGTCGTCCACGCCGAGACCGCGGATGAACGCGGCGCGGGCGTCGCTGCCGACCACGCCGATGATCCGCCCGGCCCCCAGGGCGCGGGCGTACTGCACGGCCAGGTGCCCGACGCCCCCCCCGGCCGCATGGATGAGCACCGTCTCGCCCCGGTGCAGGTCGGCCGCGGTGGTCAGGATGCCGTAGGCGGTGGCGAGCATGGTCAGGGCGGCGGCCGCTTCGTCCGGCACGCTGTCCGGCAGGGGCAGACACAGCGCGGCGCTGGCGAGGACGTGCGTGGCATAGCCGCCACCCACCGGGTAGACCGCGACCCGCTGGCCGACCGTCGGGGTGGTCACCCCCTCGCCCAGTGCGTCCACCACGCCCACCGCGTCCAGGCCGGGTGTGAATGGCGGCTGGCTGGTGCCGTATTTCCCCTGGCGCGCGAGCAGATCGGCGTAGTTCACGCCGGTGACCGTGACGCGCACGCGCACCTGACCGGGGCCCGGCTGGGGCAGGGGCCGCTGCTCCCACTTCAGCACGTCGGGGCCGCCGAAGGCGTGGACGATGATCGCCTGATCCGTCAGTTCAGTGCTCATGGCGTTCAGTGGACACGAAAAAACCGCCCCCGGGGTGGGAGCGGTCTTCAGTGATTCCGGTGTGCCCGCGAGCGCGGGCCCGCCACTCGGAATCCGCGCGAGATCAGTAGAACGTCGTGATGCGGTCGACGTTGTGACGGTGGTGGGGGAAGCCTTCTTCGTCACGCTTGCCGATGGGCAGCAGGCCGGCGAACTGGACGTGCTCGGGCAGGCCCAGGAGTTCCTTGACCTTGTCCGGCTGGAAGCCGAGCATGGGCACGGTGTCGTAGCCCTTACCCCGGGCGGCGAGCATCAGGAAGCCGAAGGCGATGTTCGCCTGGGTCAGGGCCCACTGGCCGCGCTGGGCGACGTCCTGGGCACCGAACTGGGCGCGCAGGCCCTCCGCACGGGTCTTGACCTGCTCCTCGCCCATGCTGGCGGGGAAGTTCTGTTCGGCGTTGGCGAGCACGTCTTCCATGTCGGAGTACACAACGATCACGGCGGGGGCGCTGGTGACCTGGCTCTGGTTGTAGCTGACGTCCTGGAGTTTCTGCTGCAGATCCTTGCTCTGGATCACGGCGAAACGGGTGGGCTGGACGTTGTTGGCGGTGGGGGCCAGGCTGGCGAGGCGCAGGATCTCGCGCAGGTCGTCCTGGTTCATGGGTTCCTGCACGAACTTGCGGATGCTGCGGCGGGTCTGGATGGCCTCAGCAACAGGAAGGGTGGTCGTGGGGCGGACTTCGGTGGAGGTCGTCATGCCCGTCACCCTAACGCCGACGCTTTATAAAGTCAAGCGGTGTGAGATCGACTGCACTTTAGTTCCCGTTTAGGTGTATGCTTTTGTCATGAGCACTGAACACACTGGATTCTGCCCGGTCTACCGGGCAATCGGGGTGTTGCAGGAGAAGTGGGTGCTGCACATCGTCCGCTCCCTGCTGGATGGTGAAAAGGGCTTCAATGAACTGGCCCGCGCGGTCGGCGGCTGCAACAGCGCCACCCTCACCCAACGGCTGGAGCACCTCGAAGGCCTGCAGATCATCTCCAAGCGCACCGAGGACAGCCACGGCAAACTCGCCCGCAGCGTCTACTCCCTGACCCCGGCTGGACGGCAGCTGCAGTCGGTGATCGACGCCATCGACGCCTGGGGCCGCGACCACCTCCTGCCCCCCCTTCCCGAAGCGCAGAGCGCGTGACGCCCTGATCCTCCCCGCCCGGCCACTGTGCCGGGCTTTTCAGTGCCGGGCTTTTTGTCATGCCACACTGGGCGCATGGCCGCCATCCTGATCTTCATCGTCCTGCCGCTGATCCTGATCGTGGTGGCGTGGCGCCTGAAGCCGCTGGTGCCGCGTGACGGACGGCCCGGCGACGCGGTGGGCGGTTCACTGGTCGCCAGCGGGATGTTCGGCGGGCACGGCCTGGAGCCTGACCCGGTCAGCGTGCGCGAGGACACGGACGCCCCGAAGTTCGACCTCTCGGACGTGAAGGCCCGTGAATGAACGCGGAGGCAAAGCCTCCGGTGCCCGGCCTACGCTGAGCGCATGAGCCTGAAAGACGAGTTCAGCACGCAGGAATGGTTCCAGGTCATGACCGGCCCCGGCCGGGCCGGTGCCGCCGTGGTCGCGGCCAGTCCCAGCGGGCTGACCGGCCTGCTCGCCGAGGCGCAGGCGATTGCCGCCTCGATCCGCGAGAGTGTGAGCAAGGCGGGCCGCACGCCGCTGATGGAAGCGATGGCCGCCGACCTGCTGGGCACCGGCCCCAGCCGTGACGAGATCAAGGAGATGCAGGGCGAGCGCCCCCACAACCTGCAGGAAACCGTGGATCAGAACGTGCAGGCGGTGCGGCAGGCCGTGTGGCTGGTGTCGGCCAAGACCAGCCCCGAGGATGCCCGCGCGTACCAGGACATGCTGATGCAGGTGGCCGAACGCACGGCGCAGGCCGCCAAGGAAGGGGGCTTCCTGGGCATCGGCGGCGAGCAGGTCAGCGACAAGGAGCGCGAAGTGCTCGCCGAGTTGCAGGGCGTGATCCGGGGAACGGGTCAGAGTGCCGCCGCGACCCCCACCCCAGCGGGCGACCTGACAGCGCCCTCCCCGGACGGCAGCGGGAACAGCAACTGACCCTCCGGCACCACACTGGCGTATGACCGACACCCCCAGCCTTCGGTTCATCCACGCGCCCTCCATCGGGAGCCCCACCGGCTACTCGCACGCGGCCGAGGTGCGCGGTGGACGCACGGTGTACTTCTCCGGGCAGATTGCGCTCGATGCGGACGGGAACGTGGTCGGCGCCGGGAATTTCGAGGCCCAGGCGCGGCAGGTGTTCCGCAACCTGGGCCTCGTACTGGACGCCGCTGGTCTGGACTTCGGCGCAGTCGTGAAGCTCACCATCTTCCTCACGGAGACCGCGCACCTCCAGACCTTTCGGCCGGATTCGCGACGAGTTCGCGAATCCGGCCGCCCCGCCCGCGAGCACGCTGGTGAAGGTGGCTGGGCTCGTTCTTCCTGAACTGCTGATCGAGGTGGAGGCCGTGGCCGTAGCTCCGTGAGAAGCAGGGCGCTATGCTGGCCCGAGTGCGGGGGCGACTGGCGCTGAACGTGGGGTGACCACGGGGGAGCCTCCGGAATCTTCTTCGTGATCGCGCGCCTGGGTCGGACACTTCCCCGTTGTGGGGAACGCTGTTCGCTTGACCGGAGGACATGAACATGGCGAGACGGGCCCTGATTTCCGTGAGCGACAAGACCGGCGTGATCGAATTCGCGCGGCAGCTCGAGCAGCGCGGCTGGGAGATCCTCAGCACCGGCGGCACCTACGCCTCGATCACGGGCGCGGGCATTCCCGCGCGGCAGGTGAGCGACGTGACCGGCTTCCCGGAGATGCTGGACGGCCGCGTGAAGACGCTGCATCCGGCCATCCACGGCGGCATCCTGGCCCGGCGCGAAGAGGATCACCTGGGGCAGCTTCAGGAGCACGGGATCGGCACCATCGATCTGGTGTGCGTGAACCTGTACCCGTTCCGGGAGACGGTGGCGCGCGGCGCTCCCTTCGACGAGGTCGTGGAGAACATCGACATCGGTGGCCCCGCCATGATCCGCTCGGCGGCGAAGAACCACGCGGGCGTGCTGGTGCTGGTCGATCCGGCGGATTACCCCGTGGCCCTTCAGGACGAGGTCTCGGAGACCGACCGCAAGCGTCTGGCCGCCAAGGCCTACCGGCACACCAGCGAGTACGACGCCGCCATCACCGCGTATCTGGAAGGCACCTCCGACGAGCTGCCGACCAGCCTGCCGCACACGCTGACGCTGAACCTGGAGAAGACCGCCGAGGTGCGCTACGGCGAGAACCCGCACCAGCCCGGCGCGATCTACCGCCTGGGCAGCGCGAGGGGGCCGGTCATCGACGCGCGGGTGGTGGCGGGCAAACCCATGAGCTTCAACAACTTCACGGACGCCGACGCCGCGTGGACGCTGTGCCAGGAACTCTCGGCGCAGGAATCGGCTCTGCCGGAGCACGCGGCCGTGTGCGTGGCCGTCAAGCATGCCAATCCCTGCGGCGTGGCGCTGGCCGCCGACGTGAAGACGGCGTGGGAACGCGCCCGCGACGCGGACACCCTGAGCGTGTTCGGCGGCGTGGTCGCCGTGAACCGCCCGGTGGATCTGGTGGCGGCGCAGAGCATGCGCGGCACCTTCCTGGAAGTGCTGATCGCGCCGGACGTGACGGCCGAGGCCATCGCGTGGTTCACCGAGAAGAAACCCGACCTGCGCGTGCTGATCGCCGGCCCCAGCGAGCACGTGAGTGTGCTGGACGTGCGGCCTCTGACCGGGGGCTTCGCCGTGCAGGAGAAGGACGCCCGCCCGTGGGACGACCTCTGCCCGGAAACAGTGACCACCCGTGAACCGACCAAGCAGGAGTGGCTCGACCTGCGCTTCGCGTGGGCGACCGTGAAGCACGCCCGCAGCAACGCGGTCGTGATCGCCAAAGGCGGCGTGACCGTGGGCCTGGGCGCAGGGGCCGTGAGCCGCATCTGGGCCGCCGAGCGCGCCGTGGCGAACGCGGGCGAGAACGCGCGGGGCGCGGTGCTCGCTTCCGAGGCCTTCTTCCCCTTCGACGATGTGGTGCGCCTCGCCGCCCAGGCGGGCGTGACGGCCATCCTGCAACCCGGCGGCGCCAAGCGTGACCCCGAGGTCATCGCCGCGTGCAACGAGCTGGGCCTGAGCATGGTGTTCACGGGCTCGCGGCACTTCAAGCACTGAATGTCGGACACAGAGAGCACCGGGCCGCAGGCGCCGCCGCTCGCCCTGACGGGCAAGCACCTCGCCGAGGACGTGATGGCGGGCGTCCGGGGAGCGCTAGCGGCGTGGGCGCAGGCCCCGGAGGCGTTCCAGCCGCAGCTGGTGAGCGTGCTGGCGTCGAGCGATCCGGCCTCGGCGGTGTACGTGGACGCCAAGGCGCGGCGGGCACGGAAGCTGGGTGTGGCGTTCCGCGTGGGTGACCTGGGGGCCGGGGCCACGCAGGCGGAGCTGCACGGAGCACTGGACGCCCTCTCGGCCGACCGGCAGGTGCACGGCATCATGCTGGAACTGCCCCTCGCGCCGGGGCTGGACGCCGACGAGGCGCTGCTGCACGTCGCGCACCGCAAGGACGTGGAGGGACTCACGCCCGGCAATCTCGCGCTGATCGCGGCGGGACGCGAGCCCGAGGCGCTGCTGCCGCCCACGCCGCGCTCGGTGCGCTTTCTGCTGCGCAGCGTGCTGGGCGACGACCTGCGCGGCCTGCGGGTGGCGGTGATCGGGCCGGGACGCACGGTGGGCCGTCCGCTGGCCTTCATGCTGAACAACCGGGGCGTGACCGTGACCGTCTGCAACGAGCACACCCGCGACCTGCGCGGCGTGCTGGCCGGAGTGGACGCGCTGGTCGTGGCGGTGGGTCGCGCGGGCCTGCTGCGCCCGGAGCACGTGCAGCCGCATCATGTCGTCATTGATGCCGGCATCAACGTCAAGGCCGGTGGCGGGGTGGAGGGCGACGCGGCGGCGAACCTGCCGGTACGGGCCCAGTCGCCCGTGCCGGGCGGCGTGGGGCCGCTCACCAGCGCATTGACGTACCAGAACCTCGTGCGGGCCGTGCGGCTCCAGCGGGGCGAACCCGTCGAGTAGGGTTCAGTCTCCGCTGCCCACCCGCAGGGCGTCCGGGGCCTCGACATGGCGGACGGTCTTGTCCCACGCGCGGCGGCCCGTGACGTGGTGGCGGTAGGCCAGAAGCAGGCTTGCGCTGAGCACCAGGCCGTACAGCGGCTGGCCGAGCAGCAGAAGCACGAACTGCGCGGCGTTCAGGCGCTGCTCGTGCTGGTAGCGGGCCAGCCAGTGCAGTTGCATTCCGGTGGTCAGCACCGCGAGCCCACCGCCGATCACCGGATTCAGGATCAGACCGTGGGTGTGCAGCGCCCAGCGCAGCGGCTGTGAGAGCAGACACAGGGTCACCACGCCGCTCAACCATGGCCCCAGCAGGTAGTACGACAGATCCAGCCGTGCCCGCAGCGGCATGGGCTCCTGCCACACGCGCGGCAGGTAGGGCCAGCACTGCAGGGTGCCCTGGGCCCAGCGGGCCCGTTGCCGCAGGAAGCGCCGCAGGTCCGGCAGGCCCTGCTGCGTGACGGCCGCCTCCAGCAGCACCATGCGGTGTTCCGGCGAGGCGAGGCGCATCTCCAGACCGCTGGCGAAATCCTCCGAGAGGCAGTCGGGCCACGGGGGCGTGCCCCTGGTGAACTGCGCGTGCAGGTACGACGCCCGCATGAACTGCCCGTTCCCGCACAGGCCCACGGTATGCCAGCGGTGGCGCAGGCGCTGCACAGAGCGGATCACGGTGAATTCCAGATCCTGCTGCTGTTCCAGCATCCGGCCCATGACGCTCTGCACGCTCAGGCCCGTCGCGGAGGGGCGGATGCGTACGCGCGCCTGCGCGCCCACCACGCGCGGATCGGCCATGGCCGCCCTCGCCTCAGGCAGCAGGTCCGGAGTGATGCGGCCGTCAGCGTCCACGACCACGAAGATCTCGCGCTGCAGGTCATCGGTGGGCAGCCGGTCGAGCAGGTGGCGGGTGGCCCAGCCCAGCGCCTCGCCCTTCCCGCGCCGCGCGTAGGGCAGGGAGCGGCGCAGAAGGGCTATGCCGGAATCCTGCCCGGCGAGCGCCTGCACCACCGCGGCGGTGTGGTCGTCGCTGCCGTCGTCGATCACGACCACCCGCGCGTCCGGCGCCAGCGTCCGCAGCGTCGTGACGGTCGCGCCGATCACGCGCCCCTCGTTCAGGGCGGGGATCAGGAACGTGAAGTGCAGGGCGTCTCCCCCACGGGCAGGGCGGTGGCGCACGCGGGGCAGCAGGGCCGCGAGCAGCATCTGCGCGAAGGCCACGGCCAGCAGGATCACTCCGGTCAGATCGAGGGCGGTCAGAAACCAGCGGAGGGCATCAGTCAAGGGAACCCCAGTCGGTGTGGTGAAGTGCTCCTCAAACTATGCGCCGGGCCGGTCACGCGCGAAATGGGATGATCCTTGAGGAACATCCACGGGCTCTCATCTTGGGCGGTGGGTTCAGTCGGTGCTGAACTGCTGAACGGTGGTGGCACTCTCCTGCGGGGAACGGTCCGCGGCCAGATCGGCGACGCTCTCGTCGTGGCGGACGCTCTTGTACCACGTGCGCTTCCCGGTGAAGTAATTCCAGTACGCCAGGGGCATGTTCGCCAGCAGCGCCACCGAGTAGATGGGCAGGCTGACCAGCGTGTACGGGACGGCCGTCCACGGAAGCTGCCGTTCGGCCCGGTACCGCAGGGCCCAGTTCAGTTGCAGGGCCAGGGGCAGCACGGTGAGCAGCACGCCGACCCAGCCGGGCAACAGCAGACCCTGCCAGCCGGTCACCCGGCGCACGCCCTGACTTGTCATGGAGAGGATCAGGAGCAGGTTCAGCCAGGGAGCCAGGATGAAGTAGGTGAAGTCCACCCGCGTGATCCCGCTGACCGGGCGCTGCCACAGTTTCGGCAGGTAGGTCACGCACTGCATGGTGCCCTGCGTCCAGCGGGCGCGCTGCCGGACGAATTCGCCGGGATTGACCATGCCCTGCTGCTGCACGTGCGCGCTCAGGTACGCGATGCGGTGCCGGGGGTCGTGCAGGCGGACTTCCATGGCGCTCGCGAAGTCCTCGAGCAGCACGTCCGGCCAGGGCTCCTGCCCGCGGCCGAGCTGCGCGGCGAGGTAACTGGCCCGCATGCATTGCCCGTTGCCCGTCAGGGACGCGGTGCGGCCCAGCGTCCGGTAGCGCTGGATATGCCCGGTGATGAAGGCTTCCAGATCCTGCTGGAACAGCAGCATGCGGCCGGCCACGCCGGGCCACCCGGCGGGCGCCCCCGTCTGCCGGTACCGCATCCAGCCCTGCGCGGCCATGACGTCCGGATCGGCAAAGGCCCCGCGCACCTGCGGCGCGAAATCCGATCCGATGCGGCCGTCGGCGTCCATCACCACGAAGACCGTGTCCGCCAGGGAGCGGCGGGTGATCTCCGGGTCGACGAGCAGCTGCCGCACGGCCCAGTTCATGGCGCGGCCCTTGTTCTGCCGCGCCTCGGGGAAGGTGCGCCGCAACAGGGTCACTCCAGGGTCTCGCCGGGCAAAGGCCTCCACGAGATCCGGGGTGGCGTCGTCGCTGGCGTCGTCGATCACCACGATCCGCGCGCCGGGCACGGTGGTGCGCAGGTTCTCCAGCGTCGCCCCGATCACCTGCGCCTCGTTCAGCGCGGGAATCAGGAACACCAGTTCCGCACCGCGCTCGGCCACGGGCAGGCGGGGAGCGGGGCGGGTGGCGGCCAGCAGCTGTTGCAGCACGTACGCCGCGAAGAGCAGCAGGCCGAGCACGTCGAGGACAATGAGGGCGTTGGTCAAGGGTCTCCCGGGAGGGCCGCCATGCCGGCAGCTTAACCGTCACATCATGCCGGATGGGCCCCCGTTCTGCCTAGCAGGTTTGATGAGAGCGGCCGGGGTGGCACGCCCCGTATCCTGTTCCTCATGTCTGTCGTGACCCGCATTGCTCCCAGCCCCACCGGTGACCCGCACGTGGGCACCGCCTACATCGGCCTGTTCAACTTCACCCTGGCCCGGCAGGCCGGCGGGACGTTCATCTTGCGGATCGAGGACACGGACCGGGGCCGCTACGTGCCGGGCAGCGAGACCCGGATCTTCCAGATGATGCAGTGGCTGGGCCTGACCCCGGACGAATCCCCCCTCCAGGGCGGCCCGAACGGCCCCTACCGGCAGTCCGAGCGGTTCGAGCTGTACGGCGACTATGCCCGGCAGCTGGTGGCGTCCGGGCACGCGTACCCGGCCTTCGAGACGCCGGAGGAACTGAGTGCGCTGCGCGAGGCGGCGCAGGCGGCGGGCCACGTGATCCACGTTCCGAGCCGTGACCTCGACCCGGCCGAGGCGCTGCGCCGGATGGATGCAGGCGAGGCCGCCGTGATCCGCCTGAAGGTGCCGCGCGACGGGGAAACGGTGGTGAACGACCGGCTGCGCGATCCGATCCACTTCCAGAACATCGAGATCGACGACAAGGTGCTGCTGAAGGCCGACGGATTCCCCACGTACCACCTGGCGAACGTGGTCGACGACCGGCTGATGGGCGTGACGCACGTGATCCGCGCCGAGGAGTGGATCACGAGTACGCCCATCCACATCCTGCTGTACCGCGCCTTCGGCTGGCCCGAACCCGTGTGGGCGCACATGCCCCTGCTGCGCAACGCGGACAAGTCCAAGATCAGCAAGCGCAAGAACCCCACCAGCGTCGAGTGGTACCAGCAGCAGGGCTTCCTGCCCGAGGCGATGCTGAACTTCCTGGCGACCATGGGCTGGACGCACCCGGACGGCCTGGAGATCTTCGACCTGGCCGAGTTCGGGCGGGTGTTCCGCCTGGAGGACGTCACGCTGGGCGGTCCGGTGTTCGATCAGGCCAAGCTGCGCTGGTACAACGGCAAGTACCTGCGCGAGGTGCTGACGGAGGATGACGTGGCCCACCGTCTGCACGCCTTCCTGGCTGCCCAGAAGTCGGAGCTGCCGCTGGACGAGTACTTCCGCGCGGTGACGAGGCTGATGACGCCGCGCCTGGAGGTGTTCAGCGACTTTCTCGACAAGACCGGCTACTTCTGGACCGAGGACTACGCGGTGAACGAGAAGGCGCAGGCTGCCATCGACGGAGCGCGGGAGCTGCTGCCGGAGCTGGCGTCCCGCCTGAAGAATCTGCCCACCTTCGACGCCGGCTCCATCAAGGCCCTGTTCCACACCTACGCCGAGGAGAAGGGCCTGAAGCTCGGGAAGGTGATGCCCCCGGTTCGCGCCGCCGTGGCCGGAACCCTGGAAAGCCCGGATCTGCCGGACCTGCTCGCCACGCTGGGTCGGGAACGGGTCGTGGGCCGCATCACGAAGGCCGTCTCGTGAACGCCGTCGCGGCTGCCCTGGTCGGCCTGATCGCGCTGCTGCACATCTACATCCTGGTGCTGGAGATGTTCCTGTGGGAGACGCCGCGCGCCCTGAAGGCCTTCGGCACCACGCCCGCCCTGGCCGCGCAGACGAAGGCGCTGGCCGCGAACCAGGGCCTCTACAACGGCTTCCTGGCCGCCGGACTGATCTGGGGCCTGATCATCCACTCGCCATCGACGCAGCTGTTCTTCCTGAGTTGCGTGGCGGTGGCGGGCGTGTATGGCGCGGCGACCGCGAACCGCCGGATTCTGTTCGTGCAGACGATACCTGCCGTGCTGGCGATCCTGGCCGTCCTGCTGTCCCGCTGAGGCCCAGGTCAGTGGGAGCGTGGCCAGCAGGGTCTGCATGGCGGCCTTGTCGGTGTCCCGACGGACGAGCGTGTGAACCCCCCTGCGGACGGTAGACTGCGCCAAACGAGCGTTAGATCGGCTCACCCAGGAGGAGCACACGTGACAGGAGACCGCCGCATACGGGTTCTCATTGCCAAGCCCGGCATGGATGGCCACGACCGGGGCGCGAAGGTCGTGGCCCGCGCGCTGCGGGACGCCGGCATGGAAGTCATTTACACCGGACTGCGCCAGACGGCCGAGATGATCGTGAACGCCGCCGTGCAGGAGGACGTGGACGCCATCGGCCTGAGCGTCCTGTCGGGCGCGCACATGCATTACTTCCGCGATGTCATGACGCTGCTGCGCGAGCAGGGCGCCGACGACATCATCGTGTTCGGTGGCGGGATCATCCCGGATCAGGATCTGCCGGAACTGGAGAAACTCGGCGTGGGCCGCATGTTCACGCCCGGCGCGAGCACCCAGGACGCCGCCACGTACCTGAAAGGGGCCGTGCTGGCCCGCTGGCAGGCCCAGGGCGAGGCGTGAGTGACGCGGCGGTCGCGGCCACTCCCCGGCTGGACGTGGGCCGGGTGCTGCCCCTGTACGCCGCGCAGGCCCTGGCCACGGGCGCGACGACCGTCAGCACGGTGCTCGCCAGCCTGATCATCAGCGGCATGGCCAGCGAGACCCTGGCCGGACTGCCCAGCACCCTGATCCAGGCCTCCGGGGCGCTCTCGGCCGGGGCCTTCGGCGCGCTGATGCTGCGCTCAGGCCGGCGCTTCGGGCTGGCGGTGGCCTACACCCTGGGCGCGCTGGGCGCCCTGGTCGGCTTCCTGGGCGCCCGCGCCGGCCTGACGCCGGTGTTCCTGCTGGGCGCAATGATGATGGGCGGCGCGCAGGGCGGGTACCAGCAGGCCCGCTACGCCGCCGCCGAGAGCGTCCCGGACGGACGGCGCGGCACGGCACTGGGCGTGCTGATGCTCATGAGCGTGCTGGGCTCATTCGTCGTGACCGGCTTCTCGCACCCGATCGAGGCGCTGGGCGGCGTGCTGGGCAGCACGGCGGAGGTCGCCGGGTGGCTGGTCGGCGGGGGACTGCTGGCGCTGGGAGCGGTGCTGATGCTGATCTGGAAGCCGCTGCGGCCCGCCGTGGCCGGCACTCCGCAGGCGCAGCTGACGGTCAGACAGGCCTTCGGAATTCCAGGGGTGCGGTCCACGGCGCTGGCCGTCGCGACCGCGCAGGGCGTGATGGTCACCCTGATGAGCCTGACCCCGCTGCGCGCCCACCACATGGGCGTGGATCACGCGGGCGTGGCCGCGCTGGTCTCCGGGCACATCCTGGGCATGTTCGGGTTCGGCTGGCTGACCGGCCCGCTGATCGACCGCGTGGGCCTGCGCTTCGGGTACGTGGGCGGCGCGGCCCTGCTGCTGTCGGCCGCCGTGACCGCCCCTCTGCCGGGCACCGCGTGGCTGGGCGTGTCGATGTTCCTGCTGGGGCTGGGCTGGAACCTCGCGTTCGTGAGCGGCAGCAAGGCCCTGACGCGCTTCCCGGCGGCGCAGGGCGTCACGGACAGCCTCGGCTTCGTCGCGTCCGGCGTGGGCACCCTGGTGGGCGGCGTGGTCATCGCCCGCGTGGGGTTTCCCGTGCTGGCCGCCGGGTGCGCCGTCTGGGCGCTGCTGCCCCTGTTCAGCGCGTGGCGGGTACGGCCAGTGTCCGTCTCCGTCCGGCCCTGAGCGTCAGTACACGCCGGGCACGAAGCGCTTCACGCGCGCCCGGTAGGCGGCGTACTCCGGGAACTTCCGCGTCAGCGCCGCTTCTTCGTGATTCGCCTTGAACTGAAACAGGATCGCCAGGGCAGCCGTCCAGCCCAGCGAAGATCGGCTGCCCCGCAACACACTCCAGCCCAGCGAAGCCAGCAGCAGCGCGGTGTACAGGGGATGGCGGACGGACGCGTAGACGCCGCCCGTCACGAGCTGCCCGCCTTCCAGCGGTTCCGGCAGCGCCGTGAGGTTCCGTCCGAGCGACCTTCCGCCGAGCATCCCCAGCGCCACGCCCGCCAGCATCAAGGGCAGGCCGACCGGGTGCCCATGCCTCCGCCGGACACCGCTGAGCCCGATCAAGCCGAGCAGAACGCCCTGGGCCACCACGAAGGCGCCGCCCCGGTTCAGGAAGGTGGGGGCGGCGGGGGTCATGCCCGGAGTGTAGTCCGGCCCGGTTCAGGTCAGCCGAAGCGGCCCGACACGTAGGCTTCGGTGCGTTCGTCACGGGGACTGGTGAAGATCTGATCCGTCACGCCGTGCTCGACCATGTCGCCCACCAGGAAGAACGAGGTGGTGTCACTCACGCGGGCCGCCTGGTGCATGTTGTGCGTGACGATCACGATGGTCGTGACCTTCTTCAGTTCGGACATCAGGTCCTCGATCTTCGCGGTGCTGGCCGGGTCGAGGGCGCTGGTGGGTTCGTCCATCAGCAGGATCTCGGGATCGACGGCCAGGGCGCGGGCGATGCACAGCCGCTGCTGCTGCCCGCCGGACAGGCCGGTGGCGGGCGTGTTCAGGCGATCCTTGACCTCTTCCCACAGGGCCGCGCCCTTCAGGCTGCGTTCGGCGACCTGCATGAGCTGGGCCTTGTCGCGCACGCCCGTGAGTTTCAGGCCGGCGACCACGTTGTCGAACACGCTCATGGTCGGGAATGGATTGGGCTTCTGGAACACCATGCCCACGCGGCGGCGCATGCTGACCGGGTCGACGCCCGGGTCGTAGATGTCCTGCCCGTCGAGCAGGATCTTGCCCGCGACGCGTGCGCCCGGCGTGAGGTCGTGCATGCGGTTGATGGCGCGCAGGAAGGTGGTCTTGCCACAGCCCGACGGGCCGATCAGGGCGTTCACGCTGCCCCGGCGGAAGTCCAGGCTGACGTTCTTCACGGCGCGGTTCTCACCGTAGAAGATGTCCACGTTCTGGGCACTGAGGATCACGGGCTGGGTCATGGAACGGACTCCTTAACGGCGGCGGCTGAAGCGCCGGGCGAGCAGGCTGGTAACGAAGATCAAGGTGATGAGCAGCAGGGCCCCGGCCTTCGCGAGGCGCTGGTTCTCGTCGTAGGCGCTGGTCGCGCCCCGGTAGATCTCCAGCGGCAGGGCGCTCATGGGCTTGCTCGGGTCGAGGTTCACGTTCGGGTTCCCGAAGGCGGTGAACAGCAGGGGCGCGGCCTCGCCCGCCACGCGCGCCAGGGCCAGCATGATGCCGGTGATGATCCCGCCGGCGGCGGCGGGCAGCACGATCCGCAGCGTGACCAGCCACTTGGGCAGACCCAGCGCCAGTCCGGCCTCGCGGATGCTGATGGGCACGAGTTTCAGGACTTCCTCGCTGGTCCGCACGACGATGGGGATCATCAGGAAGCCCAGCGCGAGGGCGCCTGCGAAACCCGAGAAGCCGAACTTCAGCACGATCAGCCCGTAGGCGACCAGGCCCATGACGATGGCAGGAATGCCGGCCAGCACGTCGCTGAGCATGCGGATGGTGGGCATCAGGCGGTGGCGGGGGTACTCGGAGAGGAAGATGCCGCCGGCCACGCCGACGAGCACCCCGATCACCGAGGCCATCAGCAGCATCTCGACGCTGCCGAGAATGGCGTTCAACAGGCCGCCGCCCGTCTCGCCTTCCGGGGCGGGCACCTTCGTGAAGAACGCGACGTTCATCGCGCCGATCCCCTCGCGCAGCAGGTACAGGAAGATCAGGATCAGGGGCGCGACGACGACCAGCGTGGCCAGCAGGATCAGGCCGCCCATCAGCAGGTTCTTCGCGCGCCGGGCCGGGCTGAGCCCGGTGGGACGCGCGGCGGTCGTGGAGGTGCTCACGCTCATCACTGGATGCCCCGGGGGGTCAGGCGGGCGATGATGAGCCGCGCCACGTAGTTCACGGCCACGCTCAGGAAGAACAGCGTGAGGCCCAGCGTGACCACCGAGGAGCGGTGCAGGGTCTCGCGGGCGTCGCCGAACTGGTTGGCGATCACCGAGGCCATGGTGCTGGCGTTGCCCCAGATGGATCTCAGGACGTCCTGACTGTCGCCGATGACCATGGCCACCGCCAGCGTCTCGCCCAGCGCGCGGCCCAGCGCCAGGATCACACCGCCCAGGATGCCGGCGCGGGCGTAGGGCAGGATGGCGCGCGAGATGACTTCCCACTTGGTGGCGCCCAGCGCGTACATCGCTTCCCGCTGGTCGGCGGGCACCAGCCGGATCACGTCCCGCGCCACCGAGGCCGTGTACGGCAGGATCATGACGGTCAGGATGATGATCGCCAGCGCCAGCCCGCGCCCCGCGCCGCTGCTGGGCACGAAGAAGCATTGCAGGGTGGTCTTGTTCTCGGCCCACAGCCCGGCACACTTGGTGTACAGCGCCAGCCGGTCCGGGAACTCGGGGTTGAAGAAGGTGATCTGCCAGCGCCCCAGGATGGGCGCGATCACGAACAGCGCCCACAAACCGTACACCACGCTGGGCACGGCGGCCAGCAGCTCGATCAGGTAGCCGACCGGGTTGGCCAGCCATTTCGGGGCGTATTCGGCCACGAACAGCGCGCTCGCGACGGCCAGCGGCACGCTGATGACCAGCGCGGCCAGGCTGGTGACGAGCGTACCCGCGATCATGGAGGCCGCGCCGAAGGTGCCCGCCACCGGGTTCCACGTGCGCTGCGTGAAGAAGCTCAGCCCGAAGTGCTGCAGGGCTGGCCAGGAATCCTTGCCCAGCTGGTAGATGCTGGTCAGGAACACCAGCACGATGATCGAGGCGAGCAGCAGGATCAGCACCTCGAACACGCGGTCGCTGCGGCTGGAGAGTCGGGCGGGCGTGGGGGCACTTCGGGTGGGTTCACTCATGTCGTCATGACCTCGGCAGGCATCGTCGTCCCAGTTCACCCTGCGTTCGTCAGGGGCAGGTCAGCCCACGACCATCCGGCGTGGACAGAGAACGGGCGGCTCCCGCGTGGAGAGCCGCCCCGTGGAGGTTCAGGCGTTCAGATCTTCTTGCCGTCGAAGGTCAGGGTGCCGATGATGGTCTTGGCCTTGGCGGCCACGTTGTCGGGCAGCTTGGCGTAATCCAGGGGCTCGTTGTACTGCTGGCCGGTCGTGACCATCCAGGTCAGGAGCTTCTTGAGCTCCTGCGCCTGAGCCAACGTGCGGCTGCCGTACTTCTGATCCTGGTAGAAGATGATGTACGTGAAGCTCGCGATCGGGTAGGCGTCGGCGTTCGCGGAGTTGGTCAGGGACACGCGGGTATCGGCGGGAATGACGACGCCCTTGGCGGCCAGCGCGGCGGGGCCGTTGTCGGCCAGGATGAACTTGCCGGCGTGGTTCTGCACGCTGCCGAAGGGCAGTTTGTTCTGCTTGGCGTACACCAGTTCCACGTAGCCGATCGCGCCGGGGGTGCTCTTGACCACGCCGGCCACGCCGTCGTTGCCCTTGGCGCCGGTGCCGACGGGCCAGCTCAAGGAGTTGCCCACGCCGACCTTGGTCTTCCACTCGCTGCTGACCTTGCTCAGGTAGTCGCTGAACACGAAGGTCGTGCCCGAGCCGTCGCTGCGGCGGGCCACCGTGATCGGCAGCGGAGGAATGGTCACGCCGGGGTTCAGCGCGGCAATGGCCTTGTCGTTCCAGGTCTTGATCTTGCCCAGGTAGATGTCCGCGAGCACCGCGCCGGTGAACTTGAGGGGGGCGGTCACGCCGGGCAGGTTGTACGAGGGCACCACGGCGCCGATGGCGGTGGGGATGTGCAGCAGTTTGGCGGGCGCGGCCTTCATGGAGTCGTCGCTCATGGGGTTGTCGCTGGCGGCGAAGTCCACGGTGCGCTCGGTGATGGCCTTCTGGCCCGCGCCGCTGCCGACGGACTGGTAGTTCACGTCGACGCCGTTCGCCGTCTTGTACTCGGCGAACATCTTCGAGTACAGCGGGAAGGGGAAGGAGGCCCCGGCGCCCGTGAGGCTCTGGGCGGTGGCGGTCGTTGCGACAAGGGCAAGGCCCAGGGTCAGGAGGTTCTTCATACGCGCCCAGCTTGGCGGGCTTGTGTCAGTGCTCCGTCAGGCTCCGTCAGGGCAATGTCAGCCCGTGTGGGCTTCCGAACACGGCGTGCGCTTCCGGCGGGCGTGGCGGGCACCTCCGGGGCCGGTCATGTCAGGGATTGGTGGCGGGCCGCTGCCGGGCCAGCATGACGGCCAGGCCCAGCAGCGCCGCGTTCAGCACGGCGATCACGGCGAACAGCGTGGCCGGATGCGCGTGGTAGATCACGCCCGCCACGCCCGCCGCCGGAATTGAGACGAGCAGCGCCAGGAGCTGCACGCCCGAGTACAGGTCGGCGCTGCCGCGTTCGGGGAGCCGCGCAAACAGCACAGTGCTCTGGTAGATCTGCGTCAGGAAGATGGCGGCGGCCAGCAGCGCCACCACGACCAGCAGGGCAATCACGTTCCCGGCGGGCACCATCAATAGGGCCCCCGCACCCACCAGCCCCAGCACACGCGTGACCACCAGCGTCCGCTCGGCCGGGACGTGCGAGATCCGCCGCAGGATCAGGCCGTACATCAGGACGGTCACGGCGGCCGTCACGACCGGCAGCAGCGACACGGTGCTCACGCTGAAGCCCAGCGTCTCCCGGTAGAACAGGATCTGGAAGAGGTTCATCTGATCGATGAACAGGCTCAGCACGTAGAACGCCACCACGACGGGCAGGCCCGGCGAACGCCGTCCTTCCCAGACGTGCCCCAGCGTCTGCTTCAGGCTGCCCAGCAGGTGTAGGTCCCGGTGCTCGAGCATGGCCGCCTGCCCGGTGCCGGTCTCCTGCGTGATCGCGTTGCGCCACAGGAACATCACGGTCATGCCCACGCCGCCCAGCGCGTAGAACACCCGCATGGTGGGCACCACGCCGTGCGCCTGCATGATCAGCCCCACGACCGGCGCCACCAGCCCGCACAGCGCCACGATCAGGTTCAGGATGCCGAACACCCGCGCCCGCTGCGACTGCGGCACGTCCTCGACGACCAGCAGGCTCCACGACACCATCACGATCCGGCCAGTGGCACTCAGCACCCCGGCCACCATGAAGGCCCACACGCTGCTGGAGACCGCCCACACGAACATCGGCAGAGTCCACGACACCAGATCCCATAGCAGCGTGGTGCGTTTACGTCCCAGCCGGTTGGTGATCGGCGCGGCCATGATCTGGAACAGGAAGGAGAACGCCAGCGTGACCGACCCCACCCAGCCGATCTCACTGCTGCTCAGCCCGACCTCCCGCATGTACAGCGGCGCGTAATACAGCACCACCGTGCCGAACACCGCCCACAGCGGCTCGGTGATGATGGTGCTGCGGGCATTGCGGGGCAGGCCCGCCAGTGACGGCCAGGGACGCCATGACGCGGTAGACACACGTACTCCTTAGGGAGGGAAGGGCCGGGGAACGGGGCGCACGGGGCAGGACAGACGGTGCCGGGCAATAAGTGACGCCCCGGGGCACGGAGGCCGAAGCGGGGCGCAGAGCTGGCGGAACGGGAGAGATTCGAACTCTCGGTACGGTTGCCCGTACACACGCTTTCCAGGCGTGCCCCTTCAACCACTCGGGCACCGTTCCAGCGCACAGCAGAGTAGCCCATGCCCCCCAGGAAATCAAACCGGGGGTGCCGGCGGGCAGGCGGGCATAGAATCCGACCGTGACCCTCGTGACCGTGTTCGCCCTGCTGCTCTCGTACCTGCTGGGTTCCATTCCGGCGGCCGCCTGGGTGGCGCGCGCGCGTGGCGTGGATATCCGCACGGTCGGCAGCGGCAACAGCGGCGCGACGAATGTCCTGCGGTCGGTCGGCAAGGGGCCAGCGCTGGCCGTGGCGCTCTTCGACATCCTCAAAGGAGCGCTGGCCGTCTGGATCGCGCATGCCCTCGGCCTGGACGGGCTGTGGTCGGCGCTGTGCGGGCTGGCGGCCGTCATCGGGCACAACTACAGCCCGTTTCTGGGCTTCCGGGGCGGCAAGGGCGTGGCGACCAGTTTCGGCACGCTGGCCGCCATCGATCCGGTGGTGGGCCTGTGCGCCTTCGCCGTGGGCATCTTCACCATGTGGCTCACGCGGTTCGTGTCGGCCGGGAGCATCGTGGCGGCGGCCCTGGCGGCGCTGCTGGTCATCGTGATGCAGCGGCCCGTGTGGATGATCGTGATCGTGCTGATCCTGTCCGGGCAGCTGATCTGGCTGCACCGGGAGAACATCGCGCGCCTGCACGCCGGCAAGGAGCGGCGTCTAGGTGAAAAAGTAACCTGAGCGGGCACGGGAGCGGCCGGAGCGCTATTCTGGGTGGGTTACACAACCTCACCCCAGGCCGGACGCCCGCCGTCCGCTTCCCATGTATTTCCGGAGTCCTCAGTATGTCCGCCAGAATCCGCATTTATGGCCAGGAGGCCGTGTTCAGTCAGGGGCAGTGGACGTGCGCCGACGAGAGCCTGCAGGCCATGTTGGAGGCCCTCGCCGACCCGCGCGCGATGACCGAGGAACAGGAGCGCGAGCATGCCCTGTATGCCGCCGGTCGCTACGGCGGCCTGATCGCCACGAACCTCGGCTGGGAGGCCGCGCCGCACCCGGAAGCGGAGATCAAGCTGGAGGACTTCCAGCCCCGGCGGGAGCCGAAGAAGGCGGGGGGTGGACTGCTCGGTGGCCTGTTCCGCCGCAAGGGCTGAACCCCAAGGTTGGAGGAGCGGGGCCGTCCAGACGGGCCGCTTGACCCTCTGCGCCGCAGCGTCTACCCTGGCAGGCATGCAGACCCACGCGACCACCATTACTCCCTAAGGGCGGTGTCGTGAAGGCAACCGCCCCGCCAGACGTGCGGGGCGGCATTTTTTTTGGAGGAGCGTATGCGCGTAGCGATCGTCGGTGCGACCGGAGCGGTAGGACACGAACTTCTCAAGGTGCTGGAGAGCAGCAGCCTGCAGTTTGACGAACTGCTGCTGTTTGCCTCGCCGCGCAGCGCGGGAACCAAGTTGACCTTCAAGGGCACTGAACTGACCGTGCAGGCCACGCCCGAGGGTGCCATCGACGCGGACGTGATCCTGGCGTCGGCGGGGGGAAGTATCAGCAAGGCGCTGGCGCCGAAGTGGGTGGCGGGTGGCGCGGTCGTGATCGACAACAGCAGCGCGTTCCGCTACGACCCGCAGGTGCCGCTGGTGGTGCCCGAGGTGAACGGCGACGCCGCCCTGACCCACCAGGGCATCATCGCCAACCCGAACTGCACGACGGCCATCGCCGTGGTCGCCGTGGCGCCCATCCACCGGAAGTACGGCGTGAAACGCATGATCGTCAGCACCTACCAGGCCACCAGCGGCGCGGGCGCCAAGGGCATGGACGAGCTGCTGGAACAGACCCGCGTGGAACTGGACGGCGGGCAGGCGCAGGCCACCGTGTTCGCGCACCCGATCCCCTTCAACGTGATTCCACACATCGACTCCTTCCAGGACAACGGGTACACCAAGGAGGAGATGAAGGTCGTGTGGGAAACCCGCAAGATCATCGGGGACGAGTCGTTGCAGATCAGCTGCACCGCCGTCCGGATACCCACGCTGCGCACGCACAGCGAGGCGATCACGCTGGAACTGGACCGGCCCGCCACGCCGGATGAAGTGCGCGACCTGCTGGCCAGCGCGGCGGGCGTGGAAGTCCGTGACGATCCCGGGGGCAAGCTCTACCCCATGCCACTGACCGCCAGCAGCAAGTACGACGTGGAGGTCGGCCGGATCCGGCAGTCGCTGGTGTTCGGAGGCGGCATCGACCTGTTCGTGTCCGGCGACCAGCTCCTCAAGGGGGCCGCACTGAACGCCGTGCAGATCGCCGAGTACCTTCAGCAGAAGGGCGCCTTGAAGGCCAGACAGCGGGTCTGACGCATCCGGCTTCACGAGGCCTCCCGCGTGGAGGCCTTCTTCATGAGCGCCGGCCCAAGTGCCATGCACAGAACATTGACAAAACCCTGGCATGTTGATCGGTACGACAGCGCCGCCCTTCCCACACGCCCGCGTTATTCCGGGCTGAGCCGGCCCCCATTCCGACTGGCCCCCTGCCACCGCTGTCGCCCGGCCGCCCCCATCCCTGGAGGACTGACCATGACCGAGTACAAGCAGGATCTGTTCCGTTACGTCGCCGAGGAGTTCGCCGAGGACTTCCACGAAGGCGAACTGCAACGCCGCGAGTTCCTGCGCCGCATGACCCTGCTGGGCGGCGGCGTGGTGGGCGCCCGCACCTTGATCGCGTCGCTGGGTATCGCGGGCGTCAGCGCCGCCGAACTCGCCCAGGCGCAGGCCGCGCCCCCACAGCCCGATCAGGCGAGCGGCGCGGGCCTGGTCGACCCGCGCGACCCGGCGATCACCGTGACGCCTATGACGTACCAGGCGCGCGGCTTCACACAGGTCGCGTACCTGGCGCGGCCCGCCGGGAACGCGCCCGCGCCCGGCATTCTGGTCATCCACGAGAACAAGGGCCTGCAACCGCACATTCAGGACATCGCGCGGCGGCTCGCGAAGGCCGGGTACATCGCCCTGGCCCCGGACCTCGTGTCGAAGATCGGCGGCACCGCGCAGTACATCGACACGGCGCAGATCAGCAGCTATCTGGCACAGGTGTCCGGCGACGAGCACGTGGCGAACCTGAAAGAGGCCGTGGCCGTACTGAAACAACAAGCGGGCGTGCAGGGCATCGGCGCGATCGGCTTCTGTTTCGGCGGGGGCCTCGCGTGGCGACTGTCCACGGAAGTGCCGGAACTCAAGGCGGTCGTGCCCTTCTACGGCCCCGCGCCGGATACCGCCAAGGTGCCGGGCATCAAGGCCGCCGTGCTGGGGGTGTACGGCGCGAACGACACGCGCATCAACGCCGGCATTCCCGCCCTGGAGACCGCGCTGAAGGCGGCCGGCACCACCTACGGCCTCAAGCAGTATGCGGGCGCCGGGCACGCCTTCAACAACGACACCGGCCAGAGCTACGTGAAGAGTGCCGCCGACGCCGCGTGGGCCGACGCGCTGGCATGGTTCACGAAGTATCTGAAGAGCTGAGGGGGAGCTGAGGGGCGCGCGTGGCTGCGAGGGGAGCTCCGCGCGCCCCTCGTTTGTCGGCCGCCTCGCTCCGCCATTGCGCTTATGGCGTTCGGGCCCGCCCGCGTTAGCCTGACCCCAGCCCGCACCCGGTTCTGCCGGAGTCGTGGCCCGACCCGGAGGTTTCCCATGACGCAGATCGTTCTGACCCGCCAGCCCTGCACCGCCCTTTCTGGAGGACAGACCGATCCATGCATGGAACCCGACCGGGGCCGACGCCCCATGTAATCCCTGATCCCGAAGCCCCTGCCACCCGTACCCGCCGGTGGCGTCGTACCTTTCTCTCGTACTACCGCCCGTACCGGCGCCTGCTGCTCGCCGATCTCGCGTGCGCCTTCATCGTGGCGGGGATCGCCGTGGTGTTCCCACTGGTGGCGCGGTTCATCACGTCGCACCTGCTGACCGGCCCCGCGCCCATCGAGACCAGCCCGATCTACGTGGCGGGCGCGCTCATGCTGGCGCTGCTGGCCGTACAGGTCGCCTGCGATACCTTCGTGGACGTCCAGGGACACATGATGGGCACCCTGATCGAACGGGACATGCGCCGCGACCTGTTCGACCACTACCAGCGGCTGCCCTACGCCTTCTACGACTCGCAGCGTACCGGTGGGCTGATGTCCCGCCTGACCGGCGACCTGGAGGCCATCAGCGAACTCGCTCACCACGGGCCGGAAGACCTGCTGATCGCCGTGGTGAAGTTCACCGGCACCTTCGCCGTGCTCATCCACGTCAACCCGGGGCTGACCTGGGTGATCTTCGCCCTGTTGCCGGTCATGACGGTGTACGCGCTGCACTTCAACCGCCGCCTGAACGCCGCGTACCTGCACAGCCGCGAGCGGATGGGCGACGTGAACGCGCAGGTCGAGGACTCTCTGTCCGGCATCCGTGTCGTACAGGCCTTCGCGAACGAACGCGCCGAGGCCCGGAAGTTCGCCCACCAGAACGCGCGCTTCGTGGGCACCAGACGGGACGTCTTCCGCAACGAGGCGTGGTTCCACCAGGGCGTGCAGACGTTCACGGGGGTACTGACGGTCATGGTGGTCGTGCTGGGCGGCGTGCTGATCGCCCGGCAGACGCTGGAACTGGCCGATCTGGTCACGTACCTGCTGCTGGTCGGGGTGCTGGTCGACCCGGTGCAGCGCTTCGCGAACTTCGCCCGCGTGTCGCAGGAGGGCATTCCCGGCTTCACGCGCTTCATGCAGATCATGGACATCCAGCCAGAGATTCAGGATGCGCCAGGGGCCGTCGCGCTGCACACAGTGAAGGGCCACATCGAGTTCCGGAACGTGTCCTTCGCGTACCGCGAGGGCGGCGAGCACGTCCTGAACGGCGTGAACCTGAGCGTCCGACCGGGCGAGACGGTGGCGCTGGTCGGGCCGTCCGGCGCGGGCAAATCGACCCTGTTCGCCCTGATCCCCCGCTTCTACGAGGTCACAGCCGGGCAGATCCTGATCGACGGGCAGGACGTCCGGGACGTGACCCTGGCCTCACTCCGACGGCAGATCGGCGTGGTGCCGCAGGACGTGTACCTGTTCGCGGGAACGGTCGCCGACAACATCCGCTACGGCTGCCCGGACGCCACCCGGCCCGAGGTGGAGGCCGCCGCCCGTCGCGCCCACGCGCACGACTTCATCGCAGCGCTGCCGGACGGCTACGACACGGACGTGGGGCAACGCGGCGTGAAGCTCTCCGGCGGGCAGAAACAGCGCCTGAGTCTGGCCCGCGCCTTCCTCAAGGACGCGCCCATCCTGATCCTCGACGAGGCCACCAGTTCTCTGGATGCGGGCAGCGAACGGGCCGTGCAACTGGCCCTGGACGACCTGCGCGGTTCGCGCACCACGCTGGTCATCGCGCACCGCCTCTCGACCATCCGCACGGCCGACCGGATTCTGGTACTCACCGAAGACGGCGTGGCCGAGGAAGGCACCCACGCGCAGCTCCTCGCGCGCGGTGGGGTATATGCCCGGTTGCACGACACTACCCTGACCCTCTGACGGATTGACGCAGCCTTGTTCGTCACTTCAGGAGTGCCAAGCGAAAGGATGGAGTAAAACCCGAATCTTCCTGCAATGAGTCTGACCGAATGCCCTCGTGCGCGGAGCGCAAGGACGATGACAGCGGACATGGAAAGAGCTGAACAACAAACTGGCAACCACGAGCCCAATCACCGACCGGCTCCCCCCCAGAGGGGCTGGGGAGCCGCAACTGAACGCAGCACCCTTCAGCTGGTGATGCGATCCACTTCCGCCAGTTCGTCGGCACTGAGTACCCAGGAGGCCGCCGCCACATTTCCGTCGATCTGCTCTGGCTTGGTGGCTCCGGCGATCACCGAGCTGGTCACGTCGAACGACAGCAGCCAGCTGAAGGCGAGTTCCAGCAGCGTGTGGCCCCGGCCTTCCGCAAACGCGCGGAGGTTCTCGACGACGTCCCAGTTGTGATCGGTGAGGTAGCGGGTCTGCGCGCCCTCGCTGCCCGTGATGCGGGCGCCTTCCGGGAGGGGCTGGTCCTTGCGGTACTTGCCGGTCAGCAGGCCGCTGGCCAGGGGGAAGTAAGGCAGCAGGCCCAGGCCGAGGTCGTTCATGGTGGGGATCAGGTCGCGTTCGATGCCCCGGACGAGGAGGCTGTGTTCATCCTGGCAGGAGGTGAAGCGCGCCAGTCCTTTCTCGCGGGCAATCCGGTCGGCGTCGCGGACGCCGGCGGCGTCCATGTTGGACACGCCGATGAAGCGGACGAGCCCCGCCTGCACGGCCTCTTCGAGCGCCCCGAGGGTTTCTGCGATGGGCGTGCTGGCGTCCGGGGTGTGCAGCTGGTACAGGTCGAGGTGGTCCGTGCCGAGGCGTTTGAGACTGGCTTCGAGGGCCGAGCGGACGTACTCGGGTCTGCCACCCTTGCGGCCGTCGCCCATGTCGTGACCGAACTTGCTGGCCAGGACGATGCGGCTGCGTTCGGCCCCGAGAGCCTTGCCGAGCATGTCCTCGCTGCCGCCCCGGTTGCCGTACACGTCGGCGGTGTCGAACAGGGTGATACCCGCGTCGAGGGCGCGGCGGACGACGGCGTCCGTTGCGGCCTGATCGAGGCGTCCGCCAAAGTTGTTGCAGCCCAGGCCCACGGTGGAAACCTGCAGGCCGGAGTGTCCCAGTGGTCGCGTTTGCATGCGCCCATGCTAGGGCCATGAGCGTGAGGGAAGTCCGGGGCGGGGGCTTCGGGAAGCCTTGGGACTTGCCTCCTCACGGGCGCGGGGCAGACTGGGTGGGTGAGCCGCTCTCCCCTGTCTAACCGATCCGGTTCTCCCCTGGTGCCGGTGCGCCGCACGCCGCAGGTCCGTCCGGCGCTGGCCATCACGGCGGCGCTGATCGCGGGCCTGTGGGGCGAGGAGATCGTGGATCTGAGCGTGTTCGGCGGTCACCTGGACTACTACGGCATCGAGCCCCGGGATACGCAGACATTCTGGCACGTGCTGACCGCGCCCTTTTTGCACGCGGGATTCCCGCACCTGATCGCGAACACCGTGCCGCTGGCGGTTCTCACGTTCATGAGTGCGGTGCGGAACATATGGCGCTTCGTGGCGGCCACGCTGATCATCGCGGTGCTGGGCGGGGCGCTGGTGTGGCTGTTCGGGCGGGGCGGGAGCGTGCACCTGGGCGCAAGCGAGCTGATTTTCGGCCTGCTGGCGTACCTGCTGGGCGTGGGCTGGTGGGAGCGGACGCCCGTGGCGATTGGCGTGGCCGTGATCGCGTTCGTGCTGTACGGCGGCATCCTGTGGGGCGTGCTGCCCGGCAATCCGTACGTGTCGTGGGAGTCGCACCTGTTTGGGTTTCTCGCGGGACTGGTGGCGGCGCTCGTGCTGCACGGGCGGCGACCCGGAAGGAACAGCTTCAGAGGGTAACGATACCGCCGGGTGTCTGAAGCACGGCGCGCAGTTCGGCCTGCGGGGCCTCGTACACCTCGACCTCGCCCTGGAATTGCAGGGCGTCCAGGCGGGCGCGCAGGCGATCCGGGTGCGAGGTGCCGAGTTGTAGCTTCACCAGCCGCACCCCCGCATCCTCCAGCCGGGTGGGGGGCGGCGGGGTCAGCCAGTGGATCAGGGAGGGCGCGACGCCGTACATGGGCAGGCTTCCATCCGCCGCGACGGTCAGCCGCCAGCGGTTCTCGCCCCGCGCCAGTTCCAGCACGTCGTTGCTGGGCGTGAGGCCCTCGACCGACGCCACCCAGTGAATTAACGCCGGGCCGACCTCCAGACGCTCCCGCATTTCCTGGGTATCCAGCGCGAACCAGCGGGGACGCGGCGGGGTGGGCGCGTCGGGATTCACCGCGACGACTTCCAGGTAGGCGTCCGGGCCGAGGGACAGCACGGCATTGTGCGTGCCGAAGGTGTCGTGGGTGCCGCCGGGCTGCATGCTCACGCCCAGGCGACCTTCCAGCCACGCCCGGCCTTCGTCCAGCGTGCGGGCAGCAATGACCAAATGGTCGAGGTGGGCAGTCATGCGCCCAGGATACGGTCAGGGCGCGACACCCACGTCACGCGCCGCGTGGGCGGCTCATGCCGTTCAGGTCGCCGAGGATGATGGCGGCGGCCTTCTCCCCGCTTTCCAGGGCGCCCTGGATGCCGCTCATGGCCGTCACCTCGCCTGCGATGAGCACGCCGGGCAGGCCGGTGGCGTGCCCCGGCAGGCTGGCGGCGTACGCCGGGGGTTGCGGGTACTGCGCGTGCCGGATGCGTTCGATCAGCAGGGGGCGCAGGGAGTCGGCGGATGGGCCGTACCAGCGGCCCAGTTCGCCACGCACATGGGCGTCCAGCGCGGCGTCGTCGAGTTCCGGGAGGCCCAGAACCGTGACGGTCAACTGGTGCTGTCCGGCCGGGGCACGGCCGGGAATGGCAGTGCTGAGCCACTGAGCGTTGTTGATGAAGCCGTCCTCAGCATTCAGGATGAGGCGCACTTCCGGGTCGATCCGCTCAGCGGTGGCGTAGTGCAGGTACGTGCTGCCCACGCTGCCGCGCGAGGTGGGCTCGCCGGTCAGGGCCTGCGTGGTGTCGGGATCGGTGGCGACGATCACCTGCTTTGCGTCGAGTTCTCCAGCGGTGGTGGCGGTCGTGACGTGCTCGCCGTGGGGGGTCAGGTGGGTCACGCGGGTGGAGAGGGTGATGTCCAGCTTCTGGGCGAGCTGCGCCGTGAGCACGCCCATGCCGGCGCGGGGCAGGGCCGCGCCACCGTCCATCAGCATGCGGAAGTAGTAGCGGAACAGCCGGGCAGACGTGCCCAGGCTGCGGTCGAGGAAGATCCCTCCGAAGAACGGGCGGAAGAAGGCGTCCAGGGCCACGTCGCCGAAGCCCTGGCGGCGCAGGTACGCCTCGGTGGTCTCGTCGGGGCCGGTCAGCAGGCGGTGTGGAGGGGACAGCCGCAGTGCTGCGGCCAGTTTGGCGACGAGCAGCTTGTCGGTCAGGGGGAGTACGCGGGTGGTCAGTGTGGAGAACAGCGCGGCCGGATCGCGAATGGGATCGCCGAGCACGTCGGCCCGCTCGCCCCGCCGGATCACGGCGGCGGGCGCGATGGGCACCAGATCGAGCGCGCCCAGGTTCAGCTGCCGTTTTACGGCCGGGTAAGCGGGGAACAGCACCTGATACCCGGCGTCGAGGGTGAAGCCGTCCAGCACGCGTGAACGGACGCGTCCCCCCGCTTCCGCGCCCGCCTCGATGACCTGCACGCGTCTGCCCGCACGTGCCAGGGTGCGCGCCGCCGTGAGGCCCGCGAGCCCCCCTCCAATGACCAGAACGTCCAGCATGGGCACAGCCTAGAGCAGTGGGCGGAGGGCACAGGGCCGACGATTCGTGGCCCTGTACCCTCCGCCGCCGCTCAGTCCGTGGCGGGCGCGGTGTTCAGGCGGGTTTCTTCGATCTTGACGGTGCCGCGGCCCTTCAGAGGGCGTTCCGGCAGGAAGACCGTGACCAGGAAGGCCAGCCCGACCAGGATCGCGGACACCAGGAACACGTGGTCGATGGCACCCATCAGCACGCCGCGCAGGGCGTCCAGGATGGGGGTCAGGAGTTCCGGATGGCCGACCTTGCCCAGGGCTCCGCCAAGGGCCTGCTGCGCCTGGGCGCTGCTCAGGACGTTCGGGTTGGCGATCGCGGCCTGCACGGCGGCGGGCAGGGCCTTCGCGGCAGCGGGAAGCTGCGGGCCGAGGTTCGCCGCGAGTTGCGCGTTCACGAGCGCACCGAACAGGCTGACGGCCAGGGTGCCGCCGATCTGTCGGAAGAACTGGTTGCCGCCGGTGGCGCTGCCGAGCTGTTCGCGGGGCGCGGCGTTCTGCACGGCCAGGGTCAGCTGGCTGTTCACGGGGCCCAGGCCGATCCCGAGCAGGATCATCAGGCCCACGGCGAGGATCAGCGGGGTGCTCAGGGAGAGCTGCGTGGCGAGAACCAGCGAGGCGGTGGCAATGGCCGCCCCGGTCAGCACCATCCACTTGTAGCGGCCGGTGCGGCTCACGATCTGCCCCGACAGGGTGCTGGTGAGGATCATGCCGCCCATCAGGGGGGCGAGGGCCAGACCGCTGCCACTGGCGCTGGAGCCGCGCACGCCCTGCATGTACAGCGGCAGGTACAGGATCGCGGCGTACATGCCCGCGCTGACCAGCAGGCCAGCCATGGAGGCCGTGAAGATCGAGCGTTCGCCCATCAGGCGCAGGTTCAGGATCGGGCGCTCCTGCGTGCGCGAGTGCCACGCGTACCAGCCGCCCAGCAGAACGGTGGCGGCGAGCAGACCCAGGATGGTGCCGCTCCCCCAGGCGTAGGTGCCGCCGCCCCAGCTCATGGCGAGCGTCAGGGTGGTCACGGTACCGGCGAGCAGCGCCGCGCCCAGCGCGTCGAAGTGCCCGCGCGCGCCGGGGGCCGGCAGGCGGAAGAAGCGGAAGATGACGGCGGCGGCCAGCAGCGCGAAAGGGATGTTCACGAAGAACACGCTGCGCCACCCAAAGTGGTCCGTGAGGAAGCCCCCGACCAGCGGCCCAACCACGGAGGACACGCCCCACACGGCGCCGGTGTACCCCTGGTACTTGCCGCGTTCGATGGGCGTGAAGATGTCGGCGATGGCGGTGAAGCTCATGGCCATCAGGGTGCCGCCGCCGATGCCCTGCAAGGCCCGCCAGATGATGAGCTGCTCCATGCTGGTCACGAAGCCCAGCGCGACCGAGCAGACCGCGAACACGGCGATGCCGAACAGCAGCAGCGGGCGCCGCCCGAAGCGGTCGCTGACCGTGCCGACGATGGGAATGGTGATGGTGGTGGCCAGCGAGTAGGCGGTGAAGGCCCAGGCGTACAGGTGGAAGCCGCCCAGGTCGCTGATCACGCGCGGCATGGCGCTGCCGACCACGGTGAGGTTCAGCGAGGCGAGGAACAGGACGGTCAGGATGCCGATGAACGCGAGCAGTTTTTCGCGCGGGGTCAGGCTGGCCCCGGCGTGGGCAGATTGGGTGGGGGTGGGACTGGTCATGCGGTTCTCCCAGTGGTCAGGGGGGCGGCGTTCAGCGCTTCGTGCAGGGCGCTGAGGGCACCCAGGGCGGCCTGCACGGTGGGCGCGGGGACGTTCCCGAAGTGGGTGTGGACGATGTCCTGGCCGCTGGCGCGGACGCGGGTACGGGTGGCCTGTCCCTGCGGCGTGAGGCGCAGGTCGAAGCGGCGCAGGTCGGCGGGATCGGTGACGCGTTCCACCAGGCCGGCCTCGACGAGCTTGGTGATGATCCGGGTGACGGTGGGGGCGGGGAGGTTCTGCGCGGCGGCGACCTTGCCGGGCGTATGGGCACCGTCCATGATGGCGGCCAGCACGACAAGTTCCTTGGTGTTCAGGCCAGTGGCGTGTTCGAGCGGCTCGTCGAGCGCCTGCTTGAAGCGCCGAGAGAGGCGCAGCGTGAGCCGGACGACGTCGTAGAGATCGTCGGCTGGAGTCGGAGAAAGGGGAACACTCATTTCATCTGGAAGTATTCCAGACGGAAGCTCTCTGGGCAAGCCTCAGGTGTTCATCCAGCAGGGACAGCCCCCGGACACGCGTTCATCGCGCCCCATACGCCTTCACTGTGTCTGTCGCGCGAGCCGACCGGCCTACACCAGCACGCGCACCTCCGTCCAGCCGTCCAGCAGTTCGCTCAGGCGTGCTCCTCCCAGCAGGTGCGCCCGCAGCACCCCCGCCACCCACCACAGCGCGTCCGGCGGCAGGACATGTGGGTCGAACCACGCGACCTCCGAGGTCTTGTCGAGGGGCCGGGGCTCTCCCGTCCACGTCCGCGCCCGGAAGAACACATCCGCACCCTGCGCGCCAGCATGGTCGTAGCGGCACAGTCCCAGGGCGTCCAGCCCACCCACCTCGGCCACGATCCCGACCTCCTCGAACGCCTCGCGGACGGCGGCGGCAGCCAGGGCCTCTCCGGCCTCCACGCGCCCGCCGGGCAGGCCCCACTCGCCCTCGCCGTACGAGGTGCCCGAGCGGCGCCCCAGCAGCACCCGCCCACGCCAGTCCTGCACGATCAGCCAGGAGACCAGATGGAAGGTCACGCCTCTCCCTGTACCGGCTGGCCCCCTACCGTCTGCGCCGGTCGGCAGGCCCACCAGCCGCTCAGGAGCACCACCCCCGTCACGCCGATCAGGAACCACAGGGGGACGTGCCATCCGCCCGCGCGGTCATGCAGCGCCCCGAAGGCCACCGGCCCACCCGCCGCCAGCAGGTAGCCCACGCCCTGCGCGAGCCCCGAGAGCTGCGCCACCTGTGCCGGAAACGCGGCGCGCACCGAGATCAGGTACAGCGCCAGCGGGAAGGTGCTGCCGGAGCCCGCACCGAGCAGCAGGATGCCGACCAGGGGAGCTGCGGGCACGTACAGCAGCCACAGGAGTCCCGCCAGTACCAGCGCCACCGCCAGCATGACCAGCACGAACGGCTGCCGGACCCGTCCGGCCAGGATCGGGATGAGCAGCGCGAACGGCAACTGCACGAGGTTCCCCAGCGACAGCAGTCCGCCGCCCACCCCGGCACTGAGTCCCTGGTCGTGCCACACGCGCGGCAGCCACGCCAGCCACGTGAAGAAGACCAGCGCCTGCGTGCCCATGAACAGCGTGACCGGCCACGCGTACGGATTGCGCCACAGCTCGCTCCACACGGGCACCGCGTCCGCCTGGTGGTGAGGCCGGCCAAAGACCGTCGGCAGCCACGCCAGCGCGCCCACCCCGGCCAGTCCCGCCCAGGTGCCCAGCGACGCCCGCCACGACCCGCCCGTCATGGCCTGGAGCGGCACAGCGACCGCCGAGGCGAGCGCCGCTCCCCCCACGACCGCGAGCGTGTAGACGCCCAGCATCAGCCCCACCTGGGCGGGAAACTCACGGCGAACCAGACTGGGCAGCAGCACGTTCACCAGCGCAATGCCCGCGCCGACCAGGACGGTGCCGGTCAGGATCACGCCAAGGGACGGCCCCGCCCGCAACAGCGCCCCCACGCCCAGCACCCCGATCAGGGCCAGGATCAGCGTCTCGCTGCTCCAGTGGCGGGTGAGCAGCGGGGCCAGCGGCGCGAGCAGTCCCCAGCACAGCAGCGGAATGGCGGTCAGCAGACCCGCCGAGGCGGCACTCAGGTGCAGGTCTGCCTGGATCTGAGGCAGCAGCGGCCCGAAGCCCGCGATGGCCGGACGAAGGTTGACCGCCACCAGCACCACACCCAGCACCAGCAACGAGGGCGGGAGGGCGCGGCGGAACCGGGACTCGGCGGGAATCATCTTCCTCACCATGCCGCATCACAGCGCTAGACGGAACCACTGGTCGGCGGCTGCCAGGCGCGAGCCGCCGCTGGCTGCCCTCCAGCCTGACCCTTGGCCCACAAACCCGCTCCGAACCCGTGGACGGTCAGGCCCAGGAGTCAAAGACACGCTCAAGCCGAGCAGGGTCACCGTTTGCTATGCTCCGCTTGCGTCACCGGGGGTGCCCTGAATCTGCAACAGGGCTGAGACATACCCCAGGAACCTGATCCGGGTCATTCCGGCGGAGGGAGCGTGACCGGAGCGGCCCCAGCGTGGCCCTCCCCGCTTCCCCTCGAGACGCGAGGGGACTTTTTTATGCGTAGCACCGCTGTATGCCTGACCCTGCTGCTGTCCGCAGCCGCCCACGCCCAGACCGCCACCCTGACCGTGGCCACCCACGATTCCTTCGAGGTGGACAAGAACCTCATCGCCGCGTTCGAACAGGCCAACGCGGTGAAGGTGCGCTTCGTGAAGGGCGGCGACGCCGGTGATCTGCTCAACCGTCTGATCCTCACGCGCCGCGCTCCCGTTGCCGACGTCGTGTACGGTCTGGACAACAGCCTGCTGGCCCGCGCGAAAGCGGCCGACCTGCTCTCGCCCTACGTCTCTCCCAACCTGAAGAACGTCCCCGCCGCCCGCCGCCTGGACGGGGCCGGGTTCCTGAACACCGTCGATTACGGCTATGTAGCCCTGAACTACGACCGCGCGTACTTCCAGAAGGCGGGCCTGGCCCTCCCGAAAACGCTGGACGACCTGAACACGCCCACCTACGCCAGACTGACGGTCGTGGAAAGCCCCGCCACCAGCTCGACCGGCCTGGCCTTCCTGCTCGCCACCGTGAACCACTACGGTGAACAAAGGGCGTGGACGTGGTGGAAACAGGCCCGCCTGAACGGCATGAAGGTCGCCCGCGGCTGGAGCGACGCGTACTACAAGGACTTCACGCGCGGCGGCGGCAAATATCCGATTGTCCTGTCGTACGCCAGCAGTCCGGCCGCCGAGGTGTTCTACGCCGACGGCTACGATCCCAAGAAGTTGCCCGAGCAGGCTCCCACCGGGAATCTCCTGCTGCCCGGCTCGACGTGGCTGCAACTTGAAGGTGTCGGCATCCTGAAGGGCACGAAACAAGCCGCGCTGGCGCGCAAATTTGTGGACTTCATGCTCAGCGCCCCCGTGCAGTCTGATTTCCCCACCCGCATGTGGGTGTATCCGGCCGTGGGCGGCGTGGCCCTCGATCCGGTGTACCGCTTCGCCCAGGTGCCCGACCTCCAGCCCATGAAGGACGTCATCCCCACCAATCCGCAGCGGCTCGTGGACGCCTGGGTAACGAACGTCCTGCGGGCGAGGTAAGGGCGAGCGGCGGCGTGGGAGCAGGCTCAACCCCCGAGAGGACGTGAGAAGACGCTCAGGTCCGTCTGGCACCTTACCGTGCTGCAGGCGCTCAGGCGGGGCCGACTGATGGTGCGGCCCGGATGACCTCATGCCCAGCGCTGCGCCCCCGAAAGGCCAGAGGGGCTGAGGGGGTGGAGCAGCCGTGACCAGCAAACCGACAGCCTTTCTCCTCACCATCCCTGCCCTGCTGTTCATCGCGGCCTTCCTGGCCGTGCCCCTGATCCGCACCCTGCTCGAAGGCGGCGTGAACCTGAACGTCTGGCGCGATCCGTACTTCCTGGGCCGCCTGGGCTGGACGCTGGCGCAGGCGGCGGGCTCGGCTGTGATCGCGCTGCTGCTGGGGGCACCACTGGCCTACCTGTTGTCGCAGTACGACGTGCCCGGCAAGGCGCTGTTCCTGCGGCTGCTACTGCTGCCGTTCGTGACGCCGGTGCTGGTGGCGGTGCTGGGCCTGTCGGCGCTGCTCGGCCCGCACGGCTGGGTGACGCGCTGGACGGGTGTTGACCTCGGCGACTCGCCAGCGCTGCTGATCCTGGGCAATCTGTTCTTCAACCTCCCGCTGATGATCCGCCTAGCGTATGGCGGCTTCTCGCGCGTGCCGCCGTCCATGATCGGTGCGGCGCGGTCGCTTGGTGCTCCGGCGTGGCGGGCAGCGCTGACCGTGGCGGTGCCGCTGGCCTTGCCGGGGCTGGCAGCCGGAACGGTGTTGGTGTTCCTGTATTCGGCGCTGAGTTTCGGGCTGCCCCTGGCCCTGGGCGGCGAGACGTACGCGACGCTGGAGGTGGAGATCTACCAGTCGGCGTTCGCGCTGCGGCTGTCGGAGGCGAGCGCATTGATCCTGGGGCAGCTGGCGCTGACGCTGGTGGCGACGTGGGCGTACGTGTCGCTTCAGCGGGGCGGAACCGGCGTGCCACCCTCGAACCTGCCGGGAGCGCGGGGCGGGGCGCTGGTAGGAGTGCTGCTGCTCGGCGGGGTGGTGGCGTTGATCTGCTTCGCGCCGCTCGTGGCCGTGCTCCTGCGGGGGCTGCTGGGTACGTCCGGGCCAACACTGACATACTGGCGGGGCGTGCTGACGGATGGGGACTCTGCCCTGCTGGTGTGGAATACCGTGCGCTTCGCCGTTCTGGCCGGGGCCGGGGCGCTCGTGCTGGGATCGCTGTTCGCGCTGGGCGCCTGGCAGGCCCGTTCGCGGGTGCTGGACGTGGTGTCGCTGCTGCCGCTGATGGTGTCGCCGGTCAGTCTGGCCGTGGGCTACCTGCTCGCGTACCCGACGCTGGCGGCCACCCTGCCCATGCTGCTGGCGGCCTACGTGCTGCTGGCCCTGCCCCTGGTCGTACGCTCGCTGCTCCCGGCGCTGCGGGCCCTGCCGCCCCGCGTGCTGGAGGCGGCCCGCACGTTGGGCGCAGATCCCTGGACGGTGCACCGCACGGTCACGTTCCCGCTGACGCTGCCCGCCCTGCGTGGGGGCGCGGCCCTGGCCCTCTCGACGGTGCTGGGCGAATTCGGCGCGACGCTGGTGCTCACCCGTCCGGAGTGGGCGACCCTGAGTACTGGCCTGTACGAGCGCCTGGGCCGTCCCGGCGAGCGGAACCTGGGCGAGGCCTGCGCGCTGGCCACTGGCCTGCTGCTCCTGTCTGCCCTGGTCTTCACGGTGTTGGATGGCGGACGGGGGGAGGTGGCGTGAAGGCGCTGGCCCTGTTCGACCTGAGCAAATCCTTCGGCCCGGTACGCGCCGTGCAGGACGTCTCGCTGGAGATCGCAGCCGGTGAGACCCTGACGCTGCTGGGGCCGTCCGGTTGCGGCAAAAGTACCGTGCTGCGCTGCGTGGCGGGCCTGGAACGTCCGGACACGGGGCGGGTGGTCGTCGCGGGTCGGGAGGTGACGGCCCTGCCGCCGGAGGCCCGGCACGTGGGCCTGGTGTTTCAGGATTACGCGCTGTTCCCGCACCTGAATGTGCTGGGGAACGTGGCCTACGGCCCCCGCATGCGGGGCCAGTCCCGCGCCCAGGCCGAGGCACGGGCCAGGGAAGCACTGGCGCTGGTTGGCCTGGAAACCCTGGAAGCGCGCCGCGTGACGCAGTTGTCGGGCGGACAGCAGCAGCGGGTGGCGCTGGCCCGCGCGCTGGCCACGGACGCGGGCCTGCTGCTGCTGGACGAGCCGCTCTCGAATCTGGACGAGCAGCTCCGGGAGGAGTTGCGGGCCGACCTGCGTGCCCTGTTCGCACGGGTGGGAGCGGGCGTGCTGCTGGTCACGCACGACCAGCGGGAGGCGCTGGCCCTGAGCGACCGGGTAGCGGTCATGCGCGCGGGAAGGGTGGTGCAGCAGGGCGCCGCGCGCCAGGTGTTCGAGCGGCCGAACAGCGCGTGGGTGGCAGCGTTCCTGGGATGGGAGAACATCCTGCCGGGCGGGCCGGGCCGGGCGCGGTTGGTGCCGGAGGACGCCGCCCGGCTGGGCAGTGGCGAGGCGTGGCCGGTGCGTGTCCAGCAGCGCACTGAGGCGGGTCTGACGGTGACGGTGGCGCATCCGCTCGGTTCGCTGACCCTCCACCTGAGCGCGCGTGAGGCGGCCGCGCTGGACGGCGATGTCCTGCGCCTTGAGGTGGATTCCTCCAGAGTGTTGGACGTGCCCGACGACCGGGACACGGCGGGCACGTGGGTGCCTCATCTGAGCGCCGGCGCGTCGTGACGTCCAGTTAAGATCAGACCGTGGGGTCGGTCGGCCGCGCCTGACTTTCCCAGTGGCCGCATGGACGCGCGCCAGTGGCCGCCACGCCGCAGGAGGAGAGCATGCTCAGGAACCGACGTGTGGCGTTCCGTGTGCTGGCGATCTGGCTGTTCGTGGCAGGGGTGGCCCTGCTGTTCCCGACGATTGCCGACCGGGTCTTCGACCTGCACCTCACGAACTGGGGGGTGGCGTCCGAGTACGGGGGCGTGCTGCTCGGCCTGAGCGCGCTGTACTGGCTGTTCTCCACCGATACCGAGCGCTACGCCCCGGTGATGGAACTGGCGGCCGTCGCGCTGCTGCTGAACGTCGTCATCAACGTCTACTGGTGGGCGGTCGGCCACTACTCCTTCCAGAGCGCAGTGTTCAATGTGGTGCTGAACAGCGTGCTGGCCGCGTGGATGTGGAGCCTGCGGCCCCGCCTGGGTGCCGCGTCCTGAGCCCAGGCAGGGCGGCCCCTAGACTGGAAGGATGACCGCGTGGATTCTGGTGGGTGGCCGGCTGGTGCTCACGCCGGCGCTGCTGGCCCTGCCGCGCCCAGAGGTCGTGGTGGCAGCCGACGGCGGAGCGCGGCACGCGAAGCGGCTGGGCGTGCGCGTGGACGCGTGGGTCGGAGATTTCGATTCCTCGGACGGCGTGCAGGTGGACGCGCCGCGCGAGGTGCACCCGACCGCGAAGGACGAGACGGACGCGGGACTGGCCGTGCGGGTGGCGCTGGAACGGGGTGCCCGCGAGCTGGTCTTCATCGGGGCGTTCGGGGGCCGCTTCGACCACACGGCGGCGCTGCTGCTGGGGGGTGTGCGGCTGGCGCGCGACCGGCACGTGAGCGTGATCCTGACGAGCGGGGACGAGTGGGCGTGGCCGCTGCTGCCCGGCGCCGCCCTGAGCCTGAATGTCCCGGTAGGCGTGACCCTCAGCGTGCTCGCGTGCTCGGAGGTGCGGGGCCTGACGCTGACGGGCGTACGCTGGCCGCTGTCGGCGGCGGATATTCCGCTGGGGAGCGGCTGGACGCTCAGCAACGAGGCGCAGGGCGGGCCGGTGGTCGCCTCGCTGCACGGAGGCTACGCGCTGCTGACCGCACTGTACGGCGAGTTTCCCGTTCCCTGAGCCGGAACCTCGCGCCCTGGCAGCGAGGCAGGGTTCCCCTCTCCCCGTGACCGGCTCATGAAGGAGGACATGGTCGGGAACCCGGCGGATGCACTGGGCGTATCTACAGCCAATGAGACAGAGACGTGGTCTGGGATGCGGATGTTTCGGATGCGGGGGCTCGCTGCTGGTGCTGGTGGTGCTGGCGGCCGTGGCGTGGTTCGTGGTGATCCGGCCCGCACAGCAGTTCCTGGCAGGCTGGAAGGCGCCACCGACACAGTCGCAGGGCCAGACGCCCCCGCCGCCCAGCGGGAACGTGCAGGCTCCTCTCACGCAGGCGGACGTGCAGAAGTTCGTGCGGATCCGGCGTGACATCCGGACGGCCTTGGGCGAGAGCTTCACTGGAGCGCAGCAGGTGTACGCGCAGATTCAGGCGGGCCAGACGCCGAACCTGGTGCAGGTGCTGAACGTGGTGCGGCAGGTGGGCAGCAGCGTGGGGGCCGCCCGCACGGCGCAGAGTGCGGCCCTGGCCCGCGAGAAGATGAGCCTGGAACGCTACGCGGCCGTGCGATCCGACGTGAACCGGGGGCTGGGCCTGCCGGACGTGGACTTCGCGAAGGCAGCCGACGCACTCCAGAAGGGACAGACGCCGGATCTGAACACCACCGTGAAGACGGCGACCACCCAGGAGAAGGCGCTGGTCGAGCCCTTCCGGCAGGAGCTGACGGCCACGGCCGCCGTGGGGCTGCTGGGGCTGTAGCACAGGGTTCGCTCATGGGACGGTAAAGGAGCGCGGGCCTCCTTCGGAAGGGAGGGCCCGCGCTAACGTAGGGCCATGACCCGCGACGTCCTGTCTCCTGCTCCGAAGCCGACCACCGCGCAGTCGGAGGCGCTGTTCGCACGGGCGCAGGCCGTCACTCCAGGCGGCGTGAACAGCCCGGTGCGGGCCTTCCGGTCGGTGGGCGGCGTGCCCCGCTTCATCCGGGAGGCGCATGGCGCGTATCTGACGGATGTGGACGGCACGCGGTACATCGATTACATCGGCTCGTGGGGCCCGATGATCCTGGGGCACGACCATCCGGCGGTGCGCGAGGCGATCGGCAAGGCGCTGGCGGGCGGCACCAGTTTCGGCGCCCCGTCCACGCGCGAGGTGGAGCTGGCCGAACTGGTCACCCGCCTGACCGGCGCGGACAAGGTGAGGTTCACCAGCAGCGGCACCGAGGCGACCATGAGCGCCCTGCGGCTCGCGCGGGGCTTCACCGGGCGCAAGTTCATCGTGAAGTTCCGTGGCAATTACCACGGGCATGCGGACGGCCTGCTGGTCGAGGCGGGCAGCGGTCTGATGACGAACGCGGACGGCCCGCTGGGCGCGGCGGCCCCCAGCAGCGCGGGCGTGCCCGAGGAGTACGCGGCCCTGACGCTGGTTACCGAGTACAACGACCCGGCGGCGCTCGATGCCCTGCTGCGGGTTCGCGGGCCGGAGATCGCGGCCGTGATCTTCGAGCCGGTGGTGGGCAACGCCGGGGTGCTGGTGCCCACGCCAGAGTTCCTGGCGGCCCTGCACCGCGTGAAGGCTTCGGGAGCGCTGCTGATTGCCGATGAGGTCATGACCGGCTTCCGCCTGTCGCTGAACGGCGCGACCGGGCTGCTCGGCCTGCGGCCCGACCTGACCTGCTGGGGCAAGATCATCGGCGGGGGGCTGCCCGTGGGCGCGTACGGCGGCCGGGCGGAGATCATGGAATTCGTGTCGCCGCTGGGCCCGGTGTACCAGGCGGGCACCCTGAGCGGCAATCCGCTGGCGATGGCGGCGGGCCTCGCGACCCTCGGCGCCCTGGAGGCCGATCCGGACATCTACGCGCGCCTCGACGGGTACACCGCGCGGCTCGCCGCTGGCCTGAAGGACGCGGCGGTCGCGGCGGGCGTGCCCATCTCGGTGAACCAGATCGGGTCGATGCTCACGGCCTTCCACCTGGAGGCCCCGCACGGTTCCGTGGGCACCTACACGCAGGCGGCGGGCAGCGACACGGGCGGGTTCGCGGCGTGGTTCCAGGCCATACTCGCGCGCGGCATCTACTGGGCGCCGTCGCAGTTCGAGAGTATCTTCGTCAGCAGCGCCCACACGGACGCAGACCTGTCGGCCACGCTGGACGCCGCCCATGCGGCCTACACCACCGCCGCCCGCGCGGCCAAAGGAGCGACTCCTTGACCATCACGACCAGCGCCGATCTGGCCCGCATCCTCAAGGAGTCCAAGGTGGTCGCGGTGCTGGGCTTCCACCCCGATGCCATGAAACCGGCGCATTTCGTGCCGGAGTACCTGCAGCGTCAGGGCTACACCATCCTGCCCGTGAATCCCTCGCTGACCCGGCGCGGTGAGACCTACTTCGGGCACAAGGCAGTGGCGACCCTGTCGGAGATCGCGGTGCCGGTGGACGTCGTGGAGATCTTCCGCCGCAGTGACAAGGTGCGCGGGCACCTGGACGACATTCTGGGCATGCAGCCGCTGCCTAAGGTCGTGTGGATGCAACTGGGCATCCGGGACGACGACGTGGCACGGGAACTGACGGCGCGGGGCATCGAGGTCGTCCAGAACCGCTGCATGCTCACGGATCACCGCGCGCTGATGTGACCGGGCGCGGAGCAGGGGGCGGGTACACTGCGCGCATGCAGATCGCCGACCCGCTGGGCTTACCCGCCGCACCACAGGAAACCCTGAACGCCGTCATGACCCGCTTTGAGGCGTCCGAGCTGACGGGTGGAAAGCTGATCCTGGTGACGGATCGCCAGGGAGAACGCAGCCGCGCGGGCTACGCCGCCCTGATCGTGACTGGCCAGGGTGCGGACGCTTCGGCCGTGGTCACTGCGGCCGCGTTCGGGCCGCGCTTCGGCTTGCCAGGCGCGCAGGCCCTCTCGGATCTGGTGCGCTGGGCGCAGACCCTGGACCTGCCGGTGCGCGAGACGGTGCTGAACGCGTCGGATTTCACGCGAGTTCTGGCCGAGCCCGACGCGGTGGAGGTGGGCCAGCTGGTCGCGTCGAGCAACCCCAGCGATCCGGGCATCTACACCCTGCGGCCCATACCGGTCGAGGACTGACCCTAAACAGAGGAGCGGGCCGCCCCACACGGGGGCGGCCCGCTCTCAGTAATCCGCTTACAGACCAGCTTCGGCCAGGAAGGCGTCGAGTTTCTGGGGCCGGAAGCCGCTCAGACTGTGCGCGACGGTTCCGGCGACGAGCGTGGGCACGCTGCGCCGCCCGCCGTTCACGCTCATGACGTACTCGGCGGCCTGTTCGTCCTGCTCGATGTTGATTTCCTGGTAGGGAATGCCCTTGGTGGTCAGGGCGCGCTTGGCGGCCTGGCAGTCGCCGCACCAGGTGGTGGTGTACATCGTGATCATGCTGTGCCTCCCGGAGTCCAGCTCCATGAAGCGCAGTTTACAAAGTAAAGCGGAATCAACGGGAAGACGGCCCACCATTCACGGTGGGCCGTCCAGCGTTCCGGACTGCGGTCAGACAGTCGCGGTCGGTTCGGGCGCGGCGGCTGCCGGAGCGGCGGGCACGGCCACGGGCGCGTCCAGTTCGGCACCTTCCGACTCCGGGCGATCCTTGCGGGGCGCAGGGGCCGCCTTGGGGGCCATGATCATGTTCATGTCCATGCCCATCATGCTCGGCATGCTCTCGGGCGCGCCGATGTCCGCGAGCGTTTCAGACACGCGGGTCAGGATGCGCTCGCCCAGTTCCGGGTGCGTGCGCTCACGGCCACGGAACATGATGGTGACCTTGACCTTGTGGCCCTCTTCCAGGAAGCGCCGCACGTGGCCGGTCTTGGTCTTGAAGTCGTGGTCATCAATCTTCACGCGGAACTTGATGGCCTTGACTTCCTGCGCGCGCGCCCGCTTGCGGTTTTCCTTCTCGTTCTGCTGCTGCTCGTAGCGGAACCGGCCATAGTCGAGGAGGCGGCACACAGGGGGAACGGCCTGCGGGCTGACCATGACCAGATCCATGCCCGCTTCACGCGCCATCGTCATGGCGTCGCGCGTGTCGATAATGCCCACCTGCTCGCCCTCCGCGCCGATCAGACGGATCTGCCGGACACGGATCTGCTCGTTGACCTTGTGTTCTTTCGCTATGTTCATCACCTCCGCGCGCCCGGTACACGCTGGTACGAGGGCGGCTTCCACGCCCATGCGTAGAGACCGTAGTTTACCACGCGCGCCCCTGGCCGAACTGAAGCCGCGTCCACCGTGACGGCCTGGCCGCCGCTGCCGCCGCCCGGTCAGCGCCTCTTCACCTGCCTGCGCCCGAAACGCCACACGAAACGCGTCCGACAGCACATTCCTCACGACACCGCTAGACACTTATCCTTGACGTACCGGATACACGAACCTACCATCCGGAAATGAACCGGCTGATCCTTCCGCCTCAGGCCACCCAGGTCGGCCTCGCGGTGGACGTCGCCGCCTTCGCCATGCACGCCGGGGAGCTGCGCGTCCTGCTCGTCCAGCGCGGGGCCCTGCCGCACGCGCGCGACTGGGCCCTGCCCGGCGGCTTCGTGCACCCCGGCGAGGAACTGCACGAGGCCGCCCTGCGCGAACTGCGCACCGAGACCACCGTGCAGCTCGAACCCCGCCACCTGGAGCAGTTCTATACCTTCGGCGAGGTGAACCGCGATCCGCGCGGCCGGATCGTGAGCGTCGCGCACCTGGCGGTGCTGCCCCACGGCACGGTGCACGTCACGGCAGGCGGGCACACCCTGGGGGCCGAGTGGCTCAGCGCGCACCAGCCCCCGACCCTGGCCTTCGACCACCACGGCATTCTCGACAAGGCGATCGGGCGGCTGCAGCTGCGGCTCGAATACGGGAACCTGGCCATGGAATTCCTGCCGGACACCTTCACCCTGCCGGAACTCCAGGGCGTATATGAGGCCGTCCTGAACCGCAAGCTGGACAAGCGCAACTTCCGCAAGCGCCTGCTCTCGCAGGGCATCCTGACGCCCAGTGGCGAGCGGCGCACCGGGGTCGGCCGCCCCGCACAGCTGTACCGCCGCGCCAAGCACGCCCGGCTCGCCGCACTGTAACGGGGCCGGGATCCCGCTCCGTTCCCGGCCCCGCTCACGGCGCGGTGCTCAGCGCAGCTTGATCTCCAGGGCGTCGCCCGGTCGGCCGAAGGGGGCCACGCTCAGGGTCGGGTTGGTGTTCAGCGGGTCGTAGCTGGCCGTGATGGCGTAGGTACCGGCCGCGTCTACGCTGCGGACGTCCTTGACGCTCACGCCCTTGCTGCCGGTGAACCGCAGCTGCGACTGCCGATCCGGCCCGAGCGACAGGCCGGAGGCGTCCAGCGGCGTGTACAGCACCGTGGCGACACCCTGCACGCCGGCCGCCTGCGTGACCTGCACCTTGCTGGCCGCCGGATCGGGCTTGGCATCCACGACCACCGTCTGCTGGGCCTCGCGGTCGAAGCACAGGGTTCCCCGGCAGATGGTGAAGTACGCATGGAAGGTGTAGTCGCCGTCGAACTGGGCGATCTTCTCGGGCAGGGCCACTTCCCAGTAGCGGTCGTCGGCGCTGGTGTCGCCGTCCTGGCCGGCGTCGTTCAGCGGGAACGTGAGGGTCTCGGTCTTGATGGCACCGACCGACTGCTTGGGATTGGTGCGCAGGTCGGCCGCCTGGCGGAGGCTCAGCGGATCACCCGACAGTCCGCCCCCCTCGCGCAGATCCGCGCGGGCCAGGATGCGGCTCTGGCTTTCCAGGGGCCGGGTGACCGTGACCGTGGCCGTGACCTTGTCGAAGCCGCCGATGGGAATGTAGATCTCGGGAATATGGAACGCCGGGTGCAGAGATTCGCCGGTGTAGTTGGGGCTGCGGTATGTGAACGGCCGCACGCGCGCCGTACCGCTGGCCAGGGACTCGATGAAATACCGCTGCGCGGTGGCCGGGCTGTTCGCGTTCACGGCCGAACGCGACACGATCACCGCGCCCGGCCGGGCGACGCCGGGCGTGCCCGTACCTGCGGCGCCGGTGGTCTGGAAGGTCGCCGTGCTGGCGGGCATGCCGGGCATGGACATGGCGGCGAAGCCCACGCTGCCGCTGAACACCGAGCCGTCGCCCTTCATCACGTCCACGCCCACGGCTCCGGCCCGCAGCGCCCCCAGGCAGCGCAGGGCCACCTCGCCGCCCTCCTTGCGGACGTCGTTCAGGATGATCTTCGGGCCTTTCTCGGTGCAGGCCCACTTGCCCAGCAGCTCGTCGTAGGCCTGCCGGGGGCTGTCCGGCAGGATACTGGCCACGATCAGGTCGTACCCGCCGCGCTTCAGGGCCGCCGCGAAATCGTCGGGCGTGGCGACCCGGTCGATGACCGGCGTGATGCCCGCCTTCTTCGCATTGATCATCGCCGGGTACAGGGCGCTGTTGTGGCCGCCGTGCACCAGGCTGGGCCTGGCCTCCTCGTAGTACAGCGTGCGCTTGCAGGGGTCGGCGCACAGCTGGGTCAGCTGCTGCCCGTAGATGGCGGTTCCCACCGCCGTATTCCGGAAGGCGTCCGGCATGAAGCCGTTCACGAACGAGCGCATGGGGCGGGTCAGTCGGGCGGTCCAGCGGCCATCGCGCTCCTGCAGGTACGGCGTCCGGATCCGCACGATGTGCCACGTCGGGCCAAAGCGGCTCTCCACGTCCGGCGAATTCAGGTTTACGGCCGTGCCAGAGGGCGAGGTGACGCTCAGACGCAGGCTGCCCGGAGGCACCGGCTTATCCCACGACGACACGAACACGACCTCGCCGTCGCCGCTGGCCACGTGCACGGTGGGCGCGCTGCCCTGCTGCCCGGCCGCCAGGGTTCCGATCGGATCCTTGCCGGTGAAGGTGTCGAAGATATCCGCGAAGCACTCCACGAAGTACTTCTTGAGCGTCAGCGGATCGGCGTCCGAACGGTACGCGCCGCCCTGGCGCTCGGCCAGATCCCGCAGTTTGGGGCCGTCCAGGCTGCCGGGGGTGCCGAAGCCCACCGCACAGACGTGGGTGTCGTTCAGCTGGGTGGGCGCCCGGCCCACCGCGTCACTGATCATGGGCGCGGTGTTCTCGACGCCGTCGGTGAGCAGCAGGATGGCCTTGTGCGGGTTGCTGCTGGCATTCAGGGCCGTGACCGCGCCGAGCAGGCCCCCGCCGATGCTGGTGCTGCCGCCCGCGCTGATGCCCGCCAAGGCCGTGGTCATGGCGGCCGGGGCGCTGCTCGCCAGGGTGAGCGGCATCTCGGGACTGGGGCTGGCGGCGGTCGAGAAGCTCAGCAGGCCCACGCGGTTGTTGCTGGCGTCACGCAACAGGTCGGCGAACAGGCTGGCCGCCGCCTTGGCGGAGTTCAGCCGGGTATCGGTGCCCGTACCGTTGGGCAGGCTCATCGACCCGGACTTGTCGAACACGACCATCACGTCGGTGTCCTGGTAGGTCAGCAGTTCATCTTGCAGGTCGTTCACGAAGTTGTGGAAGCGGAAGAACATCGGGTCTTTCGGCGCGGTGGTTACGCACTCGATGTCGCGCGCCCCGGCGCAGGACGCGCCGTTGGGCGAGCCGGAGTTCGCCATGGCCACGTGCGCGCCGTTGTGCCACGGCACCAGCCCGTTGCCGTAGTCCTCGATGGTCGTCACGGCCGGGTTCAGGGTGCCGCCCGCCGCGGGCAGCCGCTGGCTGTTCGGCAGGCTGGTGCAGCCGATATTCCAGCGCATGGGGACGGTCGTGGCAATCGGCGTGGACGGGCAGGTCGTGTTGTCGGGCCGGCTGCCGTGCCCCAGCGGAATGACCGCGTTCGGGAACGGCATCCAGGTCTGCACGAACGGCAGACCCTGACCCTGCCGGTAGGTGTTGAAGGTGTACAGGAATTGCCGGTGGAAGCCGAAGAAGCGGTTGCCGTCGTTCGGGAAGCGGCCCAGCGCCGGGTTGATGGTGTCGTCGTAGGTGCAGTGCCAGTTCATGTGCATGTCCAGAATCGTCTGGGTACCTGGATCGGGAATCCCGAACAGGGCGCCGCAGCCCCAGGCCATCGGGCTCATCATGCCGCCCAGGCCGGAGACCGGCTGGGTCAGGAAGCTGGCCAGCACGGCGTCCTCGGCCGCATTGGCTCGTGCCGCGCCCGCACCGAACAGGCCGCCGAGCAGCAGGGTCAGGGTCAGGGGCGGGCGGAGACGGGATGGCGTTGCAGGCATGGCGAAGTCCTCCTGTCCGGGCCGCGCTGGGCGCAGCGGGCATGGCCCCGACTGGCGTGAACCGCCAGGCGTGGGAACTGGGCTGAACGGGAACGGGCCGATCTGGGCGGACTGTGCCTTGACCTCCTTCCTCCGGACTGAGCTGGTGGGCCCTGCTGACGCCCCCCGGCGCCACGCTCCACCACAGTGGTCTGAACCACATCATGGCCAGCGCCCATGATCAGCCCATGACCGGCGCTCCATTCCAGCCGAAGCGGCCCCGCTACAATGGATGGACTATGGACATGAAGAAGCTGATGAAGCAGATGCAGCAGGCGCAGGCCGCCGCCGCGAAGATCCAGGACGATCTGGCGGCCAAGAGCGTGGAGGGCACGGCCAGCGGGCTGGTGACCGTGACCATGAACGGGCACGGCAAGCTGACCGCCCTGAAAATCGATCCCAAGGCGGTCGATCCGGACGACGTGGAAGCGCTCGAAGACCTGATCCTGGTGGCCGTGCAGGACGCCAGCGCCAAGGCGGACGCCCTGCAGCAGGACGCCACCCGCGGCCTGGGCATCCCCGGCTTCTGAGGCCCGCTTGAAATACCCCCCTTCCCTGGTCGCCCTGATCCGCGAACTCTCCCGCCTGCCCGGCATCGGCCCGAAGAGCGCGCAGCGGCTGGCCTTCCACTTGTTCGAGCAGCCGCGCGAGGACATCGAACGCCTGGCCAGCTCCCTGCTGGAGGCCAAACGCGACCTGCATTCCTGCCCCATCTGCTTCAACATCACGGACGCCGAGCGCTGTGACGTGTGCAGCGATCCCAGCCGCGATCAGGGCGTGATCTGCGTGGTCGAGGAGCCCGGCGACGTGCTGGCCATCGAGCGCAGCGGCGAGTACCGGGGCCTGTACCACGTCCTGCACGGCGTATTGAGTCCCATGAACGGCGTCGGGCCGGACCGGCTGCATATCAAGCCCCTCCTGCCCCGCGTGCAGGACGGCATGGAGATCATCCTGGCGACCGGCACGACCGTCGAGGGCGACGCGACCGCCCTGTACCTGCAACGCCTGCTGGAACCGCTGGGCGCACTGGTCAGCCGCATCGCGTACGGCCTGCCGGTCGGTGGCGCGCTAGAATACGCGGATGAAGTCACCCTGGGCCGCGCCATGACGGGCCGCCAGCGGGTCAGCAAACCCACGCCGGGCTGAGCCCCCTGCCCCGAACCGGGGTCAGGCCCCGTAACTGCTCGCCAGCCGCCACAGTCCGGCCCAGAACGTGATGCGGCGCGTGGGCAGGTCATTGAGCGTCACCGCCTCCAGGCCACGGTCGCGAAGGCCGGTCAGGAGCGCGTCCAGCAGTGCGGGCGTGACCCCGGGGCCGTCATGGAGGAGGATGACGCTGCCGGGTTCAGTGCGTTCCAACGTCCGGGCCGCGAGCGTGGTGGCCTGCTCGGCCGTCCAGTCGCGGCCCTCGACATCCCACAGCGCAATCTGGCGGCGGTTCAGCCGCGCGAACAGGCGCGTCAGGGGACTGTGTCCCCCGTACGGCGGGCGGTAGAGGTGCGGCCCGGCCCCACCCGCGCGGGGATGCCAGCGCACCTGCGCCCACTCGCGCCACGGGGACAGCAGCAGCGCGTGCCGGTGCCAGCGGCCGTGCGCCTCGACCTGATGCCCGGCGACCCCGAGGGCACGGAGCAGCGCCGGGTACCGTTCGCTGGCGGGGGCGGTCACGAAAAAGGTCGCCTTCACGGCGTGACGGGCCAGCACGGCCAGCAACGCTGGAGTTCGTTCGCTGGGGCCATCGTCGAAGGTCACGGCGACGCGGTGACCCTCGCGTGATCCGGCCCCCAGCGCACCCCAACCAGCAGCGCGGCCCAGCACCTCGGCCCCCAGCACGGCCCCGAGGAGGATTCCGGCCGCCTGCCACCACATCCGGGGCACCGTCGGTCAGGACTCCACGGGCAGGTGGGGCGCGTCGGCCGCCGTCTCCGCCGGGCGGTTGAAGGCCTGCCGGAAGATGATGTAGCCCAGCGCCGTGACGGTCGCCAGCACCGCCCCGACCGCGAAGGGGCCGGGCGTGCCCAGTTGCCGGTATGCGAACGCACCCACCAGCGGGCCCACGGACGTGCCGATGTTCTCGAAGGTCATCAGGGCGCCCCACGCGGCCGGGCGCTCGCGTTCGGGCAGGCGGCTGACGACCAGGGCCGCCCAGCCGGGCGCGATGAAGGCGTACCCCACGCCCACCAGGGCCGCCAGGGGGAACAGCGCCCACAGCGGCGGCGTGGTGGCGATGCCGCCAAGGCCCAGCGCCAGCAGCGTGAAGCCCAGCATGACGGCCAGCCGTGCCCGGCCCCGATCTGCGATCCGGCCGGTGAATGGCATGCTGGCAAAGGCCACGACCGCGCCGGTACCGAGCACCGCCACCATGCTCCAGTAGCTCAGGCCCAGTTCCGGGTACAGCGTGAACAGCAGCGGGCCCAGCAGGGTCATGGTCATGGTCTGCATGAACGCGGCCGGGATCAGCGGGGCCAGGGCGCGGGCGGCGACCTTCAGGCGGGAGCGGGCCGGGGGGCGCTGCGGGCTGGGTTCCCGGCGGCCACGCCGGGCCGGCAGCGCGAACGCGGCGGCCAGCGAGAGCGCCTGCACGGCCACGACCAGCCCCATGACCTGCCCGTAGGGGCGGCCGCCCAGCGCGCCCAGCAGCAGCACGCCCAGGCCGATCATGGGGGTCACGGCCATGGACACGGCCGTCAGGGTGCGGCCCTGGTGCGTCTCGTGCGCGGCCTCGGCCGTCAGGTTCATCAGGGTGGGCCACATGGCGCTGAAGCCCACGCCGTGCAACGCCGCGATCAGCAGCAGCAGCCACACGCTGTGCGTGACGGTCAGCAGCAGCGTCATGGCGATCAGGCTCAGGATCGCGCCGACCAGGGCCACCGGGCGCGCGCCGTGCCGGGCGATCAGAACACCTGCCGGGGAGCGCATCACGGTATCCGAGATGAAGTGCACCGTGAAGGCGGTCGCGGCCACCGCGACCGCCTCCTTCTTGGGCAGGCCCAGCAGGTGAGGCGCGGCCTGCTGCAGGTACGCGCCATACAGGCCGCTGCGCACGAACTCCGAGCCGCCGAGGGCGACGACGGCGGCGATCAGTCCAGGCAGGGTGCCGGGGGCCAGGGGCAGTTTCAGGCGGTCGCGGAGCGTCACAGCGTTCCATTGTGACGCGCGGTGCGCTGGGTGAGAACTGCTAGCCTGAGCGGGTGTCCGACTTTTCCGTCGTCATCCCCGCCCGCAACGAGGCGGCGTACCTGCCCGCGACCCTGCAGGCATTGGGTCGCCAGACCCGCCCGCCAGCGGAGGTGATCGTGGTGGACAACGGCAGCATGGACGACACGGCCGAGGTCGCGCACGCGTGGGGCGCGCGGGTCGTGCCCTGTCCGGAACGCGGCGTGGCCCGCGCACGGCAGGCGGGCCTGCTGGCCGCGTCGTGCGCTTGGATCGCCACGACAGACGCCGACTCGCTGCCCAGTCCGCAGTGGCTGGAACGACTGGACGCGGCCACACCGGGCCGCGTGGCCCTGTACGGCCCGATGCGCTTCTGCGGCGTGGCGCCGGCATGGTCGCAGCTGTCCGGCGCAGCGTACAGCGCGTTTCTGCACGTGTGCCGCGTGATCGGCAAGCCAAACCTGGCAGCGGGGAACATGGCCTTCTCGCGGGAAGCCGCCCTGCTGGCCGGCGGGTATCCCGTGGTGGAAGCCTACGAGGACGTCATCCTGGGTCAGGAACTGGCACGGCTGGGCGCCGTGGTGTACGTGCCGGGCGCCCTGGTCGAGACGAGCGCCCGCCGGCTGGATCGGGGGCTGTTCCCGTTCCTGTGGCAGCACTACCGCAACATCACCGGTCATACACGAGGGTATTTCTCGGATGACCCGTCATTCCCGCCTCGACCGGGAAAGTGATCTCGCGCGGCAGGTTCAGGGCCCCGGCGTACACGCCCAGCACCTGCTGCGCGACACCGGCGGGCGTGGTCGTGTGCCCGTGCTCCCGCGCCGCCTCCGACATCTGGGCCCACAGGACAGGATCCTCCAGCAGCCGCTGCGTGTAGGCGACCATGGCATTCACGTCGCCCGGCAGGGTGAGGTACCCGCTGCGGCCGTGGGCCACGCCGCTCAGGGTGCCACGCGCGCCCACCGCGACGACCGGCACGCCCATCAGCTGCGCTTCCTGCAACACCAGGCCCTGCGTCTCGGTGTCGCTGGCGAACACGAACAGTTCGGCCAGGCGGTAGTACGCGCCGATCTGCGTCCACGGTTTCACGCCCAGGAAGGTCACGCGGTGCGCGATGCCCAGCCGCTGGGCGTGCGCTTCGAGGTGTTCGCGTTCCGGGCCCTCGCCGAGCAGCACCAGATGCGTGTCCGGCAGGGCCGCCACCGTGTCCAGCACGTGGTCGAAGCGTTTCTCCTTGGCGAGCCGCCCGACGCTCAGCAACCGCCGCATGCCGTCCGGCCAGGGGCTCTCCACGGGCGGCGCGGCCTCCAGCACGGCCGGATCGACGGACGTGGGAATCACGACGGGGTTGCGGATCTTCATGTCGCGCAGCACATCCAGCATGCCGGCGGTCGGGGCAATCACGGCGGCCGCCCGGCCATAGAGCAGACCCATGGCCTTCGTGACCACCCCGGTGGCCTGCTGCACCGCCGTGAGGCCCGGTACGTAATGCGTGTACGCCTCGATGTGCGTGTGGTAGGTGGCAACGTGCGGCACATCCCACTTGCGGGCCAGGCGCATGCCGGCCAGACCCAGCGTGAGGGGCGTGTGCGTGTGCACGAGGTCGTACTTCTGTTCGAAATCCTTGCGGGTGGGCCACGCCAGGCGGTAGGTGGGCAGGAACATGTATCGGATGGATTCCACGCGCCGCACGTCCTGGCGGGTATCCACGTGCTCCGGGAAGTCCGGGGCGACTACGTCCACGTGGTGCCCGAGTTTGCGCAGTTCGTCACTGAGCAGGCCGACACTGGTCACGATGCCGTTCTGATCCGGCAGGAACGTGTCCGTGAACAGCCCGATGCGCAGTGGCCTCATTTTTGCCCGCCGGACGGGCCCCGCTTCTGAATGTTCAAGGATTCGTGAAGCATCGCGCTACAGAGCATACGACGCCGGGCATGAGAGTGTCGCCTGACTTTGGGATCAGGGCGTGACCCGGCGTGTGGCGCTGGGAAACCCGCTAGAGTCCGCGCATGGCCGCGCCACTGTTCCCAGCCCGCCGGGTGCACCGCGCCCTGCTGAGGGCCGGCGCGTACGGCGCGTGGCAGGGCGGCACGGGCGGCCCCGAGATCGGCCTCACGCTCCCCGTCGATGATCTCCCCACCTTGGAGCGTGTCCTGGCGACCCTGGGGAGCACGCGGGCCACGCTGATCATTCCCGCCGCACAGGCGGCCGCCTGGACGGACGCGCTACATCGGGCCACCCGAGCGGGGCATGAAGTCGCGGGAGCGGGGCCACCCACCCCTCTGGGAGCCCTGGACATCGCCGTAGGGCAGCCAGTGCAGAGCTGGGATGCCACGACGCTGAACCTCAGCCACCGCGACCTGCGGACGCTGCGTGACCGGGGGGTGAATCCGCTGCCCGTACCCGGCGAGCAAGCGCAGCCTGGCCGCACCCTCCGCATCCAGCCGGAGGATCTGACGACCACGCTGGCCGATCTGAAGGCGCGGGGGTACCGGCCCCTGCCGGTGCGCGACCTGCCCGGCCTGCGCCGCGCGACCCTGCGAGACCTGCTGGTGTACACCTACGGCCAGACGGTCGAGGCGAACTTCACGCAGGCCCATCACGTCATCGACCTGACGTCCCGGCCGGACGCGGTCATGCGCGTGGCCCCCCTGCCCGACGCCCCCGCTCCGTTGCCCCTGCCCAGGAACACGCCCACCGCCGAACTGCACCTGGACTCCGCGCGGCTGGTGAGTCTGGCCACCCGCAGCCAGCTCGGCACGTACCGCGCATACCAGCGCAGCCTGAAGGATGTGGGGGTGGCCCTGCGCGAGCGCCCGGAACTGGCGGCGGCGCAGGCCGTGTTCGCGGTGACGCTGTTCTACGGGCCGCTGGAACAGGCCGGGTTCACGCTGCTCGACCTGCCACCCGCTCGTGCCCGGCTGTACGGTCTGGGATTCCGCGTGCTGCGCCTGGTGCATGGCACCGTGCGGCCACCCAGCGTGAAGGCGCCGAAGATGGCGTGGATGCCCAGGGAGGAGTTCGTCCGGCGATTCGGCTGAGCGCAGGCTGTCAGCCCCTCACGTGAGAGCGTTCATGCCCAGCTCATTCTTCGCAGGGAACGCCGTTTATGCTTTGCGCAGCACAGAAAAGCGCAGGCAGCCCCTTCCATGAAGACAGCGGTGCTTCTGCGTGGTCGGAGCCGGAGGTCGCACCAAGTTGAAGGTGCAGCACAGTCGGAGGCCGCCTGACGTACATCCCTGCCGGGCTGATCGGCACTGGAGGATTCATGCTTCGTTTCCCTCATCCCCTGTCCTCCCTTGTGGGTTCGACCCTGCTCGCGGCCGTCCTGTCTGCGTGTGCGAGCTCCACCACCACCACGCCGGCTCCCGTATCAGGCAACCGCCCGGTTGTCACGTCGCTCTCTGGAAACATGGAACTGGGCGATCAGGACAGGCCCCAGCCGACCACCGTGACGATCAACGGCTCTCACCTGCAGCAGGCCAGCGTGACCTTCGGGCTGATCGGGCCGGGCAGCGACCTGCACGTCAATGCCGACGGCACCCGCATCACGGTGGTGGCGCCGACCAATGACGCGGGCCGCACGCCGATCATCGTGAGCACCCCGGACGGCAAGGTGAACGCCGGGATCTACACGTTCCTACAGGGCCTGCCCCGGCCGCTGGTGCGCCTGCTGGCCCTGACGCCCACCTCTGGCCCGGCAACCGGCGGCACGACCGTGACCTTCACCTACGACGGCGATCTCAACTTCTCGCCGGTCGATCAAGCGGACTTTGAGGTACCCGACGTGTACTTCGGCACCGTCAAGGCCACGAAGGTGCAGCGGAACGGGGACACCATCACGGCCGTATCGCCGGGTGGGAGCGGCTTCGTGGACGTGACGTTCCGGTGCCCGATCGACAGCTGTTACACCTTCAGCACCAGTGAGGCGATTCCCTTCTCGTATATGCCCTGAGCGGCTGGGCCGTCAGTAACCGCCGCGGGTATCCCGTGTGGTTTCACCTCGTCCGAAGCGCGCCGCGAGTTCCTGCGTGACGCGGGCCAGCAACGTGGCGTCCACGCCCACCGCGACGAAGGTGCAGCCCGCCGCCAGGTAGCCTCGGGCCTGCGTCTCGTCGGTGCTGAGGATGCCCGCCGCCTTCCCGCTGGCGACAATCCGGCGGATGGCGTCGTCGATGGCTGCCACCACGTCCGGATGCTCCGGGTGACCGAGCTGCCCCAGGCTGGCGCTCAGGTCGGCCGGGCCGATGAACACGCCGTCCACGCCCTCGACCGCCAGGATCTCGTCCAGGGCGGCGAGCCCGGCGGCGGATTCCACCTGCACGAGCAGGCAGATGTGCTCGTCGGCGTGATGCACATAGTCTGGCACGCGGTTCCAGCGCGAGGCACGGGCCAGGGCGCTGCCCACACCGCGCACGCCACGCGGCGGGTAGCGGGTCGCGGCGACCAGCGCGCGGGCCTGCCCGGCGCTCTCGACCATGGGGATCAGCAGGGACTGCACGCCCAGGTCGAGGTACTGCTTGATCAGGTGGGTGTCTCCGACCGGGGGGCGCACGACCGGCGCGACCGGGTATGCGGCCAGGGCCTGCACCTGCGCCAGCATGCTGCGGACGTCGTTCGGCGCGTGCTCGCCGTCGATGAGCAGCCAGTCGAAGCCTGCCCCGGCGCAGATCTCGGCACTGTACGGGTCGGCCAGGCCCACCCACAACCCGATCTGCGCGTTCCCGGTGGCGAGGGCCACCTTGAGAGGATTGGAGAGGCTGGGCGGCGTCATCGGTTCACGGTTCCTTCCCGGCCAGACCGATGTAGGCGGGATCGACGAAGATGCCGCCCTGACGCTGCTCGGTCACGTCCGCCGGATTGCCGTGAAGATCCTGAACCTGCGCGGCGTACACCTCCGCATCGTCCTGTGGCACGTACCCGAGGATGTCCCAGCCCTCGGGACTCATCCAGCGACGGGTGTTGCCGCTGATGCCCGCCACGATCAGGTACGCCACCCCCGGAGCCGTGACCGCGCGGGCAAACAGCTGGGCCGCGTCCCTCGGAGAGAGCCAGGTGGACAGGTGCCGGGCATCCTGCGGCTGCGCCTGGAACGAGCAGATCCGCACGCCCACGAACTCCAGGTAGGAGCGGTCGACGTACATGCGGCCCAGCGCCTCGCCGAAGACCTTACTGACTCCGTAGTAGGAGTCCGGGCGCACCGGAACGTCCGTGCCGATCACCTCACGCGGGTAATTCCCGACCGTGTGGATGCTGGACGCGAACGCCACCCGGCGCACGCCCGAGAGCCGCGCGGCCTCCAGCACGTGGTAGGTGCCGTCGATGTTCACGTCCCGGATATGTTCGTAGGTGTGCTCGTTCGGGATGCCGCCCAGGTGGATCACGGCGTCCACGCCGTCCATCACGCCACGCACTGCCTGAAAATCGGTCAGGTCGGCCAACATGACCTCTTCTCCCTCACGCGCCGGGCCCAGGTCACGCACGTCCGTCAGGCGCAGGGTCGTGTGCGGATTCGGCAGGAAGGCGCGCAGGCCGTCGCGAAGGGCCGAGCCGATCTCGCCGGCCGCGCCTGTGAGCAGGATTCGTTTCACGTCAGGTTCATTCATCATCGACCTCGGTTCCGGCCTCCACGGTAGCGTGCGGAGCGCCTGCGGCACCTCCAGCGGGGGCACGGAGCCATATGGGCGGGAAAGATGTGGAAACGATCCGCCCGGTACCGTCAGCGTGATCGACGTGGCCCGCGCCCTGGCCACGCAACAAGACCGGAACGTATGGCGGAACGGCAGCCGGATTCAGGCGGAGTGGAATTGTCACGAGTGGATGAACCGGAGTCGCTGCGGCCCTTCGCGAGACAGCAACGCCCGGCAGATGCCGGGCGTCGCGCAGGGTGTTGCTGTGCGGCGGCTTACTTCGCGCCGATGGACTGCCCGGCGGCACTGGCCTTGCTCTGCCACAGGGCGTATTCCGAGGATTCGGTCGTCAGCGTGGCCGGATTGACGAGCGTCGTGTTGTTGTAGCAGGAGCCCGAGACGCAGTCGGGCGTCCAGGTGTTCGCCAGCGAGGGCGTGCCCGTGCTGCTGTAGCGCATCCAGGCGATCTGGTTGTCGTGCACGGTGTTGTTCACCCACACGCCGCCTGCCTTGGAGCCCTGCTGATCCCAGACGTAGATGCCGATGTTCTGCGCCGCGATCTTCTGGCCGTTGGGCAGCAGCCCGCTCGACAGCACCCGGTTGTCGTGCACGTTGTGGTCGTGCCCCCCGGCGATCCCGATGCCCTGGTTGCTGGTGCTGATGATCGTGTTCCCGTACACCTCGAAGTAGCCGCCCGCGGTGCTCATGGTGCTGCCGTTGCCGTCGCCGAGCAGGATGCCGCCACCGGCATACCCGGAATCGGTCGCGGTGTTGATGGCGTAGGCGCCCCAGATGATGTTGTCGTGGATCTTGACGCGGCTCGCGGAGGTGCCGGTGGACTGGTACATGTTGATGTTCTCTTCCAGCGCGCTTTTGCCGGGTTCGTTGATCACCTGGTTCCAGCCGATTTCCGCGTTCACCAGGCCCCGCACGCTGTTGAACTGCACGAACTGGTAGCGCACGAAGGCATTCTGGTAGCCGCCACTGCCGTTGCTGAGACGGCCGTCGATGTTCTTGACGCTGTTGCGCAGGATCTTGATGGTCTGGCCGGCGCCGCTGTTGCCGATGAAGTTGCGCACGTAGATGCCGCCGGTGCCTTCCATGTAGTTGTTGGACACGTTGAGGTTGACGGTGTCCTCGGAGTTCAGGAAGCGGCCCATGGCCTTGCCCGAGACATTCGGGTTGACGCCGTAGCCCTTGGTGTTGCGCAGGGTCAGGTTCATCTTGAAGCCGCTGATGAGGTTACCCGGGCCCTTGACGTTGGCATTTTCGATGATGACGGGATCGGTGGTCTTGACGGTGATGGCCGGCACGCTGGGGTTGGTGCTCTGGTAGTTGCCGGTGTACGTGCCACCGACCGTGATGACCAGCGGCCCCTTGTAGGTGACGTTGCCGCTGGGGGTCGGCGTCGGCGTGGGGGTGGGCGCCGGGGTCGAGGACGGGTAGGTAACGAGGAAGCAGCTCTTGGACGCCCCGACGGCCGGGTCGCTGCCGAAGGCGGTACTGGTGCAGGTGCCGGAGTTCGTGATCGACTTGTAGATCCAGCGGGTGTCCGCGCCGAAGCGGACGGTCTGGGTGCCGCTGACGGTGAAGGCGCCGTACTCGGAGGCCAGTTTGGTGTAGGTGGTGCCGCTGGGATCGCCAGACGTCGAGGACGCGGCGCAACTGGTCACGCGGGCGTTGGCCCAGTCGCCGTGATCGTAGGAGTTGCCGTCACCGGCGTCGGTCACCACGAGCTTGAGTTCCTTCTTGCCGGAGACGCTGACACTGACGGACTTGGTCGCGCTGGAACCAGTCATGGTGCCGGAATCGTAGAGCTTGGTGCCGTCGGCCCAGACCTGGAAGACAACGCTGCCGCTGGTGCCCACTTCATCGTCCACGCCGATGTCGCTGGCGAAGGTGCTGCACTGGCCGCCCAGGGCATAGGTGATGGTGGAGTTGGCGTGGACGCCCACCCCGGTCGAGTAGGTCTTGCCGCCCAGGGTCAGCGTCCGGCCGTCGCCGCTGCCACTTTCGCCATTGCTCTTGTTCAGTTCCACGGGGCCCCAGCCGTTGGTGGCGGACGTCCAGGTCTGGCTGGACAGCTGGTTGTCGCCGGACGAGAGCGCCATGGCCTTCAGGGTGCCGGTGGTGGCGGGGGCCACCCAGGGCGCGCCCACCCCGTCTGCCAGTCGGCCTTGACCACCGTTCACGGCGGATCCCTCTGGGGTGCTGGGCGACTGCGAGCAGGCGGCCAGGGCCAGGGGGATCAGGAGGAGGGCGGCGGTGCGGAAGCGGGCAGGGGGGAAGTGGGTCATGTGATGTCCTCGGGAAGTGATCTGCGATAGGGCGACGGCCCTGGAAGCGGACGCGCTTCGGGGGATTCGTACGCTGGTTTGGGGGAGGGGGGGACGTTGGTGGCCGGGGCTCGTCAGCGGCCGTGCATATGCCTCTGGACTTAAGTTAACCAAACGTTATGAAAGTCAGGTGTACGCCATCATGTGAGGTTTGTTACTTGTGAGTAAAGGTGAGCCTGCTCAGGCTGTCAGATTCGGCGTGATCAACGCATAAAATCGTTTAACATTGCCCGGTCATGAAATCGCTTTCTCACGTGGCCGACTCTCATGACCTCCGAGACCAGTGGTTAATTCCTTCATAAACTCTTCGCTGTCATCGGATAAAAGGATGATTTCCATTTAGACATCCTGTCTAGACATCAGATTCGGATCAGACCCGTCCGATAGGGAGAACGACTCCCCAGACCAGTGCCAAGACAATTTACCTGCCCATTCATGAGAAGGCCGCCCTCCCATCCCAATCCGCCACGCGCTACCTGTTCAGACCTCAAGCCAACGAGGCGACCTGTGTCACATTCACGGAAGAGCCTCAGAGAAGTTCACTCCCTCCTCATGCAGCCCTGACCGAGCGGCCGTCACTCTGCCCTGAACCGGCACGAAGGTGGCCCTGTCAGTGAACCAGACCCGTGGGCAGGATCAGGTGATCCCGACGGTAGGCCGTGCGGAACCCGGCACGGCGCATGTTGTGCTCACTCGGATTGGGCTTGTCGGGCACTTCCTCCGCCACCTGCGTGAACACCGTATGTGCCCCCGCCCGCGCGGCATCCGTGATCCGGCGTGTGATCAGCGCCGACTGTGCGCCGTGCCGACGCCATTCGGGCAGCGTGGTGGCATTCCCGAGCCACCCATACCCCCCGTGAACGTACAGGCTGGCACACGCCACAGCGACTCCACCGATCCAGGCAAGGTAGTCCGTCCAGCCGGGCCGACCAGAAACGGCGCGGGTCATGGGTTCAAGATCCGGAGGCATGGAGAACCCACGGAGCATGACCGACCCGAACGTCGCATACTCGTCCGGCATGACCTGCCGCACCTGCACGTCCGGTGACGCCTGGGGCACAGACGCCGCCTCCCGCCAGACCTGCATCCATGCGCGAGCTGGTCGTGCCCCAAGGCCCAGCAGTCGGTTCCCCAGGTCGTCCGGCTGCACGCCCGGCACGAGTCCGACCATCACGTTTGGCAGCCCCAGGGCCCGTGCCCTCGTCCGTAGGCCCTCGATGGCCTCATCCGTTGCCGGTTCGGTGACGCCCAGATTGATCGTGCGGTTGAAATCCAGCACCTGCGGATACCGGGTTAATGTCACCAGGAATGCGCCGGGCAGATCGTGGACGAACAGGCCCAGTGCGTCCCGATCCGCTGGCGTCAAACCGTCCGACAATTCAGTCAGAACCTGTCGTTCCAGCAGTTCCAGCGTCTGTGGAGTCAGCCCCCCGGAAGGAATGACGTGTGTCATGCTCCAGCTTATTCACAAATCCTGAGCACGCCAGCCGCAGAGCAGGGAACGACGTCCCGGTGAGGGGATGCTGGTTTTCCTCTCCTGCTAGGGATCCCGGCCGCCTGCCGCCCGACCCTGGAAAACTGGGTGGGCTATAGGACGTCCTCCGGCCGGGCTCAGACCTCAAGCTGCTCGGTATTCGTCAGGCCGGAAAGGGAGTTCCGCCCGCCCCTGTTCACCTGTCGCATTTCTACAATCGTCCGCACGGGTGACTTCTCTATCGTGACGTCATGACTGAGCCTGCTGCTCCCACTCTGTCCGTCCCCAAGCGCCCCCCCATCCTGTTCCTGCTCGCCACCGCCTTCCTCTTCTCCATGGGCATGTCACTGGTCTTCCCGGTGCTGCCCTTCGTGGTCGCCCAGTACGTGCCCAACATCCACCAGCAGGCCAGTGTGATCGGCTGGCTGGCCGCCATCTACGCCCTGCTCACGTTCTTCTCCTCGCCGGTACTCGGCGCACTCAGCGACGCCTACGGCCGCCGGCCTGTCCTGATGGTCTCGCTGTTCGGCTCCGCCATCGGCTACGTGATCTTCGGGATCGGGGGCAGTCTGTGGATGCTGTTTCTCGGGCGGGGCATCGACGGCCTGACCGCCGGCGGTCTGAGCGCGCTGTTCGGCTACGTGGGCGACACCACGCCCGAAGAGGAGCGCGGCAAGGTCTTCGGGCAGATCGGCGCGACCGTGGGGGCTGGCTTCATCATCGGCCCAGCGCTTGGGGGGCTGCTGTCACACCTCAGCCCGAGTGCTCCCTTCTATGCCGCCGCGCTGGTCAGCGTCCTGAACCTGCTCTGGGGCTACTTTATCCTGCCCGAGAGCCTGAGCCCCGCGCGGCGCACCAAGCACTTCGACGCCGCGCACCTCAACCCCCTCACGCAGCTCCGGGGGGCGCTGGAACTGCCCGTCGTTCGCCGCCTGGTGACGGTGAGCGTGCTGTTCATCCTGCCCTTCTCGCTGATGCAGGTGGTGCTGTCCATCATGGCCCGCGACAGTCTGCACTGGGGGCCGGGCCAGGTCAGCACCGTCTTCATGGTGGTGGGCGTGTGCGACATCGTGGCGCAGGGACTGCTGCTGCCTATCCTGCTCAGGCGCCTCGGAGACCGCCGGGTGTCGCAGCTCGGCCTCTCGATGGGAGTGGTGGGCATGGCCCTGCTGGCGCTGGTGCCGACCACAGCGCTACCGACCCTGCTGTACATAGGCGTGATCCTGTTCGCGTCGGGTGAAGGCATCTTCAACGCCACGCTGGCCTCGCTGCTGTCGGCCTCGGCACCGGAGGATGCGCAGGGACGCGTGCAGGGGGGTGCGCAGGGCGTGCAGTCGCTGGCGCAGGTGGCAGGACCACTGATCGGGGGCACGTTGTACTCGCGGGTCGGTGGCACTCCGACCTTCGCAGCGGGCACCGTGGTGGTGGCTCTCGCCCTCGCCGTGCTGACCGGCAGCCGCACGCCGAACGTGGAACCGCGAACGGAAGCGGCGGACTGAACGACCACTCAGGACAACCGACGCAGGGAAGGTATTGGAATATGCCCCTCCCCTCCCTGCGCTGGTTGCACTTCTTCTTTCGGGGGCGTCCACGCCGGACGACCGTGTTGCTGGAAGACAACCTGATGTAATGCCCCGCACAATCAAGCAGTCTGTCGAACGGTAGGCGCTGGTGGTCGACCTGTTCGACGCGGCGCCACCGGCTACCGGCTCCGATAGGGGTTCGTGCAGCGATGAACTGAGATCCTACGGCCCTGGCAGTCTGCCGACCGATTCCAGGATCACGGGGCCAGGTATTTAAGTTCTAGGCTGGGGGCACGCGCACCGCCCTCAGCCGTCGCGAAGTCGGCGAAGCCATAACTGCCCTCCGGCTGATCCTTCGCAAATCGCAACCGGTACTGGGTGCGGTCGCCACGCGCCGCCCGGTTCGCAAGGTCGTCCCTCACCTGGGTCAGGACGTCTGCTGAGCGCCGTGTCAGGGCCGCATCCTTGGAGAAGGCGGCAGTGACCAGACTGAGCGCCGGAGTGCCAAAATCCGTGATGGTCAGCTGGTTCCCGTAGTTCACCTGTTCCAGGATCAGCTGTTCGCCCGCAGTGGTCATGTCCGCGTAGGCGCTCGACGGATAGACGGTAACCTGCTCCAGACCCAGGGTGGCGGCCGAGAGATCCCCCGGAACCACGGTCGGCGGCAGGCCAGACAGGTCAAAACTGAAGAATGCCCGCACGGAGACCGTGGCGCTTCCCCCCTCCGGCACCATGTCGCCCATGCCGCCCGTCCGCGCGGTGTTGCCACCAACAACTCCATTCGAATACAGCGCGTCGCGGCCGGAGGTGTAGCCGTCCAGCGCCGCCTGGCTACCGAGCACAGCCGTGAATTGCCGGGCCGTCCTGAAGCTGGCCACGGTCTCTTTCAGGGTGCCACCGGCCTGATCTGCGGCACTTGATCCGACCAGGAAGCTGTAGGTGATGGGGGCCGCTGTGCCATCGGCATACTTGAGATCGACTTTCGGATCGATGGTGACCTTCGTACTGTTGGCATTCCACACGAAGGTGACCTGATCGCGGCGCAGCCCTTCGGAGAACGACACGTAGGCCGCCTCCACCGAGGCGTGGTTCATGGGCTGGTTGAAGCTCAGTTCAATGTTGGTGTCCTTGTGCACGCCCACCGCACCGTTGGGGGGGCTGATGGCCAGGAGTTCCGGCGCACCAGCCGAGGGCCCAGGGGTGCCCCCACCACACGCGGTCAGGCTGAGGGCGAGGAGCAGAACCAGTGCCGACGTGCGTCCGTCTTTCATCGTGATCACTCCTCGCATTGGATCTCATGTCGGTCGCGACCTGCGGCCTCAGCCATTCCACAGTCCTGGGAACAGTCCAGATGGGTGCTTCGTGCTCCAGCTTATCCGGAAGCTTGACGCTCTGCTGGCAACGCTTGACAGTGACCCGAAAGAACGCCATCCCAATACAGAGCCAGAGCCGCTCCTACACCAACAGTCCAAAAACCGAGCCAGATAACTCCACGCATAAAGCAAACCCCCGCGCTGGGCGGGGGTTTTCCTGGCGGGCCCTGCAGGACTTGAACCTACGACCCTCGGTTTTGGAGACCGATGCTCTACCAACTGAGCTAAGGACCCTGGGATGCTGCTGGCGCGGACGCACTTGAGCCTGTGCAGAGTAGCAGACACCCAGGGGGCGTGCAAGACACGCCATCACGCCTAGAGCACGCCACCGCCGAGCATCAGGCGCAGGGCCGCGAGCACCGCCACGACGGCGCTCAGGGTGGTCGCCGTGCGGTCTTTCCCCAGCGCGCCGAAGATCAGGCCGAGCAGGGCGGGCGGCAGTACGAAGATCCAGTTCAGCCAGCCGAACAGAGGCAGCACGCCCAGGATCAGGCCAAGGGCCGCGAGGATACCGAAGATCAGGGACAGGGCTCTCATACCCCTGAATACGGCGCCTGCGGGCTGGGGGTTCCTGTTACGCCTGGCCGCGCATGCCCTGTTCGGCGATCCGGGCCGCGGCGGGTTCATCGTCCTGGCCGCTGTCCTTCACGGCGTGAGCGCTCATGCCCCACTGGTGACCGCTGCTCTGCGCGCCCTGCAGGATCACGCGGGCCAGTTCACCGAGCGTGGCTCCGCCCGCGCGGACGTCCATGCGGAATTCACGGCGCAGTTCATCCAGACTGGTGTCGTCGAGCATCAGTTCCGTGCCGTAGCGCAGGGTGGTGGGCGGCACGATCAGCAGGTGGGCCTCGCCGGGCGTGATGGCGTGCCGGAAGCAGCGGCCGGTCAGCAGGCCCGCCACGGTCGTGACCTTGCCGAAGGTCTTGTTCTCTATGCCCCGCACTTCCAGCGTGAGGCCCTGGATGGCGCGCAGGGGCTCCACCGCGCGATCGAGGGATTCCGCGAACAGCGATCCCGTGCCCAGGATGACCGTCCGGGGTTCGGGCAGCGCTTCGGGCAGGTCCGGCAGGCCCTCAGTCAGGAAATCGCGGATCATGCCCACGCCGTTCTCGAGCATGGGGAAGCCCTCGTACTCCTCCTCGGTGGGAAGGGGCTCGCCGGCCAGCAGGTACAGCTCGTCAGAGGGGAACACGAATCGGGTGCCGCGCTCCGCGAGGAACTGCTTGCGCCACACGTTCAGGCGGCGCAGCGAATCCTGCGCTTCCTCGCGCGTGAAGGTGCGGACGTCCGGCAGGTTCGTGCGGTGAGATGTGAGCCCAATGGGAACGACCGCCGCCGAGATCACGTTCGGGCGGCTGGACAGGTACTCCACAGTCTCGTCGAGGTGATCGCCGTCGTTGCGCTCGGGCACCAGCACGATCTGCGTGTACAGATCGATGTCGGTCAGGCGCTCAATCATGCTGCGGATCTGCACGGCCTGCGGGTCTTTTACCTTCAGGCGCCACCACTTCATCATGTCCTGCCGCAGATCCTGGTTGGCCGTGTGCACGGACACGTACAGCGGCGAGAGATTCTCGTCCTGAATGCGCTGGATGTCGGTTTCCGTCAGGTTCGTGAGGGTCACGAACGAGCCGTACAGGAACGACAGGCGGAAGTCGTCGTCCATGATGTACAGGCTCTTGCGGAAGCCCCGGGGCATCTGATGCACGTAGCAGAAGTCGCACTTGTTCGCGCACTTGCGGATGCCGTCGAACAGCACTTCCTCGAACTCCAAGCCCGGATCCTCCCACTCGACGGTGAAGGTGAAGGTCTCATCCAGGCTGGGCGCGGTCGGCAGGAACAGGCGGTGGTGATCCTGGGCGGTACCCGGCACGCCCGTCATGACCTGCGGGGCCTGCACCGGGCGGGCAATCTCGAGGGTGGCCGCTCCCTGCGACAGCGCGTGGCGGTAGGCCAGCACGTCGGTCACGGCGTCACCGTTCACGCGCAGCAGGACGTCGCCGGGGCGCACGCCCGCCCGCTCGGCCGCGCTGCCCGCCTCCACCGATTTGATGGGAGCGGGGTACAGCGTGTCCTGGATGTTCTCGGCGGCCGTCACGGTCATGCACCTCCCAGCGGAGCCCACTCGTGGCCCCGGTCAAGCATGACACCATACCAGACCCGTGGACACGGTGCGTCATCTGGCGCACCATTCCCACGCCCTCAGGCGGAGGTGAGCGCCACCCGCTTCAGCATGGGCACGGCTGGGCTCACGTTCATCTGGAGGGCCAGGTCGACATCGGCCCCGAAGCCCCGTTCGATCAGTTCCCGGCCAGAACTGCACCCGGCGCCAAGGCGAGCAAGGTCAGGGCGTGCGGCCCGGAAGGCCTGGGCGGCAGCCTCCGCTTCGGGCGATGACCGCCCGCCCAACGCGTCGATCACGGCCCCCGCGCCGATCCAGTCCTCCAGCGCGGGCCGCAGCGTACCGTCCGGCCAGCGTTCCCCGGCCGGCACGACCAGCACGCGCTTCACGCCGCGCAGGTGGGCGCCCACCGCCCCGGCATTGCGCAGGCAAGCGACATAGACGGACACGCCCAATTCGGCCGCCGCCACACAGAGGGTCGCTCCATTGGGCGAGGGCAGCACCACCCTCTCCCCCACTGGCACTGACCGCAGAGACGACGGCGACAACGAGTATCCGTCGGCCAACCGACGCTCCCAACTCGCCAGCAGCGCGCCCTGCTGCTGCGCGAAGGCCACCGCCGAATCGTCCCGCCAGCGGTAGGGAAGCACCATCGCGCCGCGCGCCACTGCCACATCCACGCACGTCGAGAACGAAAGCACGTCCACGATCACCACGGCGTCTGCCAGCGGAGCCAGGAAGCGGAGGCCCGCCTCGCCCCACTCGCAGCGCACCTCGAAGGCCGACTGGTCGACGAACATCTCCCGCAGCGTAGCCGCTAGTGTGCAGCCATGTCGTCGCTGATGGAACTCCGCAAGGTCTGGGGAAATGCGCCGCTGCTGGCCGTCTCGGTGGGCGTGTTCATCCACGACGAGTCCGGGCGGGTGCTGCTGCAACGCCGGGGCGACGACGGTCTGTGGAGCGAACCGGGCGGCGCCCTGGAACCCGGCGAGGACTTCCTGACCGGCGCGCACCGTGAACTGCTGGAAGAAACCGGACTGAGCTGTCCCGACCTGGCCCTCATTCCGCTGCCAGACGGCCTCCAGGACGGTCCGGAACTCCACGGACGGTATCCGAACGGCCATGAAATCTACGTCGTCGGCCTGCGGGCCCAGGGGCATCTTCCCGCCTCTGCCCTGGCACAGGCGGCGCCCGACGACAGCGGCGAAACGCTGGAACTTCGCTGGTGGCCGCTCGACAACGTGCCACCACTGAGCAGCAACGCCAACCGCACAAGCATGAACATCCTGCGCGCCCGCGTGGGCCTGCCACCCCTGCCGCTGGTGCCGACTCCACCTCCGCCACCGATTGGCAATCACCTGATGGATCTGCGAAAGCTGATCGGCTCCCGCCCGCTGTTTTCTCCGGGCGCGAACGTCCTCGTGACCGATGATCAGGATCGGCTGCTGCTGCTCCGGCACGGCGCCACGGGGCTATGGGCGCTGCCGGGTGGGGGCCTGGAGCCCGGCGAGAGCTTCGAGCTGTGCGCCGCCCGCGAACTGTTCGAGGAGACTGGCTTGAAGGCCGCGCGCTTGGAGCCGCTGGAGATGTTTGCTGGCCCTGACTACCGCTTCACCTACCCGAACGGCGACGTCGTGGACAACGTGTCGGTGCTGTACCGCGCGCACGGCGTGACCGGCGACCTCACCCCGCAGGACGGCGAGGTGCCTGGTGTCGGCTGGTTCCACGCCGACGAACTGCCGGACGACGAGGAACTGAGCGGCGAGCTGATCCGGGCAAACCTGCGCGTGTGGCGGAACGCTCAGTCCTGATCCTGCGGGTAGTCAGGGAAGATGTTGTCCGCCTCCCAGTGAGGCACCAGACCGTAATGCCGGTACAGGGCTGCCTACTCGGGCAGGTTCGCGTCCGGAGCGACCGTGGGTGCCGTCTGGATCAGCCGGGTGCTCGCGTTCACGGAGATCTCGCCGTCCTCGACGGACGCGAGGAGATCCACGGGCACGAAGCGCGAGTCCGGCGTCGCGACGTCCAGAAAACGGATCTTCTGCTGCGTGGTGTCGTCCAGCAACACGGCCTGAACCCATCCCACAGCGCTTCCTACCACATCGACCACATCAGACCCGATCACGTCCTGAACGTGATTGGGAAACAGCCGAGTGTAGTCCATGACGCGCTTCACGCCTTCTCCCGAATCCCCCATCCCTGCGCCCGCACGGCGGCCATCACCCTGTCCATCACCGGATCGACTTCCTCGTCGGTGAGGGTCTTCGCCGTGCGGAACACGAGGTGCACCGCCACGGAGCGCTGGCCCTCGCCGATCTGCTCGCCGGTATACACGTCGAAGGGTTCCACGGACTCCAGCATCTCGCCGCCTTCCTCGCGCAGCAGGGCGGCGACCTCGCCGTAACTGACGGTCTGCGGGGTCACGACGGCCAGATCCCGCCACGCAGCGGGGGCGCGGCTGGGGTCGCGGAATGCCCACGCGCGGCCCGGCAGCGGCAGAGCCACGTCCAGCACGTAGGTATCGCCCTTCAGGCCGAATTCCTGCGCGATCTCGGGATGCAGGGAACCCATCCAGCCGATGACCTCGCCGTTCCACACGACCTCGCCCGCAATGCCGGGGTGCAGGGCGGCCGGCACGCCCTTGCCATCCGCACGGTCGGCTCGCAATTGCCGGAGTTCGAAGCCCGCGCCAAGAGTGGCGGCCAGCGACTCGACAAGGCCCTTGAAGGCGCGGAAGTCTCCGGCCACGCCCGGCTGTTGCGCGCTGGGGCTGGGGGCCAGCGCGCCGCGCAGCAGCAGGCCCAGGCGTTCGGCCTCGCCGCTCTGCGGGAAGATGCGGCCCATCTCGAAGATCAGCACACGGTCGCCCCTGGCGTGCGCCTGCGCGGCCCTGAGCAGCGACGGGTACAGCGCGGTTCGCAGGCCGGTGCGGTCGGCGGTCATCGGGTTGCGCAGCCGGGCGGTGGGCGTCTCCGTGCGGGCCCTGGCGGCTTCCTCGTCGCTGGTGAAGGTATAGGTCACGACCTCCTGGAAGCCCAGACCGGCCAGCGTGCGCCGCAGCGTGGCGCGTTCCACGCCCTCGCGTTCCGCACCGATGTTGCTGGGATGCACGCGCAGCGTGGGCAGAGACTCCGGCAGTTCCGCGTAGCCATGCAGGCGCGCGACCTCCTCGGCCAGATCCTGCCAGATGGTCATGTCCACCCGCCACGACGGCGGCGTGACGTGCAGCGTGTCGCCGTCGCCCGTGACCGTGCAGCCCAGACGCGTCAGGATGTCGCGCATCTCGGCGGTGTCCACGTGCATGCCGAGCAGCGCGCGGATCTGATCGCCGGTCGTGTCGATGGTGCCGGGCACCTCCGGTTCGCCCACGACGGTCGCGCCGGGATGGATGGTGCCGTGCCCGGCCTCGGCGAGCAGGGCCGCTACCCGATCCGCCGCCTTTGGCGCGAGGAGGGGATCGACGCCACGCTCGTAGCGGTACACAGCGTCCGTCTTCAGTCCCAGCCGGGTGCTCGTGCGGCGCAGCAGGACGGGATCGAAGTGCGCGGACTCGATCACCACAGCCGTCGTGTCGGCCCGCACGTGCCCGTGGTCGCCGCCCATGATACCGGCGATGCCCAGCACGGTGTCGCCCGCCTTCGGCTGCCCCGCCGCCGCGAAGGCCTCAGCCACGCTGGAAATCTCTGGCTGGTCGCCACCCAGGATCAGCAGGTCTTCTGCGCCGACCGTGTGCACGCCCCCCATCAGATCCTTCACGACCTCGCCCTGCCGCTGCCCGAAGGCCACCAAGATCTGGTCGTCCGCCACATCCCGCCGGTCGTACAGCGCCGTCGGCTGCCCAAGTTCCAGCATCACGTAATTGCTGGTGTCCACGATCAGGTCAATCGGACGCATTCCGGCCAGCGTCACGCGGCGCTGCATCCACAGGGGCGCCGGGCCGTTGGTCAGGCCGCTCACGGTGCGCGCCGCGAAGTGGTCACAGCCGAAGCGCAGCTTTCTGGACGGATCACGCTCTAGCGTCAGGCCCTTCGGCGGGAGGGTGACCTTGATTTCCCCCGGCCCGCTCGCCGCCGGGCCAGCCGGCGGTTCTACCAACACCAGCTTCAGGAAGGCCGCCAGGTCCCGCGCCAGGCCCAGCGCACTCAGGACGTCCGCACGGTTCGGCGTGACCTCCACATCGAGCACGTGGTCGTCCGGCCACAGTTCTCGCATCGGCGTTCCCGGCGTTGCCGTGCTCGCGGGGAACAGCATCAGCCCCGCCGCGCCCTCGCCCAGGCCCAGTTCCTTCGCGCTGGCCGCCATCCCCCACGACTCCACGCCCTGCATGGCCCGCACGCCGTAGGTCATACCCCCCAGTTCCGTGCCCGGCGACACGAGCGCCACCATCGTCCCCACCGGCAGGCCCACCGCGTTCGGCGCTCCGCTGGCAATGACCTGTTCTCCGTTCGAACCGGTATCCAGCGTCAGCTTCGTGAGCTGCGTGCCCTCGATGGGTTCAGCACGCGTCACCGCGACCAGCAGCACACCCCTCGGTGGCGCGGCCACCTCGTCTACGCCCTCCAGCGGCAGGCCCAGGTGCGCGAAGGTCGGTTCCAGCTCCGAGAGGGGCGGGAGGTTCGGAACGAGTTCTTTGAGCCAGGAGTATGGGATTTTCATTGTGTATACCTCTGCGATACGGTCGGGAAGCGGCCTTCCGCCAGTTCTCGTACCACGTCCCGGAGTTCAGGGGGCACGAGGTTGACCTCGTCCAGACGGTCTACGCTGATCCACTGGGGTGAGTACCAGTTCTCCTCACTGCTCCGGATGGCTTCCGGCCCGTCACCGAGGCGCATCTCGCCCGACACGTGGTTCACCTGAAAGTAAAACTCGTCGTTGCCCAGACCCTGGTGGCGGTACACCAGTGGCCCGACCTCCACGAAGAGGTTCACTTCTTCCAACAGTTCGCGGACGCAGGCTTCGGCGGGCGTCTCTTCGCCTTCGATGCCGCCGCCCGGCAACGTGGCGTATTCGCGCCCCTGCTTGCGCCGCAGCATGAGCAGAACCTCGGACTGGTCATTGAGAAGAATGCCGACGGCGCGGGGACGGAGGCTCATGAGTGGCCTGGGTGCTGAATAGGCTGCCTCAAATACGCTATACGCGCTGCCCAAAGGCCCAGTACAGTTCTAGAGAGCCAATGCCATAGTTGAAGCTTTTCTGGAGTAAGTATCAAAATTCTGCCTTCCTTTTTTCCGTCCTCACGATATTCAATATCTGGATGTCTTCCACTGCCTACGTAGCGCCATTGTCCATGCGCAAAGGCATTCCTGAAACCCCACACTTCACCCGTCGTAAGAAACTTAGAGACTGCTTTACTCGGCCCATGCCTGGGCGAAGCCGAAACAATAGCTTTCAGGTATGAATCCTGAGTATAGACAAAATACAGGTAATTAGCAGACAGCACCGCAGCGTGATTCATTGAATCGTCGCTATATATTTCGACGAAATACCTTTCAGCAAATGTCAATATATGGGCAAGCTCGCCGTACACAGATTCAGCATCTGGATAATACGCGGGAAATTTGTTAGACAGCACAAGCGAATCAATCGCAAAAACCTCGTCCCTTATTTAAGTAGCCAGTGATTCTAATGAATCATTAGGAACTCCAATTATTGCAAGTTCAGGCTTGTAGCTGGCCAACCTTTTGTCCATCTCCTCCCAAGTCATTCCCACTTACCCCAATTCCCCCCGGAACTGCCCGATCACCCTCGGATCGTTGGCGTAGAAGTAGCGGATGTCGGGAATCTTGTACTTGAGCATGGCAATCCGCTCTGGCCCTAGGCCGAAGGCAAAACCGGTCTTGCCCTCGTAGACGCGCGCCTTGCCCGCCGCCTCGCGCAGGTCGTCCACGGCGCGGAAGACGTTCGGATGCACCATGCCGCAGCCGCCCAGCTCCAGCCATTTGCTCTCGCCGCGCGGGTTGTCCCAGTACACGGCGAAGTCGGCACCGGGTTCGGTGAAGGGGTAGTAGCTGGGCTGGAAGCGGACTTTGGCGGTGGCGCCGTACAGGCCGCGTGCCATCTCGGCAATGGTGCCTTTGAGGTCGGCCATGCTGATGTTGTCGCCGACGACGAGGCCTTCGAGCTGGTGGAACATGGCCTCGTGGGTGGCGTCGGTGGCCTCGTAGCGGTAGACCTTCCCGCGTGCGACGATCTTCAGGGGTGGTTCGTGGTCGACCATGTAGCGCACCTGCATGGGGCTGGTGTGGGTGCGCAGCAGGCGGCCGTCTTCGAGCCAGAAGGTGTCCTGGAGGTCGCGGGCGGGGTGGTACCACGGGACGTTCAGGGCCTCGAAGTTGTGGTGTTCGTCCTCGACTTCGGGGCCTTCGACGACGGTGTACCCCATGCGTTCGTAGATGGCGGTAAGGTCGTCGTACACGCGGTTGATGGGGTGCAGCCCGCCGGCGGGGAGCGGAAGGCCGGGCAGGGTGACGTCGATGGCCTCACTAGCGAGTTTGGCGTCGAGGGCGGCACGTTTCAGGGTGGCCTCGCGTTCGTCGAGGGCGGTCTGGATGGCCTGCCGGATGGCGTTGATCTCCGCGCCGCGCGCCTTGCGTTCCTCCGGAGGGAGTTTGCCCAGGGCGCCGAGTTCGCGGGTCACGCTGCCACTCTTGCCGACGTATCGGGTCTTGACGGCCTGGAGGTCGTCAAGGGTCTGGGCGGCGTGGATCTCGGGAATGGCTTCGTGCGGCATGGGGGTGTCGGTCATACGGTCTCCTGGTCGTGAACAACTGGTCATGAAAAAACCCCGCCCTGGCGTGGGCGGGGTGACGCGCTGCGCCTGTATCAGGCGAGCGGAACCCCGGAGCGGGGAAACGGCGAAAGTGTACCGGATCGGGGCGTCATGCAGATCAAGGTAGCAGATCGGGATCGCTTGACCCTCCGCGTGATGGCGGATGTTTAAGTTGCGTTCATGTTCAGGCCGCCGGTGTGCCTGGAGGGTACCCGCCCTGTTTTCTACGTCTGGGCGCGTGCCACCATGACCTCATGGGTGAGGTAAGTGTGGAACTGGTGTTGCTGGCGGCGGGGGTGCTGCTGCTGGTCAGTCTGGGTGTAAGCCGGGTGGGTGGGCGGCTGGGCATTCCGGGGCTGCTGCTGTTTCTGGGCGTGGGCATGTTGTTCGGGTCGGACGGCCTGGGCATTCAGTTCCACAATTACCGTCTGAGTCAGGCGATCGGAACCCTGGCCCTGTGTTTCATCCTGTTTCAGGGCGGCCTGGATACGAACTGGGTGCAGACCCGGCCGGTGGTGCGCCGGGGCCTGAGTCTGGCGACGCTGGGCGTGCTGGGTACGGCGGGCATCATGGCGGCCTTCACGCATTTCGCATTCGGATTTCCGTGGCTGGTGGCGTGGCTGCTGGGCGCCATCGTGAGCAGCACCGATGCCAGCGCCGTGTTCAGCGTCCTGAAGGAACGCAAGCTGGGCCTGAAGGGGGACGTGACGCCGCTGCTGGAATTCGAGTCCGGCGGGAACGACCCGATGGCGGTCTTTCTCACGGTGGGCCTGCTGGAACTGATCGCGCACCCGGAAGCGGGGGTGCTGAGCATCGTGCCGCTGTTCCTGGAGGAGATGCTGATCGGGGCGCTGGTCGGCTACGCACTGGGCCGAGCGGCGCTGTGGATCATCAACCACGTGCAGCTCCAGTTCGAGGGTCTGTATTCGGTGCTGAGTATCGCGCTGGCGCTCACGATCTTCGGTGGGGCGGCCGTGGCGGGCGGCAGCGGGTTCCTGGCGATCTACATCGCGGGCGTGATCCTGGGCAACGCGGAGTTCATCCACAAGCGCAGTCTCGTGAACTTCCATGATGGCCTGTCGTGGCTGATGCAGGTGGCCATGTTCCTGACGCTGGGGCTGCTGGTGAATCCGCACGACCTGCTGCCCACGGCGGGGTTGGCGCTGGCGTGCGCGCTGGTGCTGGTCTTCCTGGCCCGGCCGCTGAGCGTGTACCTGAGCCTGGCGAACGCGAAGATGCCCGCCAACGAGAAGGGCATGGTGGCGTGGGTGGGCCTGCGCGGCGCGGTGCCGATCGTCCTGGCGACCTTCCCGCTGCTGGCGCACGTGCCGCAGGCGCAGACGCTCTTCAATATCGTGTTCTTCATCGTGCTCACCAGCGTCCTCCTGCAGGGCACCACCCTGACGCTGGTGGCCCGCTGGCTGCACGTGCGCGAGAACATGCCGCCCGCACCGACCTACCCGATCGCGTACACGCCGACCGGGCAGGGCAAGAACGGCATGGTGGAGGTCGAGGTGAGGGCCGGGAGCGAGGCGGCCGGGCAGCGCATCGTGGATCTGAGATTGCCGCCTGAGGCGCTGCTGATCCTGGTGCACCGTGCCGGCGAGTTCCTGATTCCCAAGGGCGCGACCCAGTTGCTGGCCGGTGACAGTGTCCTGGTGCTCGCGGAAGGGGACGCGCTGCGGGCGGTACGGGAGCGGCTGGGAACGGCCTGACAAGGAACGAGGCAGAGCGGGAGAACAATGCCGGACTGGCAAGTGAATATCACTCCCCATGCCTCCTACTGACCCGGCAGGCACGTCTGGCTTCGACAAGATCCCCCCCGCCGGGCGGTACCAGTGGGGGGATTTGTGCGTCTGGAACGTAAGAAATTACTCAGAACCTCCTGCTTAGCCTGAGGGCGATGAGGACTCCCGCCCGATCTGTTCGTCTGCCCAGCCCGCTGCTGGCCCTGCTGGGACTCGGCGCTCTGTGTGCCCTGCAGCTCGCGCAGCTGCTGGGACTGGGGCCGTCCGTCCTGGGAGCCATTCCAACCGGCCTGCTGGAGGTACCCGTGTTCGTGGGGAGCGGCGCCCTGATCGTGGCGCTGGCCTCGCGCACCGTGGAGGTTCGCGCGTGGCGACTCGTGGGGCTCGGCACGCTGCTGTGGGGGGCGGGACAGTGGCTGTTCACCCTGCTGCCCCAGCCGCTGCCCGTGCCGTCGCCGGTCGATCCGCTGTTCCTGGCGCTGCCCACCTGCTTCCTGCTGGCCCTGCTGCGCTTCGAGCGGCGCTGGCCGTCCCTGCCGGGCATGGCCGCCAAACTGGATGTCGCGGCCCTGATGGTGAGTCTGGGCGGGTACGTGTGGTACTTCCAGGTCGCTCCAGCGCTGCTGCAACCGGGGATCGACATGCTCCCCAGCGTGGTGTCCAGTACGTATCCGCTGGCCGATCTGCTGGTGCTGGGCCTGCTGCTCGCGCAGGGCTGGCGCAGCCGCGAGGGCGCGCCCGGCGGGACGTGGCTGCTGGCCCTGGGAATCCTGGTGTTTCTGGCGGCGGATCTGGGCTTCTCGGTCATGAGCGCGCAGGGCACGTATACCGGCACCGACTGGCCAGACGCGCTGTGGCCGCTGGCCGCGCTGGTGTTCGCTGGCGCGGCGTGGCAGGCGGCACACCGCCCAGACCGCACACGAACCGACGCGCGCCTCCTGAGCATGCACACCCGCCTCGCTCCGTACGTGGCGCTGCTGGGCAGTTTCGCGCTGCTGATCTGCCTGAGCGAACGGGACACGCTGGAGGGTCTGGGAGCCCTCACGGCGACCTTCGTGGTAGCGCTGCTGGTCGCGGCGCGGCAGACCCTGGCGCTGGGGGAAATCCAGGATCAACGGGCGCTGCTGCACCACCAGGCCCACCACGATCCCCTGACCGGGCTGGGAAACCGCGTGCAGCTCGACGCGATCCTGCGCGGCGCGCTGGCCGGCGACGACGAGGTCGGGCTGCTGTTCGTGGATCTGGATGACTTCAAGTTCGTGAACGACGCCCTGGGGCACCGCGTGGGCGACCAGTTCCTGCAGGAGGTCGCGCGGAGGCTGTGCCAGGCGGCAGGAACGGGGCATCCCTGCATCCGGCTGGGTGGGGACGAGTTCGTGGTCGTGCTCGCGCCGGCCACCACGGCCACCCTGCAGGCCCTGTGCGAGCGGGTGGTGCTGGCCCTGCGGGAATCCGTGACCCTGTCCGGGCAACGCCTCCAGATCACGGCGTCGGTCGGGGGCGCGCTCTCCACACCGCAGGAACGTGACCCGGCCGCGCTGCTCAGATGGGCGGATCAGGCGATGTACGAGGTCAAACGCACCGGCAAGAACGCCCTGAGCCTGTATACGCCGGGCGTGCACGACCAGCTCGCGGCCCGCCGGATCCTGATCGAGACGCGCCTGCGCGGCGTGCTGGAGCGCGACGAACTGAGTCTGCACTACCAGCCGCAGCGCGATCAGGACGGCCAGCAGCGGCGGTTCGAGGCGCTGCTGCGCTGGACCGATCCGGAACTCGGGCCGGTGTCGCCGGGTGAGTTCGTGCCCATCGCGGAGACGGCCGGACTGATGGTCGCGCTGGACAACTGGGTCATCGACGAGGCGTGCCGGCAGCTGGCGCTGTGGCTGCCACAGTTCCCGGACCGGCAGGTGGCGGTGAACATCAGCCCGCCGCATCTGGTGCGCGCGGACTTCCTGCCGGGCCTGAAGGCGTCCCTGTCCCGCCACGGCGTGCGGCCGCAGGCGCTGGAGCTGGAGGTCACCGAGCGGCTGCTGGTCGAGAACGAGGTTCAGGCCCGCGAGACGTTGCGCGCCCTGCTCGACCTGGGCGTTCACGTGGCCATCGACGACTTCGGGGTGGGGCAGTCGTCCCTGTCGGCGCTGCTGCGGCTGCCGATCACGACCCTGAAGATTGACCGGGCCTTCACGCACGAACTGGGGGTCGGCGGGCCCGGCAGTGCGCAGGCGCAGGCGGCGTACACCGTGGTTCAGGCGATCGTGGCGCTGGGACAGGCCCTGGCGCTGCGCGTGGTGGCCGAGGGCGTGGAGACCTCCATGCAGGCGCAGCTGCTCCAGAACCTGGGGGTGGACGCCTTGCAGGGCTACTGGATCGGCCACGCACAGCCGCCGGAGATCACGCCCCTGCCGGAACTGAGCAGCAGCTTCAGCGCCCACCACGCCTGACAGCCAGCGACCCTCCCCGTCGTCTGCCCTGCAAAGACACGCCCGCCCGGCCGCCCGAGTGGGGGTGTTACCGTGGAGCCATGACGACTGCCGAGAACCCCGCGCCCCCGGTCACGGCCGCACGTGACACGGCCATCTTCGACCTGATCGACCGTGAGCACGACCGGCAGCTCCACGGTCTTGAACTGATCGCCTCCGAGAACTTCACGTCGGCCGCGGTGCGCGAGGCGCAGGGCTCGGTTCTGACCAACAAGTACGCGGAGGGCTACCCCGGCAAGCGCTGGTATGGCGGATGCGAGGTCGTGGATCAGGTCGAGCAGATTGCCATCGACCGCGTGAAGGAACTGTTCGGGGCGGCGTGGGCGAACGTGCAGCCGCACTCGGGCAGCAGCGCGAACCTCGCGGTGTACAACGCCCTGATCGAACCCGGCGACACGGTGCTCGGCATGGATCTCTCGCACGGCGGGCACCTGACGCACGGCAACCCCGTGAACTTCTCGGGCCTGCGCTATCACATCGTCGGGTACAAGGTAAATCCGGAGACCGAGCGGATCGATCTGGACGAGGTGCGCCGCCTCGCGCACGAGCACCGGCCGAAGATGATCATCGCGGGGGCGAGCGCGTATTCGCGGATCATCGATTTCGCGGCCTTCCGCGCCATCGCGGACGAGGTCGGGGCGATCCTGTTCGCCGACATCGCGCACATCGCGGGCCTGATTGCGGCGGACGTGCACCCGAACGCGCTGCCACACGCGCACGTGGTCGCCAGTACCACCCACAAGACCCTGCGCGGCCCGCGCGGCGGGATCATCCTGAGCAACGACCCCGACGTCGGCGCGAAACTCGACCGGGCCGTGTTCCCCGGCTACCAGGGGGGACCGCTGGAGCACGTGATCGCTGCCAAGGCCGTGGCCTTCGGGGAGGCGCTGCGCCCGGAGTTCAAGACCTACGCCGCGCAGATCATCGCCAACGCGCAGGCGCTCGCCGGGGCCTTCCAGGACAAGGGCTACCGGGTGGTGTCGGGCGGCACGGACAACCACCTGTTCGTGCTCGACCTGCGGCCGCAGGGCCTGAACGGCACCAAGGCCACCCGGCGCCTGGACGCCAACCACATCACCATCAGCAAGAGCACGCTGCCGTACGACACCGAGAAGATCATGCATGGGGGCGGCATCCGCATCGGCACCCCGGCCGTGACCACCCGCGGCATGAGGGAAACCGACATGCCCCGGATCGCTGACCTGATCGATCGGGCGCTGCACGAGCAGGACGTCAAGGATGAGGTTCATGGCTTTGCGAGCAGCTTCCCGCTGCCCTGAACGGGCCGAATGTCCGCACTTCACGCGGACAGAAGCCGGTACGCTGAGTGACCATGAGTACTCCGATGGCGTCCAACACCCCTGGCAGTGACCTCACCCTGGAGCTGACCCGACTGGGGCTGAACGCGCCGGAGCTCGGGAGCGCCATGCAACCCGTGCTGGACAGCCTGATCGCGCACACGGCCGCCGTCGGCTCCGGATATTTCCAGTGGCGGGATCAGACGCTGGCGTACCACGCCCGCGCCGCCAGCGGCGAGATGCCCCAGGGCGCCAGGATGGCGGCCCTGCTCGCCCATGGCCTACCGCGCCAGCTGCCCCTCATCGGCGCCCTGCAACACGCTCCTGGCGTGCTGTTCTTCCCAGACACCCGCCTGGATCCCAGCACGGCCGGGTTTTCCGAGCTGGGCGTGCAGTCCCTGATCGCCGCGCCCATCCGGGGCCGCGACGGCCATCTGGTCGGCACGGTGCTCGCCCACACCTTCGCCCAGCACGACTGGACTCCCGACGAGTGCACGCTGGTGAGCAATGTCACCGGCCTGCTCTGCCTGCTGGCCGCCCGGCTGGACGCCGAGGAACGTGAACGCGCCGCGCAGGAGGACGCCCTGCGGGCCCTGGGCCTGTGCCTGGAAGCCCGCGACGCCGAAACCAGCGGGCACACGGATCGCGTGACCAGCCTGGCCACCTGGATAGCCGCCACGCTGGGCCTGCACGGCCCGGAACTGCGGGCCCTGCGCTGGGGTGCGTACCTGCACGATATCGGCAAGGTCACCATCCCGGACGCGATCCTCGGCCACCCCGGCCCCCTCACAGCGCCCATGTGGGCCCGCATGCAGGAGCACGTTCAGGCGGGCATGAACCTCGCCCAGCAACTGCCGTTCCTGCCGGGGGCCGCCCTGGACGTGATCGCCCACCACCATGAACGCTGGGACGGCACGGGCTATCCCGCGGGCCTGAGCGGCGAGGACATCCCACTACCCGCCCGGATTTTCGCGGTGTGCGATGTCTACGACGCGCTGATGCACGTCCGGCCGTACAAACCCGCGTGGCCGCTCAACGAAACGCTCGTCGAGATCCGCGCGGGGAGCGGCACGCACTTCGACCCGCAGGTCGTGGACGCCTTCCTCGATACCCTGGCCAACGAAACCGCCCAGGCCTGAGCCACCAGCGCGGGTGCCCGGCGGAACCGCTCACCCCCCGGTGACGGATGTGGCGGGGATCACGCGGCTGCGGCCCACCACCCCAGCGAACGCGGCGATCAATGCGGCGAACACCACGACCAGCAGCAACGCGACCCGCAGGGACACCGCGCCCGCCAGTCCCCCGATCAGCGGCGGCCCGACCAGGAACCCGACGTACCCCGCCCCGGCCGCGGCGGCCACTGCTGTCGCTGCCGGTATACCGGGTACCGCGCCGGCCGCGCTGAACATGACCGGCACCACGTTCGAGAACCCGAAGCCGCACAGCGCGAAACCCAGGAAGGCCAGCGCCGGCACCGGCGCCAGCAGGGCCAGCACCATCCCGACCGCCGCGAGCAGGCCGGAGGTGCGCAGGAGCGTCACGGCGCTCATCCACGCACGCAACCGGTCGCCCACCAGCCGCGCGGTCAACATGGCCACGTTGAAGGCCACGAACCCGCCGACCGCAACGCCCCGGTCCGCGTGCAGGGCATCACGGAGGTACACGGCGCTCCAGTCGGCGACGGCGCCCTCGGCCACGTAGGCCAGCAGCACCAGGACCGACACGCCCAGCAAGACCCCGGACGGCAGCACGAACGTCGGCCCGTCCTGGGCGCGGCCCCGATCCAGCGCGGCCGGCAGCAGCCGCGGCAGGGCCAGGAGGCCCAGTACCGCCAGCACCCCGGCCACGAGCAGCGCGTACGACAGGGGTGCCCATCCGGCGCGCAGCAGCAGCGACGCGCCGCCCGCACCGGCCAGCGATCCCGCGCTCCACATCGCGTGCAGCGACGACATGACCGGGCGCCGGAGCTGCCCCTCGACCAGGACGCCGTGCGCGTTCATGGCCACGTCCATCAGGCTCACGCCCACCCCGAACACGAACAGCGTCGCGACCAGAAGCGGCACGCTCGGCGCGGCGATCAAGGCGGGAAGCAGCGGCACCACGGCCACCGCCGAGGCTGTAGTCAGCACCCGACTCCCGAAACGCGCACTCAGCCGCCCAGCCAGCGCAAGCGCCAGCACACACCCCACCGCCAGGGCCACCAGGACCAGCCCCAGCGCCGGTTCACTCAGGTGCAGGTGTTCCCGCACCGACGGGATGTTCGCCGCCCACGTGGCCATCGCCGCGCCGTTGATGAAGAAGGCCGCCATAGTGGCGACTCTGGCCCGTGGTGGGCTGGCCGGTGAGGTCATGCTGTACGTTACCGGATCACGTTCGTCAGACTCACGGGATGCGAGCGGTCGGGCCGGGGTTCGCGGGGCCAGTGGCGCATCGGGTGGTCGGATTGGTGACGTGATGATGGCAGCCGCATTCCCCCAGAATAGTAATTACCACCCCAGATTTATCCCAGGGCGTAATTCAGATGTACAGTGATGCGTACAATGACTCCAGACACGCCCGTCCAGATTCTCGACGCCTACGCCACCGCCGTCTACGCCCGTGACGTGGACGCCCTGCTCGCCCTGTACCACCCCGACGTGACGGTGTACGACATGTGGGAATCGTGGCTGTACGACGGCCGGGACGCGTGGCGCGGCATGGTCGAGGGCTGGTTCGGCAGCCTGGGAGACGGGCGCGTGGAGGTCACCTTCGACAACGTCCGCAGCACCGCCACGCCGGAACTGGCCCTTGTGCACGCCTTCGTGACATACACGGGTCAGAGCGCCAGCGGGGAACGCCTGCGCGCCATGAACAACCGCGTGTCGATGACCCTGGTGCCTGAGGGAGACCGGTGGCTGATCCAGCATGAGCACAGCAGCGCCCCCGCGCAGTTCGAGACAGGGAAGGTCAGTCTTCAACGCCCGGTGTGATCAGGGCGCTGGCGGGTGGCCCCGCTCTGGTGGGCCACCCGCCGGTGAGAAGACGGCTCAGCGCGGCAGGACGCTGGTGCCCATCAGGTATTGGTCGATGGCCCGTGCCGCCTGGCGGCCTTCACGGATGGCCCACACGACCAGACTCTGGCCCCGGCGCATGTCTCCGGCGGCGTACAGGCCCTCGACGCTGGTGGCGTAGCCGCTGCCCTCGTCGGTTCCAGCCTGGGCGTTGCCACGGGCATCCTTGGTCACGCCGAAGGAGTCGAGCACGCTGCCCATGGGGTTGGTGAAGCCCATGGCGAGCAGGATCAGGTCGGCCTCGTGGATCTCCTCGCTGCCGGGCACCTCTTCGAGCTTGCCGTTCACGAGTTCGATGCGGACGGTCTTGACGCCGGTGACCTTGCCGCCCTTGCCGATGAATTCCTTGGTGGCGATGGCGAACTCGCGCACGGCCCCTTCCTCGTGGCTGCTGCTGGTGCGGAGTTTCAGCGGCCAGTACGGCCATACCAGGGGCTTGTTCTCCTGCTCGGGCGGCTGGGGCATCACCTCGAACTGCGTGACGCTGGTGGCGCCGTGACGGTTGCTGGTGCCCACGCAGTCACTGCCGGTGTCGCCCCCGCCGATCACGACGACCTTCTTGCCGTCCGCGCGGATCTGCTTTCTCAGCTTGTCGCCGGCGTTCACGCGGTTCTGGTTGGGCAGGAACTCCATGGCGAAGTGAATGCCGTCCAGGTCGCGGCCTGGTGCGGGCAGGTCGCGAGGCTGCTCCGCGCCGCCGGCGAGCAGCACGGCGTCGAATTCGGCGCGCAAGTCGGCGGGCTTCACGCTCTGCCTGCTGAGGTTCGTGACCTTGCTGTCCCGGGGCCAGTCGCCCACGACCACGCCCGTGCGGAAGGTCACACCCTCGGCCTCCATCTGCGCCACGCGGCGGTCGATGTGGCTCTTTTCCATCTTGAAGTCAGGAATGCCGTAGCGCATCAGGCCGCCGATGCGGTCGTTCTTCTCGAACACCGTCACGTCGTGCCCGGCCCGCGCAAGCTGCTGCGCGGCGGCCAGCCCGGCGGGGCCGCTGCCGACCACGGCGACCGTCTTGCCAGTCCTCACCTCGGGCGGTTGCGGCATGACCCAGCCCTCCTGCCAGCCGCGTTCGATGATCGCCAGTTCGATGGACTTGATGCCCACCGGATCGTCGTTGATGTTCAACGTGCACGCCGCCTCGCAGGGAGCGGGGCAGATGCGGCCCGTGAACTCCGGGAAGTTGTTGGTGGAGTGCAGCGTGTCCAGCGCCGAGCGCCAGTCGTCCTGGTACACCAGGTTGTTGAAGTCCGGGATGATGTTGTTGACCGGACAGCCGTTGTTGCAGAACGGAATGCCGCAGTCCATGCAGCGCACCGCCTGCTTGCGCGCCATCTCGCCCGCCAGCGGCTCCACGAACTCGCGGTAGTGCTTGAGGCGCGCGGTCGGCTGGGCGTACTTCTCCTTGATGCGGGGTTGCTCGAGAAAACCGGTGATCTTGCTCATGGGGACTCCGGGGATGAACTGGAAAGCGGGCGTGATGGTCGGGCGGCGGGAGCGAAGTGACCCTCTGCCCTGAGGGCCCTCCGCTGTCGGCTCCTTACTTCGTCAGCGTGCCCTGGCCGCCCTTCTTGCCGGTCTTGACCTTCATGCTGGTCGTGTCGGCGGCCTTCACGGTGCCTTCCTCGGGACGGGCGGGAGCGGCCGCGTGTTCCTTCAGAGCGCGCTGGTATTCGAGCGGGAAGACCTTGATGAACTTGCCCAGCGCCGCGCCCCAGTCGTCGAGGATCTCGCCAGCGCGCTGCGAGCCGGTGTAACGGTGGTGTTCCTCGATCAGGTACCTCAGCTGGGCCTCGTCACTCTGGCCGCCGTGCAGGGCGCGCCGATCGGCCCCCAACACGGCAAGGCTGTGGAGCTGCTCGTCTTCGGGCTGGACGCGCGCGAGGCTGACCATGCTCAGGTTGCAGCGTTTCTCGAACTGGCCGTCCACGTCGTACACGTAGGCCACGCCGCCCGACATGCCCGCCGCGAAGTTGCGGCCGGTCTTGCCGAGCACGACCACCGTGCCGCCGGTCATGTACTCGCAGCCGTGGTCGCCGGTGCCCTCAACGACCGCCTGCGCGCCCGAGAGCCGCACGCCGAACCGCTCTCCGGCCACACCCCGGAAGAAGGCCTCGCCGCTGGTCGCGCCGTAGAGCACGGTGTTGCCGACGATGATGTTCTCCTCGGCCTTGCCCCGGAACTCGATGGTGGGACGCACCACGATCCGGCCGCCCGAGAGACCCTTGCCGGTGTAATCGTTGGCGTCGCCGATCAGGTACAGGGTCAGGCCGGGTGCGAGGAACGCGCCGAAGGACTGTCCGGCCGTGCCCTCCATCTGGATATGCACGGTGTTGTCGGGAAGGCCCTCGGGACGCGCGCGGATCAGCTCGCCCGACAGCATCGCGCCGACCGAGCGGTTGACGTTGCGTACGTCCTGCAGGAAGTGCACCCGTTCGCCCTTCTCGATGGCAGGGCGGCACTTCTCGATCAGCTTCAGGTCGAGTGCCCGGTCGAGGCCATGGTCCTGCGTCTGGAGGTGGCGGGTGCCCACATCGTCCGGCAGCTCCGGGCGGTAGAACACGCGCGAGAAGTCCAGGCCCTGCGCCTTCCAGTGCTCGATGCCCTTTTTGGTGTCGAGCAGGTCGCTGCGGCCGGTCAGCTCATCGAAGGTACGGATGCCCAGCGAGGCCATGATCTTGCGGGCCTCTTCGGCGATGAAGAAGAAGAAGTTGATGACATGCTCGGGCTTGCCCTGGAAGCGGGCGCGCAGCACCGGATCCTGCGTGGCCACGCCGACCGGGCAGGTGTTCAGGTGACACTTGCGCATCATGATGCAGCCCTCCGCGACCAGCGGCGCGGTGGCGAAGCCGAACTCGTCGGCCCCGAGCAGCGCGGCGATCACGACGTCCCGGCCGGTCTTGAGCTGCCCGTCGGTCTGCACGCGCACGCGGTCGCGCAATCTGTTGAGCACCAGCGTCTGCTGCGTTTCCGCCAGGCCCAGTTCCCACGGCGTGCCCGCGTGCTTGATGCTGCTCCACGGGCTCGCGCCGGTGCCGCCGTCGTGCCCGGCGATCACGATGTGGTCGGCCTTGCACTTCGCCACGCCCGCCGCGATGGTGCCCACGCCGACCTCCGACACCAGCTTGACCGAGATGTCCGCGCGGGGGTTCACGTTCTTGAGGTCGTGGATGAGCTGCTTGAGATCCTCGATGGAGTAGATGTCGTGGTGCGGCGGCGGCGAGATGAGGCCCACGCCCGGCACCGAGTGGCGCAGAAAGCCGATGTACTCGCTGACCTTGCCGCCGGGGAGCTGGCCGCCCTCGCCGGGCTTGGCGCCCTGCGCCATCTTGATCTGGATCTGGTCGGCCGAGGTCAGGTAGCCGGTGGTGACGCCGAAGCGGCCCGAGGCGACCTGCTTGATCTTGGAGCGCAGCGAGTCGCCGGGTTCCAGCGGGTAGTCGATCTCGACGCGCTTGTCGCCGGTCGCGCCCACACCCAGGACGCTGCCCAGCGTCTCACCGCGGCCGATCTTCTCGCCGCGCATTTCACGCTCGTAGCGGGCCGGGTCTTCCCCGCCCTCGCCGGTGTTGCTCTTGCCGCCGATGCGGTTCATGGCGACGGCCAGCGTGGTGTGCGCCTCGGTCGAGATGGAGCCCAGGCTCATGGCGCCGGTGGCGAAGCGCTTCACGATCTCGGTCGCGGGTTCCACTTCTTCCAGCGGCACGGGCTCCACGCTGTCCGTGCGGAACTCGAACAGGCCGCGCAGGGTCATGTGGCGACGGCTCTGGTCGTTGATGATCCGCGCGTACTCCTCGAAGGTCGAATATTCCCCGCTGCGGACCGAGTGTTGCAGCTTGGCAATCGCGTCCGGCGTCCACATGTGCTCCTCGCCGCGTGCGCGCCACGCGTACTCGCCGCCAGCGTCCAGCTTGTCGCGCAGCAGCGGATCGTCGCTGAAAGCCGCGCGGTGCATCCGCAGCGCCTCCTCGGCCACCTCGAAGATGCCGATACCGCCGACCTTGCTGCTGGTGCCGTAGAAGTACTTCTGCACGAAGTCTTCCTTCAGGCCAATCGCCTCGAACAGCTGCGCGCCGCAGTAGCTCATATAGGTGCTCACGCCCATCTTGGACATGATCTTGCTCAGGCCCTTGCCGACCGCCTTGATGTAGTTCTGGATGGCCTTCTTGGCGCCCACCGAGGACAGATCGGGCATGCCGGGGATGTCCTGGTGCAGGTCGGCCAGCGTTTCGAGGGCCAAGTACGGGTGGATCGCCTCGGCGCCGTAGCCGGCCAGCGCGGCGAAGTGGTGCACCTCGCGGGCGTCACCGGTCTCGACGACCAGCCCGGTCTTCATGCGCAGTCCGGCCCGGACGAGATGGTGGTGCACGCTCGCCAGCGCCAGCAGCGCCGGAATCGCCACGCGGTCGCGGTTCACCGTGCGGTCACTCAGGATGATCACGTTGTGCCCGGCCTCGATGGCGTCCACGGCGCGCGCGTTGATGGTCGCCAACTTCGCCTCGATCCCACGCGAACCCCACTCGGCGGGGTAGGTGATGTCCAGATCGTAGGACTTGAACTTGCCGCGCGTGTGGCCCTCGATGGAACGCAGTCGGGCGATGTCGTCGAAATCCAGGATGGGCTGATCGACCTGGAGGCGCATCTGCGGGTTGACCGCGTTGATGTCCAGCACGTTCGGGCGCGGTCCCACGAAGGACACCAGCGACATGACCACGGCCTCGCGGATCGGATCGATGGGCGGGTTGGTGACCTGCGCGAAGAGCTGCTTGAAGTACGAGTACAGCGGCTTGTTCTTGCCCGACAGCACCGCCAGCGGCGAGTCGTTGCCCATCGAGCCGATGCCTTCCTCGCCCGTGAGGGCCATGGGGCCCATCAGGAACTTCAGGTCCTCCTGCGAGTACCCGAAGGCCTGCTGGCGGTCGAGCAGCGCCTCGCTGAATTCGCCGATGGTGCCAGTGTCCTCGGAATCCGAGAGCGGCACGCGGGTGTTCTCCACCCACTGGCGGTACGGCTTGGCCTGCGCGAACTGGGTCTTGAGTTCGTCGTCCTCGATGATGCGGCCCTGCTCCAAGTCGATCATGAACATCTTGCCGGGCTGGAGACGCCACTTCTTGACGATCTGCGCTTCCGGGATGGGCAGCACGCCCGATTCCGAGGCCAGGATCACCAGGTCGTCGCGGGTCTGGATGTAGCGGGCGGGGCGCAGGCCGTTGCGGTCGAGGGTCGCGCCCACCTGTCGGCCGTCGGTGAACACCATGGCGGCCGGGCCGTCCCACGGTTCCATCAGGGCGGCGTGGTACTCGTAGAACGCGCGGCGGCGATCCCCGATCAGGGTGTTGCCCTCCCATGCCTCCGGGATCATCATCATCGCGGCCTGCGCCATGGGGTAGCCGGCCATGGTGAGCAGTTCCAGGGCGTTGTCGAAGGTGGCGGTGTCGGACTCGCCCTCGAAGGAGATCGGGTAGAGCTTCTTCAGGTCGTCGCCCAGCACGGGGCTCGCCATGATGCCCTCGCGGGCGCGCATCCAGTTGAAGTTGCCCTTCACGGTGTTGATCTCGCCGTTGTGCGCAACCATGCGGTAGGGGTGCGCCAGCGGCCACTCGGGGAAGGTGTTCGTGGAGAAACGCTGGTGCACCAGGGCCAGGGCCGACACGACCCGCGTGTCCTGCAGGTCGAGGTAATACTCGCCCACCTGGTCGGCCAGCAGCAGGCCCTTGTAGATCACCGTGCGGCACGACATCGAGGGCACGTAGTATTCGGCGCCGTGCGTGAAGGCCAGCGCCCGGATGGCGTTGCTGGCACGGCGGCGGATCACGTACAGCTTGCGCTCCAGGGCGTCCGGCACCAGGGTGTCGGCCCCAGCCCCGATGAACACCTGCCGGATCACGGGCTCCTTCTCGCGCACCGTGGGGCTCATGGGCATGTCGCCGTTGACCGGCACATCGCGCCAGCCGAGTACGAGCTGGCCCTCGGCCATGATGGCGCGCTCGAGTTCCTGCTCGCACGCGCGGCGCGACGCGATCTCCTTGGGCAGGAAGATCATGCCCACGCCGTAGTCGCCGGGCGGGGGCAGCGTGACGCCCTGCTCCTGCATGACCGCGCGGTAGTACTCGTCCGGGATCTGGATCAGGATGCCGGCACCGTCACCCATCAGGGCGTCCGCGCCGACCGCGCCGCGATGGTCGAGGTTCTCGAGGATCTTCAAGCCGCGCTCGATGATCGAGTGGTTCTTGTGGCCCTTGATGTGCGCGACGAAGCCCACGCCGCAGGCGTCGTGCTCGCGGGCCGGGTAGAGCCCCTGCGTGGCGGCGGCCAGGCGTTCGGCGGCATTGGCCCCACTGTGGGTGGGCACGGAGCCGGCAACGGGGCCGCTGGTCTGCTGTTCGTTCATGTCCATGTCGTCGCTCCATCTCACCGTGTGCGTCCCGGCGGTGAATCCGGACGACCTGCCCGGAGCAGGTCTTCAGTGTCCACCGTACACCTTCTCCGCCGGAACATCGGAGACTTGTTTATAACGTCCAGGCCGAAGGATGACCGACAGCACCGTAAAAACTACTTGCTTTTGCAAGCAACTATACTGACGCTTCCGACCGGGTTTTCGCGTTAAAAGACACTGGCCATTCCTCCTGTCGATTGCCAGGAACCGCTCTACTGACCGCGAAGAGGATGTGCGAGGAAGAAGTCCGGCCAGGACGTGAACCAGAGCCGCCTTCTCTCACGCAGAGATGGTCACCGACAGTGAGACAGCGGGCTCCTTTGGGTGCCCTCTCCCCCAAATAGCCTGCACAGCGGTTCAGGCTTCCGGCGTCAGGGTCAAGACGGTGAGCTCGGGCGGGCACAGGTTCCGGAAGGGAATGCCGCTGGTGCCCAGGCCCCGGCTCACGTAGGCCGGCGTGCCGTGCGCGCCCTGCACCCAGCCCATCGCGTAGCGCTGCCCGAACGCGCTGGGCACCACCGGCGCCCCGATCAGCGGCAGCCGTACCTGACCTCCATGCGTGTGCCCGCTGAGCACCAGTCCAGCGGCGACGGGCAGATCAGGCAGCACGTCCGGATTGTGGCTGAGCAGGATCGTCGCAAGGTGCCCAGCTCCGGCCAGCGCCGTCCGGGCGTCGGGGGTTCCGTTCCACAGGTCATCGACGCCGCCGATATACAGGTCGCTGCGCACGGCCACCCCCTGATCCCGCAGGATGGTGATCCCCTCGGCACCCAGATCCTGCGCCAGCTGGGCGCGGCGCGCGGCCCAGTCGGCCTGGGCGGGCCCGTAGTACGGACTGGCGAACTTCCCGAAACTGCCGTAATCGTGGTTGCCCCAGACGCCGTACACCCCCAGCGGGGCCTTCAGGCGCGCCAGTTCACGGATCAGCGGCCGTGGCGACGTGCGCAGCCGCTGGTCGATGTAATCCCCACCCAGCAGGATCAGATCGGGCCGGGCCGCCAGGGCGGCGTCCACCCAGCGGCGGATCTGACCGCCGCCCACATACAGGCCGTAATGCAGGTCGCTCAGGAAGGCCACCCGCAGGGCCGAACGCAGCCCCCGCAGGGGCCGGGTGTGCGCCGTGACCTCCAGCGTGTGGGCCTGGGCCACCCCGGCGCCACCGGTGGCCATCAGCGCGGCCCCGCCACCGGCGAGCGCCCGCAGCAGGCGGCGGCGGGTGAGAGACTGAACGCGTTCCATCCAGGCAGGGTAGCAACCGCCCGGTGGCGGTCATGATCCAGTCGTGAAGATGCTGTCAGGTCCGCCCGGTACCATGGCGACATGCCCGTTCCTTCCTCTCCACCGCTGCTCCTCGTGATCGACGTGCTCGACGAGGACACGGGACTCGCGGACGTCGAGGACGACCGTGGCCGCACCTTCCAGCTGCCCGCCGAATGGCTGCCCGACGCGAACGACGGCGCGGCCTACCACGCGCACGCGACGGGGATGGCCGTGACCTTCACGCCTGCCCCGGACGGCGCACGCCTGCTGCGGGAGCGCAGCAAGCAGACGCTGCTGGCCTTCAGTGACGAGCACGGCAGCGACGAGTCCGGCAGTGATGGCAGCGGAGAGCCGACATGACCGCCCCCGCCCTGATCGTTCCGGACCTGCATGGCCGCCCGGACCTGCTGCGCGCGGTGCTCGACCACTTCCCGGACTCCCACCTGGTGGTGCTGGGCGACGCCATCGACCGGGGCGCGCGTTCCATGACGGTGGTGGACATGCTGCTCGACCTGCACACAGCGGGCCGGGCCACGCTGCTGATGGGCAACCACGAACGCATGGCGCTGGAGGGCATCCGCTGGTACCGCCGCTACCTGGGCACGCACGACATGGGCGATTACCGCCGCGCCATGGAGGGCTACCAGTGGTGGATGCGGGCCGGGGGGGACACCGTCCGCAGCGAGCTGGGCAGCCTGACCCTGGAGAAATTCCCTGCGCGGCTGGAGACGTACCTGAACCTCCTGAAGACCGTCGTGTACGTCACGGGGGATCACGTGATCCACACTACGCCGCCGACCTCGCCGAGCCTGCTGGTGTCGCATGCAGCTCCGCCCGTACACCACCCGGAGCATCCCAATCCGGAGGACGCCGCGCTGTGGCTGCGTCCCTACGAGGGTCCCTTCCGCATGCCCGGGGGCGTGACTTTCAGCATCCACGGCCACACGCCGGTGCAGACGCCTGCGCGGATCGCGAACCACCTGTATATCGACATGGGCGCATACGAGACGGGTCGCCTGGCCGTGGCGGAAGCCACACCGCACGGCCTGCCGCAGCTCACGGTCATCTGTGGCCGGGGCGAACCTAGTAAGGCCCGCAAATACCCACGGTTCGGCGAGCCGGTGCCCGTGCGGGTGATCGACCTGCCCGGCGCGCCGCAGCGCTGAAGCTCAATCCTTCAGAAGTCAGAAAGGGTCGTTCAGTCCATCTTGAGGTTCGCGTCACCTCACGCTGAACAGCCATGGCCACACTAGAGGTATGGAACTCCTGCTGCTCATGGCCGCCGCGACGCTGCTGATCATGCTGCTCAGCTTCATCGTCCTGACCCGCGAGGAACGTGAGGTGAACCGCGAGTTCAACGACAGTGGGGCACAGAACCACGGACTGCCGGTCGCCGGGGATTGACTATCCGGCAGCCCAAGTGAGAACGCAGCCCTAGGCATCGGGGCTGCGTTCTCGTGTGGGGCTTCAGCTTTCCTCGTACTCCAGGTACGTGTAGCCGAGGAGCTCCTCGCCGTAATCCTCCAGGAGTTCATTCTCCTGATCGGCCGTGAGGGTCTTGGCCTTGATGGCCGCGTCGGCCTGATCCTCGATGGCGTCGCGCAGCATGGGCTCCTCGTAGCCCATCGACTCGATCATGCGCCGGGCCTTCTGGCCGCGCACGAACAGGTCGATGTGGTACCGCCCGCCGGGCCGCACGGTCACATGCGCCTCGCTGACCTTCCCGAAGAGGTTGTGGGCGCTGCCCAGCACGTCCTGGTACGCGCCCATCAGGAACGCGCCCAGGTAGTACGGGCGGTCGCCGGGCTCGTGCAGCGGCAGGGTGGCCTTCACGTCGCGCAGGTCGATGAACTTCTCGATCTTGCCGTCACTGTCGCAGGTGATATCCACGATGGTCGCCTGCCGGGTCGGCTTCTCGTTCAGGCGATCCAGCGGGACGATCGGAAACAGCGCCTGGATGGCCCAGTTGTCCGGCAGGCTCTGGAAAAGCGAGAAGTTGCAGATGAACTTGTCCGCCAGCACCTTCTGCAGGTCTTCGAGTTCGTCGGGCACGTACTTCTCGTTCTGGATGAGTTTGGCGATCCGGCGCAGGATGGCGTTGAACAGCGCCTCACCGCGCGCCCGGTCCGGCAGGGTCACGTACCCCAGGTCGAAGAGGTTGTGCAGCGTCTGCTTGTCGCCCACGGCGTCGTTGTACGACTCGCGGTAGTTGCGCGACGTGATGTTCGCCAGGATCTCTTCCATGTCCTTGACGATCTGGTGGCTGTTCTCATCGGCGGGCGCGAGGTCTTCGAGGTCGCGGGTGGGGCCGGTCACGTCCACGACCGGCATGATCAGCACGGCGTGGTGAGCGGTGAGCGCCCGGCCGGATTCGGACACGATCACGGGCTCGGGCACCTGCCTTGCCTTGCAGACCTCCTGCACGGTGTACACGATGTCGGCCGCGTACTCCTTGACGGTGTAGTTCATGCTGGCGTAGAAGGTGGTCTTGCTGCCGTCGTAATCGACGCCCAGGCCGCCGCCCACGTTCAGGTACTTCAGCTCGGCCCCGGCGGCGATCAGGCCCGCGTAGGTCTGCGTAGCCTCGCGCACCGCCACCTTCACCCGGCGGATGTCGGTGATCTGCGAACCGATGTGCGTGTGCAGCATGACCAGCGTGTCGAGCATGTTCTCCTCGCGCAGCCGCTCGACCACGCGCAGGAGTTCGTAGGCGTTCAGGCCGAACTTCGCCTGATCCCCGCCGGATTCCTCCCACTGCCCGCTGCCCCGAGCGTGCAGCTTGAAGCGCACGCCCATGGCCGGGCGCACGCCCAGGGCCTTGGCCTGCTTGAGGATGCGTTCCAGTTCGCTGTACTTCTCGATGGTGATGACGACGTTCTTGCCGAGGGTGCGGCCCCACAGCGCCAGCTTGATGAAGCCGTCGTCCTTGAAGCCGTTGCAGCACAGCAGCGCGTCCGGGTGCATCTTCTGCGCCAGGCACAGCGCCAGCTCGGCCTTGGAACCGGCCTCCAGGCCATGTGCGTAGTCGAAACCGGCGGCAGCAACCGACTCCACGACCACACGGCGCTGGTTCACCTTGATGGGAAACACGCCCTGGTAGTGGCCGGTGTAGCCGTACTCCTGGATGGCCGACTGGAAGCTTTCGTTCAGGTGCTTGACGCGCCCGGCGATCACCTGCGGGAAGCGCAGGATGACCGGCAGGCTCTCGCCCCGTTCGACGATCTCATCAACGATGGCACGCAGCGGGGCGTGCAGGCCGGGGCTGGGGGTGACTTCCAGCGCGCCCTTGTCGGACACGCGGAACCAGCCGCCGCTCCAGTTGGGCACCTGGTACAGTTCGGCGGCGTCGGTGGTGGTGAAGCTGGTGTTCAGGGGGTTGGTGGCAGTCACGTGAGGCGTCCTCCTCCGGGTGGGGTAGGCTCGCCGTGCGCGGGGTTCGGAGGCCACTCGCTGACCCGCCGGACGCCGTGCGAAACCGGGGCAAATAATACGGCAAGAGGGTGCCCCGCACCGTCATGTCCGTCCACCCCCTGGAAAATGAAGGGGATAAAAAGAAGAAAGCGAGGCGTTCACCTCGCTCCTCTCTCCTGGCGGTCCGGACGGGATTTGAACCCGCGACCTTCTGCGTGACAGGCAGATATGCTAACCGCTACACTACCGGACCAATACTGGCGCACCAGCGGACAGAAGACTACGGGCGCCCGCGCCGGAAGTCAAGCCGGTCGGCGCGGGCGCGAGCCTTCAGGATTGGTCAAGCGCCCATCCCGGCAAAGGTGGGCGCGGGTACGCACCGGCGCGCGGGGGCGCGTCAGCATCGGCCATGGCCCGTGCGCCCGATCCCAGTTGTGCCGTCCGCCCCGCCGCCCTCGCCGCCCTGCTGCTCGCCGCCGTCGCCGGGGCCCATTACGCTGCCCCCCTCCCGGACAGCGCAATCGCCAAAGCCAGTCGCCAGTTCAGCCTGCCTTTCACCGGCCCGCCCGGCCCGAATACTTGGCTGCTCGGCCAGGGCTACGGGAACACCACGGGCGCGTACCGGCAGCGGCGCAGCACCTACGGCAACCTCCAGGGCATCCACGCAGGCCTGGATTTCAGCGCGCCCTGCGGTACGCCCGTGCACGCCATCGGGGACGGCGTGGTGGTGGATGTGGACGGGCCACACGGCAGTCCGCCGCACAATGTCGTGATCGACCATGCCGGGAACCTCAGCAGCCTGTACGGGCACCTGCTGCGGCGATCCACCCTGAAGGTTGGGCAGCGCGTGAAGCGCGGGGACGTGATCGGGCTGAGCGGCGACTCACAGTTCACGTGCGTGAGCGCGCCTCACCTGCATCTGGAACTGCGCGACCGCTCGCACCAGCGCTTCTTCAACCCGCAGCCGTACATTGCGGCCGACTGGAATTCCCTGGCCCTGGCGAGCGGCTTCGGTCGCGGCTACGAATACGACCTCAACGCTCCGCGCCGCTGGCAGGCGCCCGACACCCAGCCCGAGGCCCTGCGCGGGGGCCGGCTGCTGAACGAGTTCGCACGCCCCTGGCCCCCCGCTCCCGGAGGTTCCCGATGATCCGGTTCCTGCTGGCCGCGCTGCTGACCGGCAGCGCCGTGGCCGCCACGCTGCCCTCCCAGCCGATCCTCTCGGGCAGCTGCTGTCCCGGAGCCGTCTGGACTCCGGATTCGCAGGCGCTGCTGTTCCTGGACGGCCCGCCGGTGCGCGGCAGCACCGGCATCTACACCGTGCCGGCGGGTGGGGGCGCGGTCACGCGGAGATTTTCGACCGTCGCCTTCTATTCCCCCGCGCTGAAATGGGCGGTGCGGCCCGGCACGGGCGAGTCCACGACCCTCGCGCGTCTGTCGGACGGCAAGACCTTCACGCTGCCCACGCGTGGGGGGGACGTCGTGTGGAACCGGGCCGAGACGAAGCTCGCGTACGCCCGCAGCGCCACCACCGGCAACTACGACCGCCGGGTCACACGGGTCTTCACCGCCGACGTGTTCGGAGCCCCGAAAGCGGTGGCCACGGTGTACGGCGGCGGGCCGATCGCGTGGCTGAACGACCGTACCCTGCTGGTCAGCGGCAAGACCACCGCCGGCGCGCGCGACCGCGACCTATTCACGCTGGACGTGCAGACCGGCGCGCGCCGCACCCTGCGCACCGCGCTGGGGTTCCGGTCGGTGCAGGTCAGTCCGGACGGCCAGCAGGTCGCATATACCATCTCCTTCGACAGCGCCGCCCGCAATGGCCTGTGGCTGCAGCCGACCGCCGGGGGAAGCCCGAAGCGCCTGACTGAGTTCGGCGCGTTCCTGTGGAGGGACGCCCGCCGCCTGCTGCTGATTCCGCTGCGCGTGGACGGCGGCCCGCACGTGCTGCGGCAGCTCGACACGCAGATGAACACGTGGACGACCCTCGGCGACCTGGGCGATCAGGTGCGGCAGGCCGACTGGCAGGTCAGCCCCGACGGACAGCGCCTGAGTTACCTGAGCGCCAGGGACGGAAACGTGCGGGTGCTGCGCCTGCCATGACCACGGCGGCGCTAGGCTGCACCCATGTTCCGCCGTGATCCCACCACGCGGGCGCTGGAGCAGGTGGCCGGCGTGCTGGGGACGGACGTGCGGACGCTACGGCCCCTGACGCGCACGCTGTACCGCAAAGGCGGCGTGCTGGGGGCGGCGCTGGGCGGCAAACAGGTGGTTGTGGGTCTGGGGGGCGTGCCTGCCGACGGCATCTTCGAGCTGGCCAGCGTGACCAAGCCCTTCACGGCAGCCCTGGCGGACGCCCTGGTGCGGGGGGGTCGGCTGCAGTGGGACGAGCCCCTGGCGGCGCTGGGCGGCCCCCTGCGGACATTGCCGCTCTTCCTGACCGCCCGGAGTCTGGCCACGCACACGGCGGGCCTGCCGGCGCATCCTGCGCGGGTGGCCGTCACGACCTTCACGCACTTCAATGGGCCCTACGCGCCCCTGAGTGCGCGGGAGGTGCTGGGGAGTGCGCGGCGCTGGGCCCGGCCCGGCGGACGCTTCGCGTACTCGAATCTGGGAGTGGGCGCGCTGGCGCTGGCGCTGGCCTACGCGGCGGGGGAAACGCCAGAGGCCGGGGGGTACGCGCGGGCCCTGCGCACCTGGGTCACGGCCCCACTGGGCCTGGAAGTCAGGCCCGACCCGGCGGGCGTGCTGGTCGCTCCGTCCGGGCTGCTGGGTTCACAGGCCTTCACGGGATTCGGGCCGCTGGTGGGGGCGGGGGGGCTGTACGGCGCGGCCGACGACCTGCTGGAGTTCGCGCAGGCGCACCTGGACGGCCGGGCGGGGGCGCACTGGCAGGACATCCAGCGGCCGCCCGGCCTGCCGCCGCTGCTGTCCGGGGTGAGTCCCGGCTGGTTCGTGAGCGGCCCCGGTCAGGTGCGCTGGCATGACGGCGTGGCGCGCGGCACCCGCACCGGCCTGGGCTTTCACCCGATGTCGGGCGCGGCCGTGGTGCTGCTGGTGCGGGGCGGGGCGCCGCTGGTGGGCGTGCGGGGCGCGATCCCGGCGCTGCTGCTCGCGCTGCTGGGCCCGGGCGTGTAGGTCACGCGGGGCTCAGGGCGTGGTGGCCACGGGGGGCGGCAGGAGCCAGGTCAGGGCGCGGGCATCGTTCAGGCCGCTCAGCAGGGGCCGCGCCCGCCAGTTGCCCTGGTTCAGGCCGTACACGGTGTCGTAACTGCTGAGGTTCGCGTTCGTCAGGGCGTACAGGTACCCGTCGAGGGTCACAGTCACGTCGCGCAGATCGATGAATGAATTGACGGTCGCGGCGTTCGCCGTGGTGCCGTCCCAGACCTTCAGCGGCTGGGCCACGCCGCCCCCCAGGTCGCTCGGCCACGCGATCAGCAGGGTGCGGGAGCCGGTCGCGGCGCTCCACACGCGGTCGTAGCGGGTCTTGCCGAAGGCGCCCAGGGTGGTGGCGGCGTCGGGTTCGCCGGTCGCCTTGAGTTTCTGCAGGCCGCTGTCCATGGCGGCCACAATGTCCGATCCATACGGCGCGAGGTCGCGGATGGCGGGCGTGGCAATGGGCGTGCTGACCTCGGCGGTGGCGTCGCCGGTGGTCACGACGGCAGCCCGCATGATCTCGCTGCCGCCGCCCACACGGGCCCGCGCGACCACCCCCACCTCGCCGCTGACGGCCAGCCGGAGGGGCGGAATGTTCGAGCCGGCGCTGGGTGGCAGATAGGTGGGCAGCAGGGCCGTCCAGACCAGCGTGCCGTCCTCGCGGTACAGCGCGAGCTGCTGGGGGCCACCGTCGCACTCGCTGAGGGTCAGCAGGCGGGTGCGGGTGACGTTCATGGCGGCCTGCTTCAGGCACACGGGCGTGAAGGTCGGGGGGGTATACGGCGTGCCGGTCGCCAGCGTGGCGTCCCGGCTCTCCACGCCCGCCGTCAGGGTCAGGGCCAGCCGCAGGCCGCTGGACAGGGGATCGACCGCCACCGCCTTGCCCGAGGGGGTCGGGATGGCCACACTGGTGTCGTCCGAGATGGGGGCCGGGTTCAGGCTGTCGTTCGGGGCCAGCGTGCGCAGCGTGGCTCCGCCATCGACGATCATGACCACGCGTGCGCCGGGAATGGTCTCCTCGGTGCCGGTACACGCGGCCAGCACGAGGGGCAGGGCCAGCAACAATAGGAAGCGGTTCACGGGAGACCTCCGGGGGTCGGGAGCGGGCGTCAGGGGGTGGTCAGCAGCGGCACGTCGAAACCCGTGCCGGTCAGGTCGAACAGCGGGTACGCCGTCTGACCGGGCAGACCGACCGCCAGCCGGTACCGGCCCAGGCCCAGGTCCGCCTCGGCCTGCAAGGCCCAGCAGCAGCGGTCGATGGTGAGGCCCACGACCGGCGCGAGCGGCGTGGGATTCTGCCGGACGCCGTCCACCCAGCTGAAGGTCTGCGACAGGCCCACCGTGACGTACGCGCCGGGCCGCTCGCCCTTGCGCCCGATCCCGACGGTGGCGCGCACCGGGCTGAGCTGCAAGGATTCGTACTTCCTGTCGACCGCATCGCGCGTGCGGGTATACACGGCGCGGCCGGACAGGGCGGCGCGACTGCCGAACTGCCACGCCACGTCGGCATCCACACGGCCCAGTTCGGTACGCGGCTGATCCAGGCCCGCCACGTTCATCACGGCGCTCAGGGCCAGGCGGTTGCCGGGCTGCGTGGTGCTCAGCGATCCCGACAGCGTGGGCCGCGTGAACCCGCCGCGCACCAGATCGTATGCGCCGCCGTACGTGACCTGCCAGGAGGTCGCGCTGCCGCCGGTGGTTCCCACACTGAAGTTGATGGTGCCGCTGTCCGTCGCGGTGTCCGGACGGTTCAGCAGCAGGTCGTGCGTGCTGCTGAACTGGTAGCGGTTGCGCCACGTCACCGTCTCAGTGCCCGTGACGCGCGCGGTCGTGAGGTACAGCTGCTCGGACGCGCTGACGGACAGCGGGTTGAGCACGGTGTCGCGCGTGACGGCCGCGTTCACGCTGAAGCCCACGTTGTCCAGCCGCTGGTTCTGGATGTCCTGCGTGGCGTACACGGAGAAGGAATTCGTGCGGACATCCCCGGTCACGGTGGCGCGGGCCGTGAAGGGCGCATACCCGGTGGCGCGGCTGTACCCGCCCGTGAAGGTCAGCGTGAGATCCGGGGCGGGCCAGCGGCTGCTGCGCCGGTAGTACGCCGCATGCGCCGGCTCGGCCGGGGTTGCGGGGGCGGCCGAATCTGTGGGCGCCACGGGCTGGGTGTCCGGCTGGGTCGGAGTCTGGCCGGGCGCCTGCTCTGTGGGGAGCTCCGGCACCTGGCCACTCGTGTCGGGAAGCGGGGCGGGAGCGGCTGGATCCGGCTGGGCCGGTGTGGTGCCCACACCGGCGCCCACCGCGGGAGTGTCCACGCCGGAAGCAGGGACGGCCGCGTCGGGCAAGGGTGTATCGGGTGTGGGCGCGACGGCCGGGCTGGTCGGGACGGCTCCGGTGCTGGCGGGCCGGGCGGGCACGTAGGTCAGCACGTTCGACTGCGGGTCGCTGAGCGTCACGGTGTACGAGAAGCTGTCGAGTTCCTTCGTCACGAAGTCGTAGCCGAGCTGGGAACTGAGGTTCAGCGGCAAACGCGACACGTCCAGCGTGAAGACGGTGGCCCCCTGCTGCGTGCCGGGCAGGAACAGGTCGCGGCGGTACTGAATGCCGAAGCGCACATCCTTCACCGGCACGGTGCTGAGGGTGACGCCCAGCGGCGCGCTCAGCAGGTGATAGACCGCGTCGAAGGCGAAGGGACTGGTGCCCTCGTTGCGCGTGTACCCGGCGCTGAACTGCACGGTGTTGGTGGTGTTGAAGCGCTGCGTGAGGGTCGCGCCCAGGTTCAGCTGCACGGTGCGGGCCCCGGTGCCGTAGAAGCGGCCCGTATACGTGTTCGTGAGGATCAGGTCGGCGTTGGTCCAGGGCTGCGCCGTGAACGCGATGCTGTGGCTTTCCTCCAGGCGTTCGGTGGTGATGTTCGGGCCCTGCGCCGTGGCACTGGGCGACAGCGGGTTGCTGCGCGCCATGTAGTTCCCGGCACTGAAGTGGAAGTCCGTGCTGAGGTTCCCGCGCGTGTACGGTTTGGGATCGACCACGACCTCCGGCAGCTTCAGGGGCGTGTCCAGGCCGGTGGTGGGTGCCGGGCCGTAGCGGTCGGCATAGTTGAATTCGGCCGTGAACAGCGGGTAGTCGACCTTCGCACCGAAGGTGACGCGCGTGACGCCCCGTTCCGGATCGGCGGCATACCGCCCGATGTCCTGGCGGTTCACCGTCAGCGAGTACTCCAGATCCTTCAGGGCCGACTCCAGCGGCAGGCGGCCAGTCACGGCCAGGTTCAGATCCACGTCGTCGCCGGGCTGCTGCACGCTGTCCAGGAACGGGCGGGGACTGATGAGCGTGTACAGGTTCACACGGTCCACGTACGGCATCGGCGCGTACGAGCGCAGCGACACGCCGTAGCCGACGCTGGGATTGCGGTTCTGGTAGTAGCGCAGCAGCGTGGTGCCCAGCGTGCTCGACCCGATCGAGAAGGGCAGGTCCGCCTCGACGGTCAGGCCGTCGTCGGCGCCCTGCCCGACCAGCAGGCGGGGCTGACGGTCGGCGTCGTTCAGGGGGATCACCACGACCGGCAGGTACAGCACGGGCGCGTCGGCGATCAGGAGCTGCGCCTGGTACGCCACCAGACGGTCGCCGGGGTACATCAGGATGCGCTTGGCCCGGAAGGCGTAATCGTTCGGTGTCCGGCCGCAGCGGGCGCAGGTGGTGAAATAGCCGTCCGTGGCGCGCAGCTGGCCGGGGATGCGCTCGATCTGCGCGCCCCGGATCTCCAGGTCGGCGTCGCTCATCAGGACGTCCTCGCCCGTGACCTGCTCGGCTCCCAGATCCACGACGAGGTTCTCGCCGGTCATGACCTGACCGTCCTTGGCGCTGCGGTACGTGGCCTGGCCGACCAGCGTCAGGGTGCGCTTGGTGCGGTTGAACTCGACCCGTTTGGCCCGCACCAGATCGTCGTCGACGCGCAGTTCGACCATCTCGCCCGCGATGACGACGAGTTCCTGATCATCGACGTTGCGCAGTTCGAGCGTGTCGGCCGTGACGATCCGCACCGTGCGGGCGCCCGCCGCGCCGCCCAGCAGGCCCAGCAGCGCCAGCGTGAGGGCCGCGCTGCGCGCGCGGTTCCGGGCCCGCCGGCCCAGCGGCCGGCCGTGGGAACGGCCCGTCACCGGACGCCGTCCTGCAGGGAATTCACAGCCAGGACAGCCGCCGACGGGCGCGGCAGGTCACGGTCGCCCGCGAGCAGCGCCCCGCCTGCCGCACGCCCGGCCAGGACGCTCAGGCTGGTGCCGGGATAGTAGAAGCCCAGCACGTACAGGTGGCTGTACCCCTGCCGGGCCAGCCCCAGGGCCCCGTACTGCGAAAGGCCCACACCGTGCCCCGCCCCGCTGCCCTCGACGACCAGGGGGCCGCCCGTGGCGAGCGCCGTGCCGTCCAGCGTGACGCGGGTACCTGCCGCGCCCAGCGAACGCACGAAGCCGCCCGCGTTCGCCCCGTCGATCCGGCCCGTGCCGGTCGATCCCGTCAGGGTGATCTCCAGCGGCCGGCCGGACGGGCTGAGGCGCGTCACGGCGACGCTCTGGATGGCACCGACCTGCACGTGGTAGCGAGCGGCGACCTCCGCGAGCTTCGCGGCCCCGACCTCCAGCCGCCAGTGGGCTCGCGGACTGCCCGCCGAGAACGGATCGGTCTGCGCTGGCAGGTACGGCAGGGCCTTGCCCCAGACCTCCGCGCTGGAGGCCGTGTAGCCACCGGAATCCGCGCTGAAATACGTGCTGGCGGGCTGTGTGCCGTAGGCGACCACCTGCCCGCGCGTGGCGAGCACCGCCGCGTCCGACGAGGGCGTTTCGGCCCCCACGCCGGGGTACACCTGACAGCTTTCCGTGGCGCAGGTGTCGTAGGGGCTGTTCGGGGTGATGCGCGCCGCCACGTAGGTCCGTGCGATCACCGCCTGCGCGCTCAGGGCCGCCACCGGCCAGGAGGTTGGCATCTCGGCCGGCACGACCGACCGCACGTAATCCTCGACATCCACCACGTTGATCGCCTGCACCCGACCGGCCTGCACGCGCAGCTGCACGCCGCCCCGGTAGGTCTTCCCACCGATCTCGACCACGCTGCCCACGCTGGGCGGCAGGTACAGCGCCACGTTCCCGGCATCCTGCCCGTTCAGGGTGAGGCGCGCGCCGTCCGGGGTCAGGCCGACCGTCCAGCCCGCCAGTGGGAGCGGCGCGGCGGCCCCCAGCGGCCCGCCCGTCAGGCCCGTCCCTGCGGGGCGCACGGGCACCCGCACCACGACCTGCGGCGCGCTGGCGACCAGCACACGCACATTCAGTGCCTGCGCGGCGCTGGCCGCGAGCAGGGCAGCCAGGATCAGCGGGCCAGAAGGGTGGGAACGCGGCAGGAAACGCATCTAGCGCGAGTATACGCAGCCGCTCTCCTCAGCGAACTGACAAGACCGTGAGAAGCGCGCCCCCGCGCCCGCGCCCGGCGCGGCATGATGCCCCTCATGCCGCCCGCCGATTCCCAGCCGCCCGGTCAGGTGTGGGCCCACACCGGTCAGCCCTTCACGCCCCGCGACTACGGCGTTCTGGTGCTGGGGGCCGGCCGCATGGGCACCGCCTGCGCCCTGTTCCTGCGTCAGCTCGCCCCGCCACTGGGCGTCCTGCTGGTCGAGGAGGGCGGCCTGCCCAACGAGGAGGGAGCGACACTGCTCTCGCCCGGCATCTGGACGGCGCTGGACGCGCCCGCAGAGCGCCGGGCCGAGGCGCAGTGGGTGCGGACGCAACTGGGCACGGCCTTCGGCGACATCTCGCTCCAGACGCGGGCCTTGATCGACCTGCACACGATGCCCGGCATAGGCCGCGTGCCCACCCGTGACCTGGGGCTGGACGCGGCCCTGGTGACAATGGACTCCCTACCCTGGGCCAGCGTGCACGCCCAGGCCGCCACGTACCGCCCCGGCGCGCTCGCCCTGAATGCGGCCCAGGCGGCCATCCGTGCTGGCGCGAACCTGATGCTCAACACCCGCGCCCAGCTCTGCGGGGACGGCACGGTCATGCTGGAGCGCCTGACGGTCACCAACACCCACCGGATCGTCGTGCACGAGACCCACCGGATCCGCGCGCAGACCATCGTCGTGGCCCTCGGCGCGAACGGCCCGCACGCCGTCGAGCACGATCTGGGCGTACACACTGCGCACGCCCGCGCGTACCGGCAGTTCCCGCGCCTGAACCTCCCCAGCACGGATCGCTCTCCCCTGCTGCGTGCCCACGGCCTCACGCTGCGGCCCGTCAGCGGCGGCTATACCCTCGTCCCGGCCATCCACCACCGCGACCCGGCCGGGTACGAACCCGTGGGCGGCAAACTGACCGGCGTGCCCACCGGCCTGCGCCGAGAGACGCTGGAAGACCTCGTGGCCGCCATGGACGACCTGCCCGCCCTGGCCACGGACGCCCTCGAGACGGGCCGCAGCCTGAGCGACGTGCCCGGCGCATGGTTCGCGCTCCCGGACGGCAGACCGGACGGCCTGCCCATGCACAGCGAGGTCACCCCGAACACGCACCTTCTGCTCGGTGGCCCGAAGGCCGACGCGCTGGGGCTGAGCGTGGCCTACGATCTGGCCGCCAGGATCGCAGGCGTGGAGGAACGGCCGTGGGATGGGAGCGCCACCCTCCCGTGAGGAGCAGGGAAAATCACTGGATCAGCCCTGAGTGACGCTGATCCAGTGATCCGTGTGTCGACCGCTCAGCTCTCCGTGAACGCGCCCAGGTGGCGGAAGCGCTCGCCGCGCTGCTGGCGCAGTTCATCCGGCCCCAGGGCCATCAGCTCCCGCAGGTGGCGGGTCACCGCCTCGCCGACCGGGATGGCGGCGGCATCAGCATCCAGGTGCGCGCCGCCGGTGGGTTCAGGGATGATCTCCTCGACGATCCCCAGGTCGAGCAGGTCCGGCGCCGTGAGCTTCAGGGCCTCGGCCGCCAGGGGGGCTTGGGCGGCGTCCTTCCAGATGATGCTGGCGGCGCCCTCCGGAGAGATCACGGAGTACCACGCGTTCTCCTGGATCAATACCCGGTTCCCGACGGCGACCGCCAGCGCGCCACCACTGCCGCCCTCGCCGATCACGACGCACACGGCAGGGACGCGCAGGGACAGCATGCGGCGGATGCTCTCCGCGATGGCCCAGCCCTGGCCGCGCTCCTCGGCTTCCAGACCCGGATAGGCGCCCTGCGTGTCGACCAGCGCGACCACCGGCAACTTGAACTTCTCGGCCAGATCCATCAGGCGCACGGCCTTGCGGAAGCCCTCGGGGTTGGCGCTGCCGAAGCGACGGCGGATCTTGCTTTTCGTCTGCCGGCCCTTTTCCTGGAGCAGCAGCATGACGGGAATTCCCTGCCAGCGGGCGGGACCGCCGATCAGCGCGGGATCGTCGCCGAAGCGGCGGTCGCCGTGCAGTTCATGGAACTCGGTGCACAGCCGTTCCACGTAATCCAGGGCCGTGGGACGACCGGGCGCGCGGGCCAGCTGTACCCGTTCCCAGCGGGTGGGCGGTGGGCGCAGGTCGCGCAGGCGCTGCACCTCGGCACGCAGGGGGTGCAGCGCCGCGTCGAGGTTCTGCCCGGTCTTCTGCGCGGTGCCCTCCAGGTCACGCACCCGCGCCTCCAGCTCCTTCAGGGTATCGGGAATCAGGGCGTCCGGGTTCAGGGTCACGCGCTGGCCTCACGGTGGGTGAGCAGGCCGAGCAGGGAGGCCAGGTACGTGCGGTGCTCGCGGCGATCCACGACGGCATCCACCATGCCGTGCTCCAGCAGGAACTCGGCACGCTGGAAGCCCTCGGGAAGATTCTGGCGGATGGTCTGCTGGATCACGCGCGGGCCCGCGAAGCCGATCAAGGCGCCAGGCTCGGCCACGATCACGTCCGCGATGGTGGCGAAACTGGCGGTCACGCCGCCGGTCGTCGGATCCGTCAGCAGGCTCACGTAGGGCAGGCCACGGGCACTCAGGCCCTCCAGCGCCACCGTGGTCTTGGCCATCTGCATCAGGGACAGCGCGCTTTCCTGCATCCTGGCCCCGCCGCTGGCGGTCACGATGATCAGGGGCGTGCCATGCCACGCGGCGTGCTCGGCCGCGCGGGCGATCTCCTCGCCGACCACGCTGCCCATGCTGCCGCCGGAGAACGCGAAGTCCATGACCGCCAGCGTGATGGGCAGACCTTCCAGCGTGCCGTGTCCGGTCAGGATCGCGTCGGGCCGCCCGGCCTTGCGCTGCGCGCGTTCCAGCCGCGCGGTGTAGGCCTCTGTGTCCACGAAGCCCAGCCGGTCGACCGGACGCACCGGCCCGGACAGCTGCGTCCAGCTGCCGTCGTCAATTAGCAGGGTCACGCGGTTGCCAGCGTCCACGCGCATGTGAAAGCCGCACTTGGGGCACACGAACGCGTTCGCCTCCAGGTCACGGTTGTACAGCCCTTCCTTGCAGTTGGGACACTGTGTCCACAGGTCCGGCATGTCCGTGCCCTCACCCTTCTGCTGCGGGCGGCGGCGACGGAAAAAACGATCTAGGGCCATGTCAGTCCTCCCGGCTTCACTCTACCGGTGCATTCTAAGCGGGCTTCTGGGCTGCGGGTTGCACCGCGTCCAGCTTCCGGGCCGGGGCTCACCCGAGTTTGCCCTTCAGGTAATCGTCGAGCTGCGCAAGTTGCAGGTTCACATCTCGCTGGAGCGCGTCGATGCGGGCATTCACGGCGCTCAGCTCGCTCGTGCCGGACGCGGCCGGCAGGGCATTCAGACGCTCGTCGATGTGCGTCTGCAGCAAGGCGAAGCGGCTGCCTTCCTTGCTGTCCAGGCTGACGCGCAGCTGCTCCATGTCGCGCAGCAGACGGGCGCTGTCGGCCTGGGCCCGCAGGCCCGAAATACCCGCCCAGAAATAGAAGACCAGGGTCAGTAGCGTTCCCAGGATCAACAGGAGCAGCCCCATGGGCACCTTCGTGTACGTCACGAAGCCCAGGCTGATGGTGTGGGGGAACATGAGGGAATTGGTGTTCAGCAGCGCAAACAGCGCGAGCAGCACCAGCACCACAATCAGGACGACCGTCCGCATGAGCGCAGCCTAACATTCCCCCGCGGCACTCCAGCGTTGCCTAAGCGCTTCGTGAGTTCCGGCCGAAACGGACGCACAGAGTCGCCCATCTGGAAGGGTATCCTGCACTCATGTCCCTGGTCGTGATGGTCACTATTCCCCCGGAGCGCGCCCATGACCTGGCCCGCACCCTGGTTGCCGAGCACCTCGCCGGCTGCGTGAACGTGATCGGCGGCGTACAGAGCGTGTACCGCTGGCAGGGCGAGATCGCCGAGGATCCGGAAACGCTGCTGCTGATCAAGACCAGCGGAGAACGCTATCCGGAACTTGAGGCGCGCATCAAGTCCCTGCACCCGTACGAGGTGCCGGAGATCATCGCCCTGCAGTTCGACCGGGCACTGCCGGAATTCCAGTCTTGGCTGCGCGAGGCGCTGGAAGACCGCAAGTAGCGTAAAGCGCTGACAAGACGACGACATGGATGCAGGCAGGAGCAAGGGCTCCTGCCTGTCGTCTGCCCGTTTGGCTACCGTCCGGCGAGCAGTTGCCAGATGGCGGGGTTGCTGACCCAGCCGTACCACACGTTCGGGAGCAGGCCCAGGAGGGTCACGCCGGCCACGCCCAGCACGACGGCAAGGGTGGTGGGGGGCCGCTGGCCGTGCGCGTATTCGCGGCTGGGGGTGCGGTCCGGCATGAACATCAGCATGCCGGGGCGCAGGTAGTAGATCAGCGCGGCCACGCTGGTCACGGCGGCCAGCACGCTGAGCCACACGTAGCCGTTCTGGAAGGCCGCCTGGAAGGCGAGGTACTTGCCGAAGAAGCCGGCGAAGGGCGGCAACCCCGCCAGGGACGCGAGGCAGATGGCCAGCGCGACCGCGTAGGCGGGGTGGCGATAGAACAGCCCGCGCAGATCCGAGATCTCCATGCCGACCTCGCTGCGCTGCAAGGCGGCGACGATGGCAAGCGCGGCGGCGGTCATCAGGGTGTACACCAGCAGGTAGTACGTGAGGGCCGCGCCGCCCGTGGCTGGCGTGCCTAGCAGCGCCATGGCCAGGAACCCGGTGTGCGCAACAGCGGAGTACGCCAGCATGCGCTTGAAGTTGCGTTGCAGCAGGGCGGCGCTGTTCCCGATGATCAGGGTGGCGGCGGTCAGGATCTGGAGCACGCTGGCCCAGCCGGGCGCGTCGGCCAGCGCGCCGGAGAACACGCGCAGCATGCCCGCGAACACGGCGACCTTCACGACCGTGCTCAGGAACAGGCTGATGCTGGTGGGCGCCCCGGAGTACACGTCCGGCGTCCACTGGTGGAAGGGCACGAGCGCGATCTTGAACGCGAAGCCGATCAGCACCAGCAGCGCCCCGCCGACCAGGATGCCGGTGTTCTGCGGCAGCAGGCCGCTAACCGAGCCGACCCGCAGGCTGATCTCAGCGAAGTTCAGGCTGCCGGTCGCGCCGTACACGAACGCGATCCCGTAGATCAGGATGGCGCTGCCAACCGCGCCCAACAGGAAGTACTTCAGGCCGGATTCCTCGGCGCGGCGCGAGTCCTGCAGGGTGGCCAGCACGTACCCGGACAGGCTCATGATTTCCAGACCGATCAACAGCACGATCAGGTCGCCGCTGAAGGCCATCAGCAGCGCGCCCGTCACGGCGTACATCAGCATGGCGTCGAATTCTGGGAAGGAGATGCGCGCGCGCCACGCGGTGTCAAGCGACACGAGCAGCGTCATCACGCTGCCGACCAGGATGACCAGGCCAAGCAGCAGGGCCGGGTTGTCGGCCTGGAGGGACGCGGTGATCAGCGGTTGGCCGTCGGACAGGGCCACGGCGTGCGTGAAGGCCTGCCGGCCCTGATTCCACAGCGTCATCATCCAGACGCCGGAGATCAGCAGCCAGCCGATGTTCATGTACGTCAGGGCGCGGCGGCTGACCCAGAAGCCCAGCAGGGTGCTGAGGAGCGCGCCGAGCAGCACGGCCAGGATCGGGAACAGCGCGCCCATGGCGTACACGTCGGTTCCGGTGGGGGTGCTCAGCATCCGAACTCCGTCCAGTTCCGTTCCACCCTGGACAGTTCAGGGCGGCCCTCCACTTCCCGGAGTCCGTCTGTCGTTCCTTCGCGCATCCGCTCGGGTGACCGCCGGCAGAACACCGGCTTCACTTGGAAGTTATTCAGCATCTTATTGTCCCCCGAGTGCGGTGAGCACGGCTTTCACGGCGGGTTGCATCAGGTTCAGGGCGGGCGCGGAATACACGCCGAAGAAGATCGCGATGCCCAGCGGCAGGGCTAGGATCAGCCACTCGGTATGCACGAGGTCGCGGACGGGTATCCCGCCGGGCGGCCGCGCCTGCCAGAAGGTGTGCTGGAAGGCCGTGAGGGCATACGCGGCGGCAGCAATGGTGGTGATCCCGGCCAGGAACGCCAGCCACGGGTACACCTGGTACGCGCCGAGCAGGATCGAGAACTCACCGACGAAGCCCGCCATACCGGGCACCGCGATCGAGGCCAGCCACAGGGCCAGCGTGAGGCCGCCCAGGGCGCCCGCCTGGGTCATCACGCCGCCCACGCGCACCTGAATGCTGCCGGTGCGTTCCTGCACCATCCCGACTGCGAGGAACAGCGCGCCGGTGTACAGGTTCTGGAAGGCGAGCAGGTACATCGCGCCGATCACGGCCGTCTCGTTCAGGGAGAATACGCCCAGCGCGACGAAGCCCATGTGCGAGAGCCCCGCGTAGGCGAGCAGGCGTTTCCAGTCCTGTTGGTGGAACGCGATCCACGCGGCGTACAGCGCCGTGAAGGCCGCGAGGCCCATCAGAATCGGGCGCAGCTCCAGGCTGGCATCCGGGAACAGGGTGATCCCGAAGGTGAACACCCCGTATCCGCCGACCTTGTACAGCGTGCCCATGACGTCCGGGATGCCGCTGTCGTGGTTCTGCTCGTGGAAATCCGGCAGCCACGCGTGCAGCGGCCACAGCGGCAGCTTCACGGCCATGGCGGTCAGGAACGCCACGTACAGCCACGTCTGGGTGCTCCCGGCGGGCAGGACGTGCGTTCTCAGGTCGGCGAGCGCGAAGGTGGGACTGCCGCCCAGGTACTTGATGCCGATGATCGAGACCAGCATCAGCAGCGAGCCGAATAGCGTGTACGCCGCGAACTTCACCAGGGCACGCATGCGGCCCTGCTTGCCGTAGATGGCGAGCATCAGCAGCGAGGGCAGCAGCGCGTCCTCGAAGAACACGTAGAACAGCACCAGATCCCGCGCGGCGAAGATGCCGATCAGGCCCGTTTCCATCGCCAGGATCAGAGAGAGCATGGTGCCGGGGTTCGGAATGCGCCGCGCCGCGTACAGCACCGCGATGAACGACATGAACGCCGTGACCATCGCCAGCGCGAGGCTCACGCCGGACAGTTCTGTGGAGTACGTGATTCCCAGGGCTGGCACCCAGTTCACGTCCAGCGGGCCGCTGCCCCCGGCGCGCCAGATCATGAAGCCGAAGCCCAGCGTGAGGGCCGAGAGGAGGCCCGCCATTTCGTCGCGCCAGCGTTTCGGCGTGACCAGCAGGATCAGGCTGCCGAACATGGGCAGGAAGATCATGAATGTGGGCAGCAGCCGGATAAGGTCGCGGCTCACAGGCCACCTCCGATGGTCTTGAGCGCCCAGTACCCGATGATCGCGGCCGTGCCGAGCAGCATGCTGACCGCGTAAGCCCGCACGAAGCCGCTCTGCCACAGCGTGAACAGCCCGCCCGGCGCGGCGGCGTTGCCCGCAATGCCGTTGATCAGACCGTCGGTGCTGCGATCCGCAATGTCGAGCGCGCCGGAGATGGTGCGGCTGGGCGCGCTGATCAGGTTGTCGTACACGGTGTCGAGGTACAGCGCGTTGGTGCTCGTCCGGCCCAGCGGCCCGTTCGTGAGCGTGTCGCGCCGGAACGAGGTGTAGGCCCACAGCAGGCCCAGCACCCCAGCCGCAACCGCCAGGACGGTCAGCAGCAGTTCGGTGGAGGACGCGAGCTCATGTTCGAGGGGCGGCACGACCTTGCCCAGGAACCCGTCGAAGGCGTGCCCACCGCCCAGGAAGGCGGGAACGTTCAAGAAGCCGCCCAGCGTGGCGAGCGCGGCCAGGATGCCGAGCGGCGCGGTGATGATCGCGTCGGCCTCGTGCGGGTGGGCGTGTCCACGGTACTCGCCCTGCCACACCAGGAAATACCAGCGGCCCATGTAGAACGCGGTCAGCAGCGCCACGCCCAGGCCAATGACGTACAGGCCGATGTTCTGCCCGTACGCGGCGGCCAGGATGGCGTCCTTGGAGAAGAACCCGCTCCAGATGGGAATGCCGCAGATCGCCAGGACGCCCATCAGGGAGACGATGTGCGTGAAGGGCATGAACTTTCGCAGGCCGCCCATCTGCCGCACGTCCTGCTCCTCGTGCACGGCATGGATGACGGCCCCGGCGGCGAGGAACAGCAGCGCCTTGAAGAACGCGTGCGTGAGCAGGTGGAACACGCCAGCGGTGTACGCGTGCAGGCCGACGGCCATGAACATGTAGCCCAGCTGCGACACGGTGGAGTACGCGAGGATCTTCTTGATGTCGTACTGGTTCAGGGCACACAGCGCGCCGTACAGGGCGGTCAGGCCGCCCACCCACGCGACCCACAGGGACGCCGTGGGCGCGAGGTCGTACAGGAAGTGGCTGCGGGCCACGAGGTAGACGCCCGCCGTGACCATGGTCGCCGCGTGGATCAGCGCGGAGACGGGCGTGGGGCCGGCCATGGCGTCCGGCAGCCAGGTCGTGAGCGGCAGCTGGCCGGACTTACCGACCGCGCCGACAAGCAGGAACAGACACGCGAGTTCCAGCGTGGGCTGGTCGAACTTCACGCTGCCGATGCGTTCGGCCAGCTGCGGGATGTTCAGCGTGCCGAAGGTCTTGAACAGCAGGAACATACCCAGCATGAAGCCCAGGTCGCCGATGCGGTTCATGATGAAGGCCTTGCGGGCCGCATTGCTGTTGCTGGTGCCCTCGGCATTGGTGGCTTCGAACGACGCCTGATCCTTCGCGTCACCGCGCCCGGCGAACCAGAAGCCGATCAGCAGGAACGACGCGGTGCCCACACCCTCCCAGCCGACGAACATCAGCGGGTACGAGTCGGCAAGCACCAGGATCAGCATCATCGCCACGAAGAAGTTCAGGAACGCGAAGAAGCGCGTGAACTTGGGATCGTGGCCCATATACGACACGGAATAGACGTGGATCAGAAACCCCACGCCGGTGATGATCAGGGTCATCAGCGCGGAGAGCTGGTCCCAGGTGAAGCCCACCGTGAGGTTTGCGGTGACGTTCCCGTCACCGAGGGCCATGTTCGGCAGCCACGTCCACAGCGTCTCGTGCTGCGGCGCGTCGGTCAGGCCAAAGTAGCGGCTGACGGCGATCAGGAAGCTGAGCAGCACCATGCCACTGCCCAGCCAGCCGCCGGTGCGGCCGGGGAAGAGGCGGGGCGAGCAGATCAGCAGGGCGAAGCCCAGCAGCGGCAGCAGCGGTAACAGGTAAAGGGGCACTCTGAGCACTCAGCCTTTCATGCCCGCGAGATCGTCCACGTTGGTCGTCTCGCGTTTGCGGAAGATGGCGACAATGATCGCCAGGCCGATCGCCACCTCGGCGGCGGCCAGGGTCATCACGATGAACACGGCGGTCTGTCCGGTCGGGTCGCCCCACGCGCGGGCAAACGCCACCAGGGCGATGTTCGCGGCGTTCAGCATCAGTTCCACCGACAGGAAGATCATGATGGCCGTGCGGCGGGTCAGTACGCCGATCATGCCCAGCGCGAACAGGATGCCGGACAGGGCCACGTACGAGGCGGTCGGCACCATCAGGCACGCACCTCCCGCTCGGGCAGGCGCGACACCGTGGCCGGGACGGACGGCAACAGGACTTCCTCGGTGTCGTCCACGCCGTCCGGCTCGGCCGCCGGGCGCTGCACCAGCGCGACTGCGCCCACGATGGCGACCAGCAGCAGGATGCTCACGGCCTCGAAGGGCAGCAGGAAGCGGGTCAGGAGCGTCTCTCCCATGACCAGCGCCGTGCCGTCCCCCACGCCCTTCACGCCCACGGCGAGCGGCTGGGGATCTTTGTACGTGAAGGCCAGCACCACGAAGGCCCCCGCCAGCACCGTGCCGCCGATCCCGGCGAGTTCGCGCACGTATGGAATCGGGTCGGCGCTGGTGATCGGGGAGTTCGCGTTCAGCAGCATGATCACGAACAGGAACAGCACCATGATCGCTCCGGCGTACACGATGACCTGCGTGGCCGCCAGGAACGACGCGCTCATGGTGGCGAACAGCCCGCCCACGCACAGCAGCGTGCCGACCAGCCCGAGGGCGGCATGCACCGCGTTCCGGGCCGCGATGGTGGTCACGCCGCCCGCGATGGCCAGCGCGCCCAGAAGAACGAACGCGATCATCATGCGCGGCCTCCGATACCAGCGGTCACAAGGTCAGCACCCCTCTTGCCGTCTGCAGTCCTCATTTCGGGTACGTCACCCCCTCCAGTTCGGCGCGCACGCCACCCTCGACCTGGAAGCCCAGCCGCACGGGTTTGCCAGTGCGGGCGGCCTCGCGGCGCTGCGGCAGGCTGCCCTGCATGCCGACCAGCATGTCCTCCTTGCCGTACACGAAGTCGCCGTAGCGGTAGTCGGCCATCTCGAACTCGTTGCCCATCACCACGGCGCCGGTCGGGCAGGCTTCCTCGCACATGCCGCAGAAGATGCAGCGCAGCATGTTGATCTCGTACACCTTCGCGTAGCGCTCCCCAGGACTCGTGGGGTTCGCCGGATCGTTCTCGGCGGCCTCCACGTAGATCGCGTACGCCGGGCACGCGGCCGCGCACAGGCTGCACCCGATGCACTTCTCGAGATTCGTGCCGGGATGCCGCGTGAGGATGTGGCGTCCACGGAAGCGCGGCTGCAGCGTGGCCCGCTGCTCGGGGTAACTGACCGTGATGGGCTTCTGGAACATCTTGCCCAGCGTCAGGCCCATCCCCTTGGCAATTTCAAGAACGCCCATATCCAGCTCCTTTGATGATCCGCACGGCGCCCATCAGTCCCCCCCCACCGGTCGGGGAGTGGGCCGCACGGCGTCTTCCTCGCGTCGGACGGTGGGCGTGTTCCACAGCGGCCGCACGCGGTCACTCATGATCAGCAGCGCGACCAGACCCGCCAGACTGAGGATCGCCAGGAACCACAGGCCGCCGTTGCCCCGGTACGCGAGGAACGCGGCCGTGAGCATGGTGTTCGCCAGGGCGACCGGCAGCACCAGCTTCCAGCCGAAGCGCATGAGCTGGTCGTACCGCAGCCGGGGCAGCGTGGCGCGCACCCAGATGAAGGTGAAGAGGAAGAACGCGATCTTCACGACCAGCCAGATGATCGGCCAGTCGCTGATGCCGGGGATGATCCCGTTCAGGAACTGCGGGCCTTTCCAGCCGCCGAAGAACAGCGTGCTCATTACAGCCGACGCGGTGATCATGTTCACGTATTCGGCCATCTGAAACAGCGCCCACTTGATCGCGGAGTATTCCGTGAGGTACCCGGCGACGATCTCCTGCTCGGCTTCCGGCAGGTCGAAGGGCGTGCGGTTCGTCTCCGCGAACGAGCTGATCAGGAACAGCGCGAAGCCCAGCGACTGGAACAGGATCAGCCAGCCGTGCGTGGCCTGCCAGATCACGATGCCCTGAAAGGACGTCGTACCGACCAGCATCAGCAGGCCCAGCAGGCTCAGGCCCATGCCGAGTTCGTAGCTGATCATCTGTGCGCTCGACCGCAGGCCGCCCAGGATCGGGTACTTGCTGCCCGACGCCCAGCCGCCCAGGAAGATGCCGTACACGCCCATGCTGGTCAACGCGAGCAGCGCGAGGACGCCCGTATTCAGGTTGTACACCCACGGGTCTTCCCCGAACAGGCTGTTGGCCGGGCCAGCGGGCAGGCCCCCGAAGGCCGACAGCGCCATGGCAATCGCCACGATGGGCGCGAGCGTGTACACCAGCTTGTCGGCCAGCGTGACGCTCACATCCTCCTTGAAGATGCTCTTGATGGCGTCTGCGAGAGGTTGCAGCAGGCCCAGCGGCCCCACGCGGTTCGGACCGGGGCGCAGCTGCATGCGGGCCAGCAGGCGGCGCTCCACGAGGGTCATGTACGCGAAGGTGGTGAGCAGCGCGAAGATCACCAGCACGGCCTTCAGCAGGGTGATCAGGGCGGCGGCGAGCCAGTCGGGCATCAGTCATCCCCCCCGGGCTGGACGGCGGTCATGGGCAGTTCCATCCCGATCAGGGAGTTGATGTGCTCGGCCCGTGCCGAATCGCCGCGCGGCACCTGCATGCGCTCCGTCCAGAGTGTTGGCGTGTGCACCTGGCCGGTCGGCGCCGTCGTGGCCGTGGGCAACGGATGGATCACGCCGCGCGGCGGAACGCTCTCCAGCTTCAGGCCGAATTTCGCGGCGGCGAGCGTCTGCGCGCCCCGGAGGCCGCGCACCTTCGCCTTCACGCCCAGCGCCTCGGCCAGGGCGCTCAGGGTGCGGATCAGGTCGGCGGCCTCGCCGCTGCTGAGGGCCGCCTGCTCCAGCCCCAGCAGGCGGCCTTCGAGGTTCACGGTCGTGCCGCGCTTCTCGTAGTTCGTGAGGGCCGGCAGCACCACGTCCGCGAGCTGCGCCGTGGACGTGAGGTGCGTGTCGTGCACCACCGTGAAGCCGCGCGCCTTCACGCCGGGATCGAGCCGGCTGATGAACGCGGCCGGGGCCTGCGCCAGCTGGGCGTATCCCAGTCCACCGCGGCGCGGCACGAGGTTCAGCGCGGCAAGGCCCCGGCTGTTCGGCCCGGCGGGAATCGCCATGACCTTCGCTCCCGTGCGGCTGGCCAGACTGGCGACGGTGGACGCGAATGACCCCGACGCGCCGTTCAGGGCGTCCGCACCGAGGATGATGACGGGGGCCTTGGCGTCCTCCAGGGCCTTCAGGGCGGCGCGCAGGTCGTCGGTGTCCGGGGTGGCGAGGCGGGTCAGGCCACTCAGGCCGTTTGCGGGAATGCGGGTGCCCGCATGCTTCCATAACCCCGACTCCTGACCGATTACCACCAGCTTCTCCGGCTTGCGCACGGGCCGCTCGATCAGCCGCAGGTCGGCAATGGCGGTGCCATGGTCGAACTCGGCGGGCAGCAGGCCGCCGCGCAGCATTTCCAGGATGCGGAGTTCCAGTACGGGCGCTTCTTCACCCAGATCCGCACCGATCACGACCACCAGATCGGCGGTCGCCACGTCCGTCAGGGTCGCGGCGGGCGCGGTGATGTTCACCTCGTAGCGGGGCCAGTGATCCACGTGTTTCGTGCCGGTCAATTCGGCCAGGGACTCCAGCGCGAGCCCCTCCTCCAGCGTGCTGTCGGCGCCGATGTACAGGGCCAGATCGTCCATATTCTGCCCGGCCAGGCCCCGGTTGATCGCGGTGATGGCTGCGTCCCAGTCGGCGGCATGCAGCTGGCCGTCGGCGCCCCGGATCAACGGTACGGTCAGGCGGTCGTGGCTGGCGAAGGAGTGTCCGAAGCGGCCCGCGTCGCAGATCCACGCCTCGTTCACGTCGCGGTTCTCACCGGCCACGATGCGCTCCAGGCGGCCGTTGCGGGCGTCCACGGTGATGGAGCACCCGACCGGGCAGAGCGTGCAGGTGGTGGGCGTGTGGTCGTACTCCCAGTTGCGGCCCCGGAAGCGCGCCACGTTGTCCAGCAGTGCGCCCACCGGGCAGATGTCCGTGATGTTGCCCTGGAAGCCTGTGGGGAGCCCGCCCTCTTCTGTGTCGATAAAGGTGTGCCCACCCCGCTCGATGAAGTCCAGCACCTCCTGCCCCGGCACCTCCTCGAAGTAGCGCACGCAGCGCTTGCAGTGAATACAGCGCTCCTGATCGAGGATCACATACTTCGAGAGCGGGTAGTGCTTGTCGGCGTGGCGGCGGTCGAAGCCGAAGCGGCTCGCGCCGTAGCCGTACTCGAAGGCGCGGTCCTGCAACTCGCAGGCGCCGCCCTTGTCGCAGGTGGGGCAATCCAGCGGGTGGTTCAGGAGCGTGAACTCCATCATGCCCGCCTGCGCCTTCGCCACGACCTCCGAGGTTTTGGCGCTGCGGATGTGCATGCCCTCGGTGGCCTGCATGGTGCACGACGCCATGGGTTTCGGGAACCAGAAGATCTTCGGCGTGGCCGCGTCCCCCTCGCCTTCCATCACGAACGTCCCGTCGGGGTTCTTGCGCGGACTGCCGGATTCGATCAGGCACATGCGGCACGCGCCCACCGGGCTCAGGTATTTGTGGGCGCAGAAATACGGCACGTCCCCGCCCGACTGGAACACCGCGTCAATGGCGGACGTTCCGGCGGGCAGGTCAAGCTCCACGCCGTCAACGACGACTTTCATTCATCCCTCCAGCGATTCCGTGCGGGGTACAGCGGCTTCTGCGTCGTGGCCAGCGCGTCGTATTCCTCGCGGAACAGGGCGATGCTGCTCAGCACCGGCCCGAGGCACGCGTCGGCCAGGGCGCAGAAGCTGCGGCCCCCAATGTTCTCGGACATGTCCATGATCAGCTGCACGTCGCCGGGCTGGCCGTGGCCGCGCACCAGCTTCTCGTACATGCGGGTCATCCAGCTGGAGATGCCCTCGCGGCAGGGGGTGCACTTGCCGCAGCTCTCGTGCCCGTAGAAGCGCACGAGGTTCCAGGTGGCGTTCACGATGCAGTCGGCCTTCGGGATCAGCGTGACGCCGCCCGTGCCGAGCATGCTGCCCGCCGCCGCCACCGACTCGTAGTCCATCGGCGTGTCGAGGATCTTGTCGGTGTACGGCAGCATGGGGCAACTCGATCCGCCGGGGATGATGGCCTTCATCTCCTCCAGCGGGCCGCCCGCCCAGTCGTAGATGAGCTCGCGGAAGGTGGTGCCCAGCGGCAGCTCGTACACGCCGGGCCGCGCGACCGGGCCGCTGATCTGGAAGAGTTTCATGCCCTTGCTCTTCTCGGTGCCCATGTCCGCGTGCCAGTCCGCGCCGTAGCGCAGGATCTGCGTGGCTGCGCAGAAGGTCTCGACGTTGTTGATGGTTGTGGGCAGCCCGTACAGACCCGCCGCCGCCGGGAAGGGCGGCTTCAGGCGCGGGTTGGCGCGCAGGCCTTCCAGCGAGTTCATCAGGGCGGTTTCCTCGCCGCAGATGTACGCTCCGGCCCCACGGTGCACGTGCAGCTCGAAGTCGAAGCCGCTGCCCAGGATGTTCTTCCCGAGCAGCCCCGCCGCGCGGGCTTCGTGGATGGCGGCCCACACGCGCTCGGCGGCGTGCACGTACTCGCCCCGGATGTAGATGTACCCCACGCTGGCACGCATGGCGTATCCGGCGATGACCATGCCCTCGATCAGCTGGTGCGGGTCTTCGGACATCAGGTAGCGATCCTTGAAGCTGCCCGGTTCGGATTCGTCCGCGTTGCAGATGATGTAGTGCGGCTTGCCGTCCTTCAGGGGCATGAACGACCACTTCAGGCCGGTGGCGAAGCCCGCGCCGCCGCGCCCGCGCAGACCGGACTTCTTCACCTCGTCGATCACGGGATCGGCGCCCATGGCAAAGGCCCGCTTCACGGCCTCATAGCCGCCATTCTGGCGGTAGAAGTCCAGCGTCCAGCTGCGATCCTGCCCCACGTAGGCGTACAGGGTCGGGGCGAAGCGCGGATCCTTGGCGCTGGTGATCGGCTTGGGCGGCGTGGGTGCGGTGGCCGTCATACGTCACCCCCCGCGTGTTCCGGAAGGCGCGTCAGGCCCGTGATGCTCGTGCCCACGACCTCACCGCTCGCCAGTGTCTGCCGCCCGTCGGCCGTAATCGTCACCGGCACCAGATTGTCCGGCAGCGGCTGGAGGTCGTGTCTCAGCGACTCCAGAATCCGCGCGCACTTCGCCGGGCCGACGTTCTCGTAGTAGCCGTCGTCGTTGATCTGCATCATCGGGGCGGTGCCGCACGAGCCCAGGCACTCGACCTTCTGCACGCTGAAGCGTCCGTCGGGGCTGACCTCACCCGGCTGGACGTCCAGCTGCGTCACCAGCTCGTCCCACAGCTCGTCCGAACCCTTCAGGGCGCACATCAGAGTGGAGCACACCTGGAGGTGATACCGACCGGTCGGCACCGTGTGGTACGTGGAGTAGAAGCTCATCACCGAACGGACTTCCGTGGCGGTCGTGCCGCAAAGCGACGCGATCTCCGCCATGCGCAGTTCGGACACGAAGCCCTCGGCGTCCTGCACCTCGCGCAGCAGCGGCATCAGCGCGCTTCTCCGGCCCTGCGGCGAGTCCGGGTAGCGGGAGAAGATGTCCGCCACCAGGGGTTGTTTGTCTGCGAAATACGTCAAGGCGAGGACTCCTTACCGGTCCACGTCCCCGAGCACGGGGTCGATGGTCGCGAGAATGGTGATCAGGTCGGCGAACTGTGCGCCGACGCAGGCGTACTCCAGGGCCTGGAGGTTCACGAAGCTGGGCGAGCGGATCTTGACGCGGTAGGGCATGGAGCCGCCGTCTGAGACCACGTAGTAGCCAACCTCGCCACGGGCGCTCTCGATGGGCACGTAGGTCTCGCCGTGCGGCGGGTGGAAGCCCTCGGTGACCAGCTTGAAGTGGTGGATGACGGCTTCCATGCTGGTTTCCAGCTCCTGCCGGGGCGGGAGGCTGATCTTGCGGTTGGGATCTTTGACGGGGCCGGGTTTGAGCTTCTTGAGGCCCTGGCGGACGATCTTGATGCTCTCCGCGAACTCGAGGAGGCGCATGTTGAAGCGGTCAAGGCTGTCGCCGTTCTGGCCGGTGACGACGTTGAAGTCGTACTCTTCCAGGCCGCAGTAAGGGTTGTCCTTGCGGTTGTCCATGGGGACGCCGCTGGCGCGCAGATTCGGCCCGGTGAGGCCCAGGTCGAGGGCCACGTCGGGCGGAATCACGCCGACCCCTTTGGCACGGTCGAGGAAGATCGGGTTGTTGGCGAACAGGGTGGTGTACTCCTGCACACCTTTCTCCATCTGGTCGAGGAATTTCGCGACCATCTGGGGCCAGCCGTCGGGAATGTCACGGCTCAGGCCGCCGACGCGGAAGTACCCCTGGTTCATGCGGTAGCCGCAGACGGCCTCGAAGACGTCCACCAGCGCCTCTTTCTCGCGGAAGGCGTAGAAGAACGGGGTGAGCGCGCCCAGGTCGAGCAGGCCGGTACCGACGAACACGAGGTGGCTGTGCATGCGACCCAGTTCGTGCAGGATGACGCGCACCACGTTCGCCCGCTCCGGCACCCGCGCCTGGAGCAGCTTCTCGACGCTCAGCACGTACGCGAGTTCGTGGCTGAACGAGTGCAGGTAGTCCGTGCGGGGCGCGTAGGTCACGCCCTGCTGGAAGGTGCGGTTCTCGAAGGTCTTCTCGAAGCCGCTGTGCAGGTAGCCCATGTGCGGCGTGACCTTCATCACGTACTCGCCGTCCATGTCCACGACCAGCCGCAGCACCCCGTGCGTGCTGGGGTGCTGCGGCCCGACGTTCAGGCTCATGATCTGCGTGTGCATCATCGCGCCGGTCTGTCCGTGCATCCGCTGCGCGCTGGTACTTTCCTGGTGATCCGGTGTCATCTGCTCGGGCGGCAGCGTACCGGTCTGCGTGCCCTGGCCCTGGGTGGGTTTGTCGGTGATGGTCACTTCGGCCCTCCTTCCGGCATCACGGGCGGCTCGATGTCCCGGGTGCCGCCCCGGCGCAGGCTGCCCCGGTAGCCGGTCAGGCCAGTGCTCTGCCCGGTCAGGCCCGCCCGGAACGCGGCGGGATCAAGGAACCGGCCGTCGCGGAACAGGGTGGGCGATTCGCCCAGCGGGAAGTCCTTGCGCAGCGGGTGGCCTTCCAAGTCGTCCGGAGTGAGCACCTTGCGCAGATCCGGATGGCCCGTGAATTCCACGCCCAGCAGGTCGTACACCTCGCGTTCCAGGTAGTTCGCGGCCTTCCACACGGAGTACACGCTGGGCAGCGGCTCGCCGTCGTCCAGCCAGACGCGCAGGAACACCCGGCGGTGGTCGTGCGGGTGGTAGACGTTATGCAGCACCGCGAAGCGCTTGGGCCGCGCGTCGGGGTAAGCGAGGTAGTCGATGCCAACGGAGTCCAGCAGCATGAAGCCGCGCGCCTTGAGGGCCTGGGCCACCATCAGCAGATCGCCTGGGGTGACCAGCACCGTCGGCTCGGCCGCGTCGTCCTCGGTGAGGTTCAGGTCGCGCAGCAGGGGGCCCAGGTCGCGCGGATCGGCGATCGGTGTGGCGGGGGCGGTGGCCGCTGCCTGCGGCGTGGTGGGCCGTGGCGCGCCGGACTGCGAGGACTGCGCGAAGCCCTCGCGGCCGCTGAGTTTGCTGGTATTGTCGCCGCCCGTCATCGCGTCCACGCATCCACCATCGGGAGCTGATGACCGAGCTCGTCGAAGGCCTCGCCGCGCACCTTCTTCTGGAGCTGCATCACGGCGTAGATCAGGGCCTCGGGGCGGGGTGGGCAGCCGGGCACGAACACGTCCACCGGCACCACGCTGTCCACGTTCTGCACGATGGCGTAGTTGTTGAACATGCCGCCGCTGCTGGCACACGCCCCCATGCTGATCACCCACTTGGGATCGGGCATCTGGTCGTACACGCGCCGCATGACGGGCGCCATCTTCTTGCTCAGACGTCCGGCGACGATCATCACGTCCGCCTGCCGGGGCGAGGCGCGGAAGACCTCGCTGCCAAAGCGGCTCATGTCGTTGCGCGCGTTGGTGGAACTCATCATTTCGATGGCGCAGCACGCCAGTCCGAAGGTCGCCGGCCACAGGGAATTGCTGCGCCCCCATGCCACCAGTTTCTCCAGGCTGGAGAACAGCACCCCCTCGGACTCCAATTCCTGCCAGTCCTTCTCAAACAGTTCCTTCAGGGGCATGCAGTCACCTCCACGGTGTGGCCCTGCGCTGCCGGTGCAGCGGTCGGGGGGGCCGCAGGATCGGGGGCGGCACCATCTCTTTCTTGATTTGCCGCCGGAATCCCCATTCTCAGGCCCATTCGAGCACCTTCTTTTTCAGCACGTACACGTACCCGACCAGGAGCAGGAGCACGAAGGTCACGGCTTCCAGGAACGCGAAGGGGACGAGGTGCTGGTAGGCCACTGCGAGCGGGTAGAAGAACGCCGTCTCGATATCGAAGACGATGAACAGCATGGCCACCAGGTAGAAGTGCACCGGGAAGCGCTGACCGGTGCCCACGCCGCCGTGTTCGGGGTCGTTGCCGCTCTCGTAGGCCATGAGCTTGACGCGGGTGGCTTTCTTGGGCCCCAGGATGGCGCTGACGACCACGGCGAGCACGCCGATTCCCAGGGCGACGAGCAGCATGATCACAAAGTTCGCGTACTGTTCGATGATCTTTCCCCTTTCTCCCCCGGTGCTCCCGCTTCCACACCTACTCGTGAAAAAGAGCACGAGAGAGTTGAAAAAAAGAGAGGGGGCCAGACGACATAGGCGGACGGACAGACTGAGGTACTCCCCAGTTTTATCACGATTCCAACCCGGAACCGCGCGCGCACACGCACCCACCCGACCCAGCAACGGGTCTGGCGGTCAGTCTGGAAGGCCAGACCGCGATCATCCACCCCCGCCGCAGCGGGCCCCACAGGCCACGTCGGATGAGCGTCCAGAGACAGCCGTCCAGTTCCTCAGCGGCCCAGCGTGATGAGGGTAAAGAGCCAGCGACTATCGGTGCCGCCCGGCCCGAACTGGTAGCCCACGCCCGGCCCCACCAGGCTCGGCAGGCCGCGCACGTCGAACAAGGTATCGAGCCACACGTACGTATACCCGGAGGTCCAGGTACGGGACGCCCGCGCCCGAACAGCTCCCGGCGCCAGCAGGCGATCCTGTTTCGGGAAACGGTACAGAGCCGTCAGGTTGGTCTCCTCGTAGCGGGACACGCCGAAGTCCGGGATGGCCACTGTACCCCCCACGTAGCGCTCGAAGTGAGACGCGGCCAGCGTCAATCCCTGAACCGGACTGGCCGAGGCAGCCAGGTAGACATCCACGCTGCCCTGAACCTGCCCCTGAACCGGAAACACGTAGGTGCGGGCCGTCGTGCCCAGGTACGCGTTCACCACGCCGAAGGTCTTGCTGAAGCCTCCGCTGACCTCCGCCTGCCCGTACGGGGCCACGGTCTCCGCCTGGACGGCCACGCCCAGCGTGCCCAGCACGCGAACGCGCCCCTGCATGATCCTGAAGGCGTCGCCGCCGGACAGATGCGAATGCAAGCCCTCTCCCTGGACGAGCGCGCTGTACTGCACGCCCACGTCGGAGTTGTGCGTGTATTCCATGCGAGGAATCCCCTCGGCGGCCGTGTAGCCGTTGAAGTACACACCACCGGCCAGGGTCGTGTCGTTCACGCGGCTCCCGACGTTGATCTCCCAGTAGTTCGCCTGCTTCACGATCGACAGGCGGATGTCGGGTTCCGTGGGCAGTGGCAGGTACCGCACGCCGTAGCCGGTCGCCGTGGTGTACGCGATCTCAGAGGTGCCGAAGCGGCCCATGTAGTTGGAAGGCAGATGGAAAATCGACTGCGCCTGCGCGACCGGAGCCCAGAGCGCGGCGACGAGCGCGGCAACAGTCAGGGGGCGGCCCAGGGGCCGACGAACGGATGGACGTGATGAAGCGGGGCGGCGAAGGAACAACCTCATGACCGCCCCACCCTACCCGACCCGCCGGCACAGTGGCGTCACATGTGGTGAGTGCACAGGGCTAAGTACAGTGCCGGGCCAGTACGCTCCAGAGCCGCGCCGTGCAGGGAATTACGCGCGCAGGTTCACGATGGTCACGCCGTGCCCGCCCTGGTTGGGCTCCGCGTCATGGAAGGATTCCACCTTGCGGTCGTTCTTCAGGTATTCGCGCAGCAGGCGGCGCAGGACGCCCTGGCCCTTGCCGTGCACCACGCGCAGCTGTTTTTCCTTTAGCGCCGAGGCCTCCAGGATCGCGGTGCGGAGCTCCTCCACGGCTTCCTCAACTCCCAGACCCCGGAGCTGCAACTCGGCCTGGAAGGTGGTGGGAGCGCGGCCCACGAAACTGCCGCGCAGGGCGGGCACCTTCACTTCCGGCTGAACACGCACATCGCGGCGCTTCACGCCGACCTTCATCACGCCAAGCTGCACGACCAGATCATCGCCCCGCAGTTCCAGCACCTGCCCGGCCGCGTTGTAGGCGGGCACGTCCACGCGGCTGCCCACGCGGATGGGATCGCCCCGTTCCTCGCGCACCGGTGGAGCGGGCCGGGCCTTCTGCGCGGCGGTGCGGAGTTCGCGGAGTTCCTGCATCACGCGCGGACGGGCGCCGTCCTCCTGAGCCCTGGCCCGCAGGGTCCGGACGCGCTCAATGGCGTCGGCGTACAGCGACTCGGCCTTCTGCGCGGCCTCCGCAAGCATCTCGCCCCGGCGCGTTTCGAGGGTCTCACGCTCCTGGCGCACGCGGCCCAGTTCGCCCTCGGCTTCCCTGCGGGCGGTTGTGGCGGTCTCCAGCTGACCGGCCAGGTCGGCACGTTCGCGTTCCAGGCCCTCCAGCATGCGTTCCATGATCCCGGCGTCCTCGCCGAGCAGGCCCGTGGCACGCTCCAGCACATCGGCCGGCAGACCCATGCGCTGCGCGATGGCCAGTGCGTAACTGCGGCCCGGCTGTCCCACCTGCAACACGTACGTGGGCGAGAGGGTATCGACCTCGAAGCCCATGCTGGCATTCTTCAGGCCCGGCGTTTCCAGCGCGAACAGTTTCAGCGGCGACAGGTGCGACGTCACGATGCCGCGCGCGTCCTGGGACAGCAGCGTCTCGATGATCGCCTGCGACAGGGCCGCGCCTTCGTTCGGATCGGTGCCGCTGCCCAACTCGTCGACCAGCACCAGCGTGTCTGGCGACGCGTGCCGCAGCACGTAGCGCAGGTGCTTGAGGTGACTGGCGAAGGTGCTCAGGGACGCCTCGATGCTCTGCTCGTCGCCGATGTCCACCAGCACGTCCTGCACCACGGGCAGTTTCGCGCTTGCCGCCGGGACGTACAGGCCGCACTGGTGCATCAGGACGGCCAGGCCGAGGGTCTTGAGGGTCGCAGTCTTGCCGCCCATGTTCGGGCCAGTGATCAGCAGCAGTTTCGTGCTGCCCAGCGCGATGTCGTTCGCCACGGGATGCTCGATCAGCGGGTGGCGCGCCTCGCGCAGGTCGTACACGCCGGCGGGCGACGGCTCGGGGCGGTTCAGCCGCCAGTCCCGCGCCAGCCGCGCCTTCGACGCGATCAGATCGAGTTCCCCGATGGTCGAGAGGGTCATCGGCACGTCCCCGTCCTGCGCGAGCAGGCCCGACAGCTCGGTCAGAATCCGGCGCACCTCGGCCTCCTCGTCGAGGATCAGGCGGGCCAGTTCGTTGTTGAGCTGCGTGATCGCGGCCGGCTCCACGAAGTACGTCTGCCCGGTTGCGGAGGCGTCCACGATGATGCCCTGCACCTGCCCCACGCGGCTGGCCTGTACCGGCAGCACGTAGCGGTCGCGGCGGATGGTGACGATGTGCTCCTGCAGGACGTCGGCCCACTTCTCCAGGGTGCTTGCCAAGCGTTCGCGGATGCGCCCCCGCAACGGCTCAATCCGGCGGCGCAGGTCGCGCAGGTGCGGCGACGCCTCGTCTCGCACGCCGCCCTCGCGGTCGAGGGCACCCAGCACGCGGCGCACCAGTTCCGCGTGATCGCCCAGGCCCAGGGCGACCTCCCGGAGCGGCCCGCGCGAATTCGCGCCGATGGCCCGCTTCACGGTCATCGCGCCGTCCAGCGAGTAGGCCGCGTTCAGCAGCTCCTGCCCGGACAGCACCCGGCCTTCCTGTGCCCGCGCGTGCAGGTCACGGATGTCCTGAATGCCGCCCAGGCTCAGGCTCACACCGAAGAGCGCATCCTCCACCTCGTCCAGTTCGCGCGCGATCCGGCCCCCATCGTCCGAGGGTTGCAGCGCCCCGGCCCGCTCGGTGCCCAGCGTCGTCGCGCACCGCTGGGCGAGGGCGTCACGGACGCGGGGGAAATCCAGGGCAGACAGGGCGCGCGAATCGAAGGACATCTTGCGTGAAGCATAACAACGCGCCTGGGCGAATACCGTGCGCCGAGTGGCTTAGAAACGAAGCTCACAAGGTACCGTGAATGCATGAAACTCGCCGAGGCCCTGATCGAACGCGCCGACCTGCAAAAACGCGCGGCCCAGCTTGAGGAGCGGATCGTCAAGAACCTGCTGGTGCAGGAGGGCGAGGCGCCGCCCGAAGAGCCCCGGCAATTGCTCCACGAATTCATGGACGTCGCCCAGCGGCTTGAGGCCCTGTTGCCCCGCATCCACCGGGCGAACCTCGCGGCCACCCTGCCGGGCGGTCAGACACTGACAGACGCCCTGACTCGCCGGGACATGCTCGACCTGCGCCTGAAGGTGCTGCGCCGCGCGGCGGCCACGGCTTCCGAACGGCAGACGCGCTACAGCAACAGCGAGGTGCGGATCCTGTCTGCCGTTCCGGCCCGCGACCTCCAGACGCAGGTGGACGCCCTCGCCAAGCAGCGGCGCGAGCTGGAGGCCGAGATCCAGCAGACCAACTGGCTGACGGAACTGGGCGACTGAGCTCGGGCGGGTGGAAAGGTACAGTACGGGCGGAGGGGCCACGTGCGGGCGGAAGCCTACCTCGCAGCGGGGATAAAGCTGCACCTCCTGGTTGACGTCGGGGCAGCGTCTCGGGTTCAACCCCCGATCCTCACAGGGAACGCCCAGCACCCAGCACCCCTGACCCAGACCGTTCACCCCTCACCACCACGGCCTCGACGCACGCCGCGCCCCTCCACCCACCTCTCCGGAGGTGGTTTTTCCTGGGCTACGGGGCCTCAGTTCCGGTTCAGCCGCGTGATGACCCGCCGTCCCGCCTCGTCGTCCAGCATGCCGACCTTCTCGAAGCCGGCCTTCCCGTAGGCACGGATGGCGCGCTCGTTGCGTTCGTCGGGGCCGATCACACTGCGGTGCAAGTCTGGACGTTCGCCCTGGAGCTTGTCGATGAACGCCCGGATAACCTGTGGCCCCACCCCCCGCCCGGTCTGTTCGACCTCCCCGATGAGCAGGTCGATGGCCCAGGTCTCCCCGGCGCGCATGGCCCACGGCTGGAATTCATGCCCTTCCCCGATCCGTTCGGTCTGGAGAAAACCGGTAGGGTGGCCGTCCACACGGAAGATGAAGCCGGGCACGTCGCGGTTCGGGGCGAAAGAGTGGTCGCAGACGGTGGCCTCGTCGCGTTCACCGTCGTCCCAGAAGGCACGGACGTGTGGCTCCGGCAACCAGCGGGTCAGCCGGGGCACGTCGGCCACCGTCAGGGAGTCAAAGCGTATCGGCATCCAGGCCCACGGCGCGTAACGCCGCACGGAATTCCGTGTCCGTGACGGGCAGGACGCTCAGGCGTGTCCCCTTGCGGGTCAGGGGAGAATCGGCCCACTCGGGCAGCGCGCGCAGGTCGTCCAGGGTCAGCAGGCGGGGGAAGGCGCGCACCGGCTCGACCTCAACCATGCTCCAGCGGGGGTCGCCCGGCGGGGATTTCGGATCGTGGTAGGGACTGGCCGGGTCGAACTGAAGGTTGTCCGGGTGCGCTTCCCGGCTCACGCGGGCCACCCCGGCGACGCCGTTCGGTTTCGCGTTCGAGTGGTAGAAGAGGCACAGGTCGCCGAGGTGCATGGCGCGCAGGTTATTGCGCGCCTGGTAGTTGCGGACGCCGTTCCACGGTTCGTGGCCCACGCGTTCCAGGTCGGGGTACCCGAACACGTCCGGTTCGGATTTCAGAAGCCACCGCTGCATGAAGATCAGCGTAGCGTCCGCTGGTGCCTTCGCCACCGTGCGGCACGCGGGCAGGTTCTATCCTCGGGAGATGCGCGCGTCACCCTGGCTTCCCGTTCTGTTGCTGCTGGCGCTCGGCGCGTACCTGCTGCCACCGCGAGAGCCGGACGCCCAGGCGGCCCCGGTCACGACGCGCACCCTGCCGGACTCGCTGCCGCCGCAGACGCGGGCGCTGTTCGAGGCGTCCCGTCCGGCGACCGTGCAGGTGGAGAGCGTCGATCCGGCGCGGAACTCAGCGGGCATCGGCACCGGCTTCTTCATCAGCGCGCAGGGGCAGGTCATGACCGCGTACCACGTGGTGAGCAGCGGCACGCTGTTTCAGGTGAGCACCGTGAACGGCAAGAGCTACCGGGCGCGCGTCACGGCCTTCAACGCGGCGGCGGATGTGGCCTTGCTGAGCATCGAGGGACGCGGCCCCTTTCCGTACCTGAAACTCACGACGCGGGCACCCCGGGTGGGCGAGACCGTGCTGGCTATCGGCAACAGCGGCGGAGACTTCCTGCAAGCGCGGCGGGGCCAATTGCTGGGCCTGGACATGGCGGCGGGCCGCTCGGACTTCCCACAGGGCACGCTGGAGATGAGCGCGCCCCTCGCGCCGGGCGACAGCGGCGGGCCGATCATCGACGGCAACGGGCAGGCGATCGGGGTGGTCAGCTACATCCGCGTGGACGAATCCGGACGCACGCGGCGCAGCTACGCGGTGCCGGTCGTCGCCGGGAATGTCCTGGTACAGGGGTTGCTGGACGGGCGCAAACAGGACGTGGCGGTGGTCGGTCTGGTGCTGGACGACCTGCACAGCGGCCTGACCGACCCGCCCGGCGCGGTGGTGTCGCGGGTGGCCCAGGGCAGCCCGGCGGCCCGGGCGGGCCTGCGTGGCAGCCGCCTTGACCGCGACGGGAATCTGGTCGAGCTCGGTGACATCATCACCAGCGTGAACGGCCGACCGGTGCGTGGGGCCGACGAGTTCATCACGGCGATCCGGAAGGTCGGGATCGGGGTGGCGGTGCGCCTGGGCTACGTGCGCGGTGGCGTGGCGCAGGAGACGTCGGTGGTGCTGGTGGCGAAGTCCAGCGTGCCCGATCTGCGCGAGTGAAGGCGGCATCACACGCTGCAAATCCGCCCGCCACGGGCAGCGCGGATGATGAGGGAATGTCGCGCGCATTCGTGAAAGAGGACGAGGGCAGCCGCTGGGAGCGGCCCGCCGCGCCCCGTGAGTACCGCCTGCTGTGGATCGGTGACTCGCAGCCGGAAGTGCTGCGCGAGACGGATGACCTGCTGGACGCCCTGCGCTGGCTGGCGGCGCGGGAACGGCCGGGCTTCGAGTTGCGCGACCGGGCGGGAGCGCTGCTGGCGCTGTCCGATCCGGCCGGTTCCGGGCTTACCAGCGGCCTTCGAGCGTGACCCGGACGGCCCCGGCGAGGCTTTGACCGGGCGCCAGGACGCGCATGTCCACGCCGCCGATCCCCTGGGCGGCCAGATTGAAGGCGTCGGTGGCGTGACTGGTGGGTTCCAGCGCCAGCGAGCCGTCGGGCGCGGTGAACACGACCAGGTGGGAGAAGGCGCTGTCGGCGGTGAGAGTCAAGCCGCGGCCGGGCCACGCCAGGTGGGCCACCCCGTCCCACGCCGTATAGGTGCGGTCAATGGTACGGTCGCCGACCGGGGCGGGCACGCGGTAGTCCTCGTCGGTGTGGAGGGGTCGGGCCGCGCCGACGGGCAACGAGCGGTGATCCGTGTCGTAGGCGAGGGCCGCGTCGAAGCACACGGTCGGGTCGGTATCGCCGTCCTGACGCGTGAAATACGGGTGCAGGCCCATGCCGGCGGGCATCGCGGTCGTGTCCGCGTTGGTGAGGGTCACGCTCGTGTCGAGGTGCGGGCCGTGCAGCAGGTAGTCCACCTGGGCGGTGAAGGCCCACGGCCAGTTCAGGTCGGGGAAGGTGCGCGAGTCGAACCCGCAGCGCAGGTGGGCGTCCGTGACCCGCGTGACCGTCCAGGGGCGGTTCCGGACGTCTCCGTGCTGGGCCAGCCCATCCTTGGTGGTGACCTTGAGCTGGACGTCGTGCCCGCCGAACGGAAAGCGCGCGTCGCGGATGCGGTTGCTGAAGGGCAGCAGCGTGAAACTCGCGCACTGGGAACTGGTCTGCACGTCGGCCAGCTCCACGTGCCGCATGACCGGGCGGCCCGACGCGGCGCGCAGGTTGAGCACCGACGCCCCGACCTCCGGCACGATCTCCAGGGTCAGGGCGCCACTGGAGATGGTCTCTACCCTCCAGTGGCGTTCAGGAGGGGTCATGCGCGCCCCCGCGTGACTTCGTACAGCAGGATGCCCGCCGCCACCGAGGCGTTCAGGCTCTGCACCTGCCCGCGCGTGGGAATGCTGACCAGCACGTCGCACTTCTCGCGCACCAGGCGGCGCAAACCCTCGCCCTCCGCGCCGATCACCAGGGCGACCTTACCGGAGAAATCCACCTTGCCGACGGGCTGGGCGGCCTCGCCAGCGGCGCCGTAGACCCACACGGCATCTTCCTTGAGCTGGTCGATCAGGCGCGGGAGGTTCTTCGTCTGCGCGACCGGCAGGAAAGAAGTGGCCCCGGCGGCCGTTTTCGCCACGACGGGCGACAGCGGCGCGCTGCGACGTTCCTCGACGACCACGCCGTGCGCGCCCAGCACCTCCGCGCTGCGGATGATCGCGCCGAAGTTGCGGGGGTCAGTGATTCCATCGAGCAGCACGATCACCAGCGGCTCGCCGCGCTGGTCGGCCCGGTCGAGGATGTCATCCACCGTGGCCCACGCGAGGTCGTCCACCTCGGCCATGACGCCCTGGTGCGCGGTGGTTCCCGCGAGCTGGTCGAGTTCGATGCGGGGCGCGAAGCGCACGAACACGCCCAGCTCCTTGAGTTCCCGGACAAACGTTTCCTCGACGCCCCTGGCGACCAGCACCTCGGTCACACGACCGTCTTTCAGTGCTTCCAGCACCGGATTGCGCCCATACAACAACATATCGGGCAGTGTACCCCGCCCTGGACAGAGCACCCTGGGCCAGAGCAGACGGAAGTGGATCCGGAGAACCAGGTGCGCCGGGGGGTCTCCAGGAACGAACCGCCCGTTTGGTTCCGTGCCGTCCCGCTGCTACGCTGAAAGCATCTCCATTCCGGGCACCCGCCCGCCCTCTGCGATATGCCGAAGATGCCGCGCCCCGCCTCTGCTCCACCACGCCGGTTGCTGAACCAGCGCCGCGCGCCCTGACGCGCTGTCCGGACCCCGCCCCGCGATCCCGACCCCGCCGCACAGGAGCTCCCATGACCACACCTTTATCCGACCCTCCACCGCGCGAGTCCGAAGCCACGGACGCCGCATACCACGCGGCCCGCAGCGCCTACGAGGCAGCGCAGGCTGCCGAGGACATGGTTCAGATCGTCGCGCCCGACGGCACGGTCACCCAACCGGAGCTGCTGCCGGACATCGAAACCCGCCTGGGCCTGTACCGCCAGATGCGCCGCGCGCGGCATTTCGACGAGCGCGGCTGGGTGCTGTACCGCCAGGGCCGCCTGGGCGTGTTCCCCCCCTACGGCGGCATGGAGGCCAGCCAGGTTGGCACGGCCGCCGCACTGACCCGGGCCGACTGGCTGTTCCCGACCTACCGCGACACGGGTGCGGCACTCACGCTGGGCCTGCCGATCGCGCGGGCCATCGCGTACTGGCGCACCTCGCCACACGGCTGGCACATGCCCGACGACCTCAAGGTGCTGCCCTTCTACATTCCCATCGCCACGCAGTACCCGCAGGCAGTCGGCGCGGCGCTGGCCGAGCGGCGGCTGGGCACCCGGAACATCGCCATGGCGTACATCGGGGATGGGGGCAGCAGCGAGGGGGACTTCCACGAGGCGCTGAACTTCGCGGGCGCGCTGAATGCCCCCTGCGTGTTCATCCTCCAGAACAACGGCTGGGCGATTTCCGTGCCCACCCGCCACCAGACGAAGGCCACGAACCTGTCGCGCCGGGCCGATGGCTACGGCATTCCCGGCGTGCGCGTGGACGGCAACGACGCCCTGGCGACCTACCACGTGACGCGCGAGGCGGTGGAACGCGCCCGCAGCGGCGGCGGCCCCACGCTGATCGAGACGGTCACATACCGCGTGAAGCCCCACACGACCGCCGACGATCCGACCCGTTACCGTACCGACGCTGACAACGCTGGCTGGGATGCCAGAGACCCGGTGCTGCGGCTCCGGACGCACCTGTTCAGTGAGGGGCTGCTGACCGATGCCGACGAGACTGCCCTGCTGGCCGACATCGCCGCCGAGTTCGAGGCCGCCCTGGCCGAGGCGGACGGGTACCCCGAACCGACACCCGAGGAAATTCTCGACCACGTCTTCGCGGAACCTACGCCGCAGCTCAGACGACAGCGCGAGCAGATCACCGCCGAGCAGCGCGCCCTGGAGGCCCGACCGTGACCGCCACCCTTCCGGCCACGAGAACCATGACCATGGTCGCCGCCATCAACGACGCGCTGGACGTGGCCCTGGGCCTTGACGACACCGTGCACATCTTCGGGGAGGACGTTGGTCTCATGGGCGGCGTGTTCCGCGCTACTGACGGCCTCCAGGCGAAGTACGGAGAGGCGCGCGTCTTCGATACGCCGCTGGCCGAAGCGGGACTCGTGGGCATGGGCATCGGCATGGGACTGGCGGGCCTGAAGCCGGTCGCGGAAATCCAGTTCGCGGGCTTCCTGTACCCGGCGCTCGACCAGATCCTGTCGCACCTGGGCCGGTATCGGCACCGCACGCGCAGCCGCTACCACCTGCCCATGGTGATCCGTGCCCCGTACGGCGGCGGGGTACACACGCCCGAGCAGCACGCCGACAGCCCCGAGGCGATTCTGGCGCACGTGCCCGGCGTGAAGGTCGTGATTCCCAGTACGCCGGCCGACGCCAAGGGCCTGCTGCTGAGCGCCATCGACGACCCCGATCCGGTGTTCTTCTTCGAGGCTATCAAGCTCTACCGCAGCGTGAAGGAAGACGTGCCGGAAGGCGACATCCGGATTCCGCTGGGTCAGGCGCGGATCGTTACGCCGGGCGACGACGTGACCGTCATCTGCTACGGCGGCATGGTCGAGGTCGTGCAGAAGGCCGCTGCCGCCGCCAGGGCGGCCGGGATCGGCGTGGAGGTCATCGACCTGCGCACCCTGGTGCCGATGGACACTGAGACCGTGCTGGCCAGCGTCGAGAAGACCGGACGCGTGGTGGTGGTTACGGAGGCGCCCCGCACTGCCGGATTCCACAGCGAGATCAGCGCCGTGATCGCCGAGGAGGCCATCGAGCACCTGCGCGCCCCGATCGTGCGCGTGACCGGCTTCGACGCGCCCTATCCGCCCTTCACCGCCGTGGAGGACATGTACCGCCCGAACCCCGTGCGCGTGGCGCGGGCCATCAAGGCGGTCATGGGGTACTGAGGTGGCGTAGAGCGTGGCCTGAACGACGGTTCTCACTCAGCAGCGGATCATGAAGGGCAGGGACGATGACAGGAATGCGTCTTCCTGCCCTGCTGCTGACGGCCGGCCTGCTCGTAGGGGCCGCGTTCGGCGTGGGTTTGTTGCAGGCAAAACGCGGCGCACCAGTGGTGGCGGCCACTGCACAAATAGAGCCGGAGGTTCCCGTCACCACCGCCCCCGCTCCTGAACCGGTCAGCGCTGCGCCGGACGCGTCCATCCCGGCCGTGCCGACCACGGAGCCTGCCTCAGTGGAGCCGACGGCGCCCAATGTAACCCCGCCCGACGTGACGCCTGCTTCCACTCCCCCAGTGCCCACGCACGCGACCATCTCCGGCATCCGGCACGAGTACCAGCGTATGAACAACTGCGGGCCGGTCACCATTGGCATGGCCCTGAACCGCTGGGGCAGCCAGCTCACGCAGTACGACATCGCGCCGAAGCTGAAGCCCAGTGTGGGGGACGTGAACGTGTCGCCGGACGAACTGGCCAGATACGCTCGGTCACGGGGCATGGACGTGCACCTGGCGCGCGGCGGCGACCGCACCCTGCTGCGTGGCCTGCTGGCCGCGGGCTTTCCGGTGATCGTGGAGACGTGGTTCATCACGCACGACTCGGGCGGCATGGGGCACTACCGCCTGCTGACCGGTTACGACGACGCGGCGCAGCAGTTCAGCGCCCTGGACTCGTACCTGGGGCCGCTGAAGCTGGACTACACGACGTTCGACGGGATGTGGCGGGCGTTCGGTCGCACCTTCCTGGTGGTGACCCCGCTGGAAAAAACCGCGCAGATGCGAGCGGTGCTGGGTTCTCACGCCGATCCGGCCACCGCCAGAACCGAGGCCCTGCGCGTGGCCCAGGCCGAGGCCGACCGCATAGGGGATGCCATGTCGTACTCGAATCTGGGGCAAGCCCGGCTCGATCAGGGCGACGCCATTGGTGCGGCGCGGGCCTTTGATCAGGCCCTGGCCGCCCAGCCTGACCGGACGCTCGACCCGACCCGCCCGGCGTGGGTGCAGGGCGGCCTGCCGTGGCGCACCCTGTGGTATGAATTCGGCCCCCTGGAGGCGTACACGCGCACCGGACAGTACGGCAAGGTGCTGGCCCTGACGGGCGCGGTGCTGCGTTCCGTGCCCCGCCACGAGGAAGCCCATTACTGGCGGGCGCGGGCGTTGGCCGGGCTGGGCCGCAGCGCCGAAGCCCAGGCCGAATACCGCGCTGCGCTGCGCCTGCGGCCCGAGTTCGCGGCGGCGCGGGCCGGGCTCGACTCCCTATAAACCCCCACCGGGCACCGCCTCCATCTGGCCGTGATCCGGGGCTTTCACACTTCGGGCATGAAGTCCGTCCTGCTCGCGGCGTTGACTCTGTCCAGTTCAGCTCTCGCCGTCCGGCCCTCGCTGGATGCACCCGGCGTGATCACCCACGGGCCGCGCACCGTCCGGGAGGTGGCCCTGACCTTCGACGCGGACATGACGCCCGGCATGGAGCAGGAACTGCGCTCCGGGCGCGTCCTGACCTTCGACAATGAGGCGGTCGTCCGTGTGCTGGAGCGCGCACAGGTGCCCGCGACCTTCTTCCTGACTGGCATGTGGTCGCAGGTGTATGCGGCCTCGGCGTGGGCGCTGGCGCACAATCCGCTGTTCGAGGTCGAGGATCACAGTTACGACCATCCGGGCTTCTCGCAGCCGTGCTACGGACTGGCGGCCATCGCCCCGACTGCCAAGGGGCCGGACATCCTGCGCTCGCAGCGGGCGATCGCCCAGGCGACCGGGGACACGCCGCAGTACTTCCGCTTTCCTGGCGGCTGCGCCACGGCGGCCGACGTGCAGCTCGCACAGGCCGCACACCTTCAGGTCGTGCACTGGGACGTGATCGGGGGGGACGTGAACCAGAGCAATCCGGCGGTGATCGTCCGGCAGACGCTGGGCCGCGTGCAGGATGGCAGCATCGTCGTGCTGCACGTCAGCGGCGGGCACGCGCCAGCCACGGCGCTGGCGCTCCCCGGCATCATCGCCGGCCTGCGGCGGGAAGGCTACCGCCTCGTCACGGTGCGGGAATTGCTGGGAAACGGGAGCGCAAGTGCCGCAGGGCCGTCTGCGCCTGCATCGGTGCCCACACAGATGTCCAAGAAAGAAGCGGAGGCCACGGCACTGGCCGGGCCTCCACTGGGAAGCGCGTGGGAACGGCTTACTTCTTGGGCGCGTCGATGGTCTTCGCGGCCTTAGCGTTCGCGCGGGCCATCTGCCGTGTGGGGGTCTTCTCGACCCGCACGCCGATGGTCGCCGTCTCGGCCGCCACCTGCCGGTTGATCAGGATCTGCTGCCCGATGCCGATCAGGGTGGACAGGATGATGTAGATGGTCACGCCCGCTGGGAAGGTCAGCGCGAAGTACAGGAACACGATGTAGATCATGGCCTGCTGCCGGAACATGTCCGGGTTCTTGCGCGTCATGACGTACAGCTGCGCGACGTTCACGATCAGGTAGATGACGGCCAGGATGTAGAAGGGATCGGGCACGGCCAGATCCGGCAGCCACAGGAAGCCCGAGTCGAACTCGAAGTTGCGGATGGTGGACCAGAGCGCGATCAGGACCGGGAAGGGAATGAAGGTCGAGAAGCACCCGGCCGGGTTGAAGTTGTAGTCCTTGTACAGCTGCCCCATCTCGGCCTGCATGGCCTTCTGCGAGTCGGCGTCCTTGCGCTCCTTGTACTTCTCCTGGATCTCCTTGATCTTCGGCTGCATGACCTGCATACGGGCGGTCGTGCGGCCCTGCGCCTGCATCAGCGGCCACATCACCAGGCGCAGCAGCACCGTCAGCACCATTAGCACCAGGCCCCAGTTGCCGATGACCTTGTAGATCTGTTCCATCAGCTTCACGATCAGCAGGCTGATCTGCCCGAAGATGTTCGGCTTGAACAGGCCCGGCAGGGTCGTGTAGCCGCTCTGGTACAGGTGGATCAGTTCGTTCTTGCCGCCGTACACTTCCAGGTTGCTGCTGGCGGGCAGCGTGGCGCTGATCAGGCCCTGGGGGCCGCCGGTCAGGGTGGCGTCCAGCGTGGTGCCGGACCCAGGCCGGATGATCAGGGCGTGCGCGACCTGGCTGGGGTTCTCCTGCAGGGCCGCGTACTGCACGTTCTTCACGGCCTGGGTACCGGCTCCCTGCACGGCGACGGGTGCCGCGCCGCCCACCGCGTACGCCTGCACGCGCGGGTTGTCGGCCTTGCCCAGGCCGGGGAACTGCATGGCCACCTGCGCGGGGCCGCCCGTCACGTCAGTCTTGACGTCGATCTTGAAGTTGCGGGGGTGCAGCGTGACGGTCTTGGTGACGCCCACGCCGCCCTGCGTGTACTTGAACACCGCGTCCAGCCGGTTGGCGGGCAGATCGGTCTTCAGTGCCGGGGCGGTCGTCTCGGCGGCCTGGGCCGGATCGAGCGCGCCCCCCTTCAGGGCGAAGGCATGGCGGCTGGCCGGGAAGGTCGGGGTGGCGCCCTGCGCGACAATCTCGCCCACCATGTTCGGCATGACCCGCTGGTTCTTCAGGCCGCTGAAGTCCCAGGCGCCGTTCACCTTCTTGATGTACGGCGTGCCGGCCGACTGCTTGATGTACCACGCGATGATCTCGCCGCGGGCGTTGAAGACCACGTCCTGCAGGTTGCTGGTCGCGATGAACTCGTCGCCGGGCTGGCCGTCGAAGTCGGCGGTGATCCACTCGGGCGTGATGGCCTTGCCGAAGGTGGGAAGGGGGCCGGTATTGCCGCAGCCCGTGAGGAGCAGGGCCGCAGCCAGGGCGGTCAGAGGGAGCAGGTGTTTTGTCTTCATGGGGTTCTCTTGTTGGGGTGAAGCTGCGAGGGAAAGTGCTCCGGCACCGGGTCGAAGCCGCCCGGTACCAGCGGATTGCAGCGCACGATGCGCCACGCGGCCAGCCAGCCGCCCCGCAGCGCCCCGTGCTTCTCGATGGCCTGGGCAGCATACTCCGAGCAGGTCGGCGTGAACCGGCAGGTGGGCACGGGTTTCCGGGGGGAAAGCTCGTGCTGGTAGTAACGGACGACCTTCACCAGACCGCGCGCAGCGAGGCTCATGTCGTCCCGCCAGCGTCCGGAGAGGGGGCAATGGTCACGGGAGCAGGTACGGGCCGCGCGGCTCCGGAGTTCCCGCCCTTCGCCTTCACGCGCCCCGGCGCCCGGGCCAGCGCGCGGGCCAGCGCCGCCTGCACCTGCGCGAAGTCGGCACTGAGCACGCCCGGGTTGGGCAGCAGAATCGCCCGGCAGGGGGGCAGGCCGCCCGGCAGCGTCCGCAGCGCCTCGCGTATGCGGCGGCGGACGCGGTTACGATCCACGGCGCGTTTCAGGGTCTTTTTCGCCACGACAATCCCGATGATCGCGCGGGGTCGCCACGTCTCACCGTAGCGGGGACGGTACTCCGTGACCCGCAGCGTGAACAGCGGGTCACGCACGGCGACGCCGTGTGTGCGCACCTTGCGGAACTCCCGGTCGCCACGCAACGAATCCAGCGCCACCGGACGGCGGGGCCGTTCCTGCGTGGCGCTGGGGGTCGGGGACTGGGAAATATGCCGCTCCGGGGTGTGGAGCTTACTCGTCGCTGACGGTCAGCTGGTGACGGCCCTTGGCACGGCGACGCGCCAGGATGTTGCGGCCGGACTTGGTCTTCATGCGGGCGCGGAAACCGTGGGTCTTGGCCCGCTTGCGGACGTTGGGCTGGTAGGTACGCTTCATCTCTGCTCTCCTTGCTCGCGGCGTGGCGGCCGGCACTGCTGCCCTGACCGGCCGACTTCACGCGGCGCCCCGTTTCGGGGCAAACTCCGGGAGTGTATCACGCCCGCGCGGGAAGGGCCAAGTGGGTGGGCGCAGAGCGCAGGGCGAACAGGAGACGCCGTGGATCGGCCAGCGCCGCGCCGCTGCGCCGGCGTGAGCGATCCGATGGCGGCACCTGTCGCCTCAGATTCCCATGCTGATGTACTTCGTCTCCAGGTACTCGTCGAGGCCCCAGTGCCCGCCCTCGCGGCCGACGCCGCTGTTCTTCATGCCGCCGAAGGGCATCTGGGGCGCGGCGGCACTGGGACCCCCGTCGTTGATGCCGACGATGCCGTATTCCAGGCCCTCGGCGACGCGGAAGGCGCGGCCCAGGTCGCGGGTGTAGGCGTACGCGGCGAGGCCGTACTCGCTGGCGTTCGCCAGGGCCAAGCCCTCTTCCTCGGTGTCGAACACGACGACGGGGGCCACCGGACCGAAGGTTTCCTCGCGCAGGATCAGCGAGTCCGGGTGGACGTCCGTGAGGACGGTGGGCTGGAAGTACAGCCCGTCCCGAACGTGGCCGCCGACGGTCGCGGTCGCGCCGCGTGAAATGGCGTCGTCCACCTGGGCGCGCACCTTGTCCAGTCCGGCCTGCTCGACGACCGGGCCGACGCCGGTGCTGTCGAGCAGCGGATCGCCGAGCACGAGGTCGCCCGTGAGCCTGGAGAGGACGGCCGTGAACTCCGGCGCGACCTCGCGCTGCACGTACACCCGGTTGGTGGAGATACAGGTCTGGCCGGCGTTGCGGAACTTGCTGTTCATGACCTCCCGCGCGGCCTTCTCCAGGTCGGCGTCCGCGAAGATCAGGAAGGGGGCGTGCCCGCCGAGTTCCAGCGACACGCGCTTGATGGTCTTCGCGGCCTGCCCGTACAGCAGGCGGCCCACGGCAGTCGAACCCGTGAAGGTCAGTTTGCGCACCCGCGGGTCGTCCATGAAGGGCACGCTGAAGGCCGGGGCGTCGTTGGTGGGCAGCACCTGCAGGGTATTGGCGGGGCCGCCCGCCTGGAGCCACAGTTCCGCGAGGTACAGCGCCGTCATGGGGCTCTGCTCGGCGGGCTTGAGGATCATGACGCAGCCGGCAGCCAGGGCCGGCGCGGCCTTGCGGGTGATCATCCCGGCCGGGAAGTTCCAGGGGGTCACGGCGTACACGATGCCGACCGGCTCGCTGCTGGTAAACCCGCGCTTGTGGTCGAAGCGCGACGGCACCCGCTCGCCGCCGATGCGACTGGCCTCCTCGGAGCACCACTCGATGAAACTGGCCGCGTAGTGCACCTCGCCGCGTGTCTCGGTGATGGGTTTGCCCATCTCCAGCGTCATCAGGCGGGCCAGCTGTTCCTTGTGCTCGAACATCAGGTCGTGCCACTTCCGGAGGATCTGCCCGCGCCTGTACGGGTTGACCTTCCGCCACTCCTGCAGGGCGACCTCGGCGGCGTCGATGGCGCGGCGGGCATCGTCGGCGGTGCAGTCGGCCACCGAGCCGATGGTCTGACTGTTGCCGGGGTGGATGACCTCGAAGGTCTTCGGGGCGCTGCGCCACTCGCCATCGAAATAGGCCTTGGAGCGGGTGACGGGATCGTTGAGCAGGGTGGTCATGGGGCCTCCAGGAAGCGTCGGGCAGAGCGGATGGAACAGGGGCGTCAGGCGGGTTCGGATTCGGCGGTCACGTCTGCCAGGACGCCGCCGCGCACCGGGATGTCCGGCCAGGAATGAGGCTCAGTGTCGAAGAGATTTCCCTCGATGATGGTGAGATCGGCGTGTTTTCCGGATGCCAGCGTGCCGCGCTCGTGCCCGTCACCGTGCGCGACCGCCCCGCCGCGCGTGTACGCCCCGAGCGCCTGCGGGAGTGTGACTGCCTGCCCCGGCACGTAGGGTTCAGCCACCGCGGCCGCCAGCCCGCTCATGGGCCGCAGTTCGCGCACCACTGGGCCGTCGGACGAGAAGGCCACGTCCAGGCCCGCGTCGAACATGGCCCGCAGCGGGAACACCTGCCCGGCCAGCGCGTCCGGGACGTACCGGTCGTAATTGGCACGCAGCTCGTGCAGGAAGACCGGTTGCGGCACGACGATCACGTTCAGGGCGCGGGCCAGACGCAGGTGCTCCGCGTTCGGCAGGCCGAAGTGCTCAATGCGGTGCCTGGGGCCACCGGGATACTCCCGAGCCAGCCGCTGGTACACGCCCAGCACCTGCGTGAGGGCCACGTCCCCGATGGCGTGCGTGCCGATGCGGAAGCCTGCCGTGTGCGCCTCGCAGGCCAGGGCGTACAGCTCATCCGTGTCGAAGCGCAGCACACCCCGCGTGCCCGTGCCCTTGAACGGCACGCTGACCGCCGCCGTCGCGCCGCTCAGGCCGCCGTCCGCGAAGAATTTGACGCTGTCGCAGCGCAGCATGGGCGATTGATGCCTGTCCGGCAGAGGGTACGTGGCCGCCCCGCCGTCCGGGCGGCGGATGGACAGCAGGTTCACGCGGATCGGCAGGTGGCCCGCCGCGTCCAGCGCCCGGTAGGCGGCGTACAGGGGTGGATCGACGGCCGGGTCGGTCACGGCCGAGTAGCCCAGCGCCTTCAGGGAGTCCAGCCCCGCCAGAATCCACGTCTCGAACTGCGCCTGGGTGGGTTCCGGCATCGCGCCGTACACGAGGCCATATGCCGTCTCGGTGAGGATGCCGCGCCCGAAGTCGATCTCCCCCCCAGCCGGAGCGGGCGTGTCGGCCTGGATTCCAGCAAGTTCCAGGGCGGGCGTGTTCACCGCGTGGATGTGGGCGCAGGTGCGGGTCAGCAGCACCGGACGGCCGGGCGCGAGGCGGTCAAGCAGATCGCGCGTGGGTGCACCGCCCAGCCGGGCCTCGTTCCAGCCGCGTCCCCACAGCCACGCTCCTTCCGGGAGTGCCGCGTGCCTCGCCGCCACCCGCCCGGCCAGATCGTCCAGCGACGTCGCCTCCCGCAGATCGAGCAGCGTGGTGCGGAGCTGCCCCACCTTCCAGACATGCACATGTGCGTCCGTGAAGCCGGGGAAGGCATGTGCGCCGCCCAGATCGACGCGGGTCGCACCCCGGACGTCCAGACCATCCAGCGGCCCGGCCGCCACCACGCGCCCGTCCCGCACCAGCAGGGCCTCCACCGCCCGGGCATCGGCCCAGGGATGAATGGAACCGCCGTGGTACAGCGTGCTCATGACCGGTAGGCCCGGTTGCGCCACACGATGCACACGCCGTAATTGCGGCAGGAGTCGTCCTCCAGATAGTCCGGGATGATGCCCCACACGCCGTAGCCGCGCCTGAGTTGCACGCTGAGCACCGGGTCCGACCGTTCAGTCCGGATCACCGCCATGACGTACTGCTCGATGCTCAGCTCGTCGGCCACCGCGCCGTAGCCCTTGGGCATCGCCCCGGCGATGTGCCCGCGCAGGTTCAGGCGGCGGATCAGGTTATGCCGCGCTCCGTACAGCAGGGTTGCTAGCCCCTGCCCGCGACAGGTGGGATGCACGCCGATATCCGCGCCGTACAGCCACTCGCCGTGCGGGTCGTGCGTGGTGAAGAGGTTGTCACCGGTCTCCTCCAGGTACGGGTGCGCGTAGTGCGCGAAATCCACGTCCATGCGCAGGTCGCTGCTCGACGCGACGAGGTCGCCGGACTCCACGTCCAGCACGGCGAGTTGCCCGTCCGGGAAGTGTGCCTGGTGCGAGCGGAAGTGCCGTTCGGTGGCGATCTCGTCCTCGGAGAGATCCGGGAAGCACGCGCGCTGCACGGCCTCCAGGGCGGGGGTGTCATCGGCGCGGGCCTGCACCACCACGTAGCGCCCGTCGGCGCGGGCGGCGAGCACGTCGCGGCCCAGGAAACGCGGCAGGACGGTCACGCGCTGACGGCCTCCGGCTCGCGCAGCGCCGCGTAGGCTTCGCTCACCGCGTCGGCCACGGCGGTGAGCGCCTCGCGCAGCATGTCCTCGGGGATGTCCAGCGCCGGCAGGAAGCGGATGCAGTTGGAGTACAGGCCCGCGCGGATCAGCAGCACGCCCCGCTTCACGGCCAGCGGCACGGCGTTGGCGATCACCTCCATCCACGGTTCCTTGGTATGCGTGTCCTTCACGAACTCCACGACCATCATCGCGCCGATGCCCCGGATGTCCCCGATGGGCAGCTCGCCGCGCAGCGGTTCCCAGACCTCGCGCACCACGCGCTCCACGGTCTTCGCGTTCTCCATGAAGCCCGGTTGGTGCAGCACGTCCAGCACCGCCAGGGCCGCCGCGCACGCCAGGGGGCTGCCGCCGTACGTGCTGCCGATGCCGCCCAGGTGCGGAGCATCCATGATCTCCGCGCGGCCAGTTACGGCGCTCACGGGCACGCCTGCGCCGAGGCTCTTGGCCGTGATGACCAGATCCGGCACCACGCCCGAGTGCTCGATGGCGTACATCTTCCCGGTGCGCCCGCTGCCGCTCTGGATTTCATCGGCGATCATCACCGCGCCCGTGCGGTCGCAGATTTCTCTGATCTTCCGCAGGAACTTCGCGGGCGTGGGAATGAAGCCGCCCTCGCCCATCACCGGCTCGATCACGATACACGCCAACGCCGAGCCGTCGATCTGCGCCACCAGCGCGTTCTCCAGGTTCCAGCAGCACCAGTCGATCCAGGCCTCGGCGTCCATCCCGACCGGCGGACGGTACGGATTCGGGAAGGGCAGGCGGTAGACCTCGCTCGCGAACGGCCCGAAGCCCTTCTTGAACAGCCCGTACTTGCTGGTCATGGACATCGTCAGGTTCGTGCGCCCGTGGTACGCGCCCTCGAACACGATGATCCCGGCCCGGCCCGTGAACGCCCGCGCGATCTTCACGGCGTTCTCCACCGCCTCGGCTCCGCCGTTCGCCAGCAGCGTCTTTTTGGGGAAGTCGCCTGGCGTGAGCGAATTCAGGCGCTCGGCCAGCGCCGGGTAGCCCTCGAAGTTCACGACCAGCGCGCCCGGATGCACCGCCTGCGCCGCCTGTTCCTGAATGGCCTTCACGACCTTCGGGTGGTTGTGCCCCACGGCCATCATGCCGATGCCGCACGCCAGATCCACGAAGGTATTGCCGTCCACGTCGGTGACCAGCGAGCCCTGCGCCGATGCCACTGCTACCGCGTTCGCCTGCCCCAGCCCGCGCGAGACCGCGTCGGCGCGGCGGTTCTGGAGGGCAATGGACTGCGGGCCGGGAATGGGCGTGTTCAGCTTGATATACGGCATGGTGAACTCCTTGGATTGATTTGGGCGGAAATCGTCTTTACGGTGGTGGAATGCACAACCGGGTCAAGGAGCAAGAGAAGCTGTTGGACTTTCTCAAAGCTCAGGTAACGGCGGGAAAAGACATCCATTCAGCGATTCGTGCCGCCTGGGTGGAACTAGGGTCAGGACTGATGGATCTGAAGCACGCGGTGCAGCTCTTTCAATGCGTGGAGAGCAGGGAAGCGGCGGGTCTCGTTGCCAGGGCTACCTTTGAGATTCCACGGGCGGCTGACACATCCAAGCCATCAGAAGTACCTCGCCTGAAGTGAGTGCAAGGTGTCTTATGCGACCCCAGCCGCCCGCACCGCCCCCACAAACTTCTCCAGACCCTCGGTGAGTTCGTCGTCGGTGACGGTAAGGGGGACGAGGACGCGGATGACGTTGGCGTACATGCCGGCCTTGAGGAGCAGCAGGCCGCGGTCGCGGGCCTCTTCAACGACGCGTGTGGCCATCTCGGGGTCGGGCTCGCGGGTCACGCGGTCTTTGACGAATTCCAGGGCGATCATGGGGCCCTGGCCGCGCACGTCGCCTATTCCAGCGATGCCACCCTGCAAGGCTGTGAAGGCGGCGCGGAGGCGCTGGCCGACGTGCCGGGCGTGTTCCAGCAGCGTGCCGTCCTCGAACAGGCCCAGCACGGCCAGCCCGGCGGCGCAGGCCAGCGGATTGCCGGCGTAGGTGCCGCCGAGCCCGCCAGTCTGCGGGGCGTCCATGATCTCGGCCTTGCCGGTCACGCCGCTGATCGGCAGGCCGCCGCCGATGCTCTTGGCGAAACACAGCAGGTCGGGCTTCACGCCGCTGGCCTCGATGGCCCAGAAGTCACCGGTGCGGCCCACGCCGCTCTGGATCTCGTCGGCGATGAACACGATGCCGTGCTGGTCACAGAGCTGGCGCAGGGCCTTCAGGAATTCGACCGGGGCAGGCAGGAAGCCGCCTTCGCCCAGCACGGGTTCCAGGATGATCGCGGCGACCCTGGACGGATCGACCGTGGTGCGGAACAGTTCCTGCAGGCCCTCCAGCGCGGCCTGCACGCTGGTGCCCCGGTACTCGTACGGGAAGGGCGCGTGGTACACGTCGGGCGCGAAGGGGCCGAAATTCTGCGCGTAGTACGCCTTCTTGCCGGTCAGGGTCATGCCCATCAGGGTGCGGCCGTGGAAGGAGTGCGTGAACGAGATCACGGCCGGGCGGTTCGTGTGCGCGCGGGCGATCTTGATGGCGTTCTCGGTGGCCTCCGCGCCGGTGCTCAGGAAGAGGGTCTTGGCCTTTACACCGCCGGGAAACCGGGCGTTCAGGCCCTGCGCGAGCCGCAGGTACGGTTCATACAGGGTCACCTGGAAGCAGGTGTGGCTGAAGTCCGCGAGTTGCGCCTGAACGGCAGCCACCACCGCCGGATGGTTGTGACCAACGTTCAGGACGCCGATCCCGCCGATCCAGTCGTGGTACTCGCGGCCCTCTATATCCCACAGGCGCACGCCCTCGGCTCGGGCGGCCACGATGGGGTGCGCCAGGCTGATGCCGCGCGGGATTTCCGAGTGCCGCAGGGCCAGGAGGTCCTCGGTGCGGGTGGTGGTGACGGTCATGGTGCCTCCTTGAGCCCACTCGGGCAGCGTCAGGGTGTGGGAACGCAGGATGGGGATAACCGGGCCAGCCTACCTGCCGGATTCCAGGGCGACCCCGGAGACCACCGACAGGAAACTGGTGGTTTTGTTGGAGGCCAGCGCTAGGGGTGCCGGGGCAGCGCCTGGGGAGCAAAGTCCGGCGGAGGATCGCCGCTCTCGTCTTTCAGGGCCACGCCACTCAGCTCGCGGCGCAGGGCCGCCAGGATCAGGTGATGCAGTCGCCACGCCGCCGTGCGCGCGTCCAGGCCTGCCGGGCGGATATTGGACACGCAGTTGCGCGCCGAGTCCGGTGTCACCGGCTGCGGCCCGTAGGTCAGGTACGCCCCCAGGCTGTCCGGACTGCTCAGACCGGGGCGTTCGCCGATCAGCACCAGGGCCAGCCGGGCCCCGAGGGCCAGGGCCACGCCGTCCCCGAGCGCCACGCGGGCCTGCATGGCGAGCGTGATCGGCGCCACGCCGAAGCCGCTGGAACGGAGCGCGGGCAGCAAGGCGGACAGCACCGGAACCACCTGCGCCAGAGCGCCCGCCGAGAGGCCGTCCGCCACGATCACCGCGATGTACAGCGGTTCCGCGCGTGCGGCGTGCCCGTTCGCCAATACCGTCACGGATTCCGGGTGCAGGGTCCGGCCAAGATCCGGACGGCGCAGGTATGTGGCCCGGTCGGGGGCGCGGCTCCGCACGTCCAGCACCGTCTCCCCGAGCGCCTCCAGCGCAGCGCGCAGACCCGCGAAGTCGGCGACATCGTGCACGGCGTCCCGCGCGGCGGCGTGGGCCTGCGTGAAGGCCAGCAGTTCCCGCGTGGGCAGCGACGTGCCCGTGCGGCCCTGCGCGACGCGCGCGTCCGTGAAGTCCTTCAGGACGGCCCAGGGATCGTCGTCCCGCCCGCCGGTCACCGCTTCTCCAGGGCGGACATCAGGGCGTGGACGTGGCGGGCTTCCGGTCTGGACAGCGCTCCGCCGCGCGTGATGCCCACCGAGTCCAGCCACGCGGCAAACTCCGGTGCAGGCGGGCGGTTGAACAGCCGCCGGACATACCACGCGTCGTGGAAGCTGGTGCTCTGGTAATTGAGCATGATGTCGTCCGCGCCGGGCACACCCATGATGAAGGTCACGCCCGCCCCACCCAGCATGGTCAGCAGCACGTCCATGTCGTCCCCGTCGGCCTCGGCATGGTTGGTGTAGCAGAGATCGCAGCCCATCGGCAGGCCCAGCAGCTTGCCGCAGAAGTGATCCTCCAGACCCGCGCGGATGATCTGCTTGCCGTCGTACAGGTACTCCGGGCCGATGAAGCCGACCACCGTGTTCACCAGCAGGGGCCGGAACCGCCGCGCTACCGCGTACGCGCGGGCCTCCAGCGTGCCCTGATCGACCCCGTGGTGCGCTCCGGCCGAGAGCGCGCTGCCCTGCCCGGTCTCGAAGTACATGACGTTGTCGCCCCGCCCGCCGGCAAACGCGGCGCCGCGCTCCAGCTCCAGCGCCGCCGCATGCGCCTCCCCCAGCAGCGCGAGGTCGATGCCGAAGCCCGCATTGGCCGCCTGGGTGCCCGCCACGCTCTGGAACACCAGATCGACGGGCGCGCCCCGTTCGATGGCCTGCAGGGTGTTCGTCACGTGGGTCAGCACGCAGCTCTGGGTGGGCACACCCGTCCGCTGCCGGAACTCGTCCAGCAGAGTCAGCAGGCCCGCGCAGCTCTCGACGGAATCCAGCGCAGGATTGATGCCGATCACCGCGTCCCCCGCGCCATAGCTGAGGCCGTCCAGCATGCTGGCCAGGACGGCACGCGGATCGTCGGTCGGATGGTTCGGCTGGAGCCGCGTGCTGAAGGTGCCGCGCGTGCCGATGGTGTTCCGCAGGCGCGTGATCACCTCGACCTTCGACGCGACCAGCACCAGATCCTGGTTGCGCATGAGCTTGGCCACCGCCGCGACCATCTCCGGCATCAGGCCCGGCGCCAGGGCCGTGAGGCGTTCGGACGTGGCGTGGTCGCCCAGCAGCCAGTCGCGGAATTCACCCACGCTCAGGCCCGCCACGGGGGCGAATGCCGCCGCGTCGTGCCCATCCACGATCAGGCGCGTGACCTCGTCGGACTCGTAGGGAATCAGCAGGTCGGCCAGAAACGCCCGCAGGGGCAGGTCGGCCAGCACCGCGCGGGCCGCCTCGCGCTCGGCGGCGCTTCCGGCCGCCAGGCCTGCGAGTTCATCCCCGGATTTCTGCGGGCTGGCCCGGCCCAGGAGCGTTTTCAGGTCAGGAAACGAGTAATGCGTGTGGCCCAATGTGACGTGATACATGGAAGACCCTCGGGCGGTGGAAAGGGGGAAAGGGCGGCGCGGACACGCGAACCGTTCAGGGCTGGAGCGCGTCGAGTTGCAGGGCCAGCCACCACAGGGCGCGGGTGTCGGGCTGGCCCAGCGACCTCGCGGTGAGGGTCTCGATGCGTTCCATGCGGTAGCGCAGGGTGTTCGCGTGAATGCCCAGCCGGGCGGCCGTCTCCACCTGTGAGAAGCCCGTCTCGCTCAGCGTCCGGATGGTGGCGATCAGGCCATCGGCTCCACGAGACGACCTGAGGGGCCCCAGCAGGGAGCGCGTCAGGTCGCCCTGCGCGTCGCGGTCGCCGCTCAGCGCGCGGGGCACGAGCACCTCGGCGTACGAGCGGAGCTGGCCCGGGCGGGCGTGGGTCGCCAGGGTCAGCGCCTCGGCCCGGCTGTGTCCAACGGCGTCGACGCCCGTGCGGGCCCGGCTGTACACCATGCCACCCGGAGCATCCGGCCCCGCCCAGCCCAGGCGCGCCCAGACCCGCTCGGCACTGATCCGGGCGGGCAGCAGAAACCACACGGTGTTCAGGTTCACGCTGACCAGTGGCGCCGCCCCGAGCGACGCCAGCACCTCACGCACCTGCTGGGCGGCCCGCTCTCGGCCCGCGAAGCCCTCGGCGGTCAGGGGCAGGGGGGCGTGCAGGGCGAGCAGCCCCACGCTGTACTCGCCGGCGGGATCGAAGCCCAGGCGGGCGGCGCGTTCCTGCGCGGCCGGGTCGTTCGTGAAGCGGCCCTCCAGCAGGCTGTCCACGAAGGCGTAACCCAGCCGGGCCTCGCGCACCTCGGCGTCCCGCTGCGCGAGGAGCAGCAGGGCCACCACCGTCGCGGCGTGCTCGGCGGCGCGCACGGCCAGATCCGGCGGCGCCCTGTCCGGCCCGGATCGGCGCGCGGTGGCATCGGGCGCGCGCTGCACCCACACGCCACCCTCGCGGCCCCCACGCAGGATCACGGGCACCAGCGTGCCCCCCGCCAGATCGCGCGGAGCATTGCCCGGCCGGGCCAGGGCGGCGAGCACGTCGGCCTGGCCCGGCGCGGGGCCAGGGGTCAGGGGCAGCCCGGCCGCCGACAGCACGACCGCGCCGCGGCCCAGACCGTCCGCGAGGGTCTGCGCGACGTCCGCGAGATTCCCGCTGAGCGCCGCGCGGGTGAGCGCCCGGTGAATGCGTTCGCTGCGGCGCAGCACGTCGGCCTGTTCGCGCAGGATGTGGCCGTGCACTTCCTGCACGACCTGCGCGAACGGCACCTCGTACGGCAGTTCCAGCGTGGGAATGCCACGCGCGGCCAGCGCCGCGGCGGCCTCGGCCGGGAAGGCCGGGAAGAAGTGCGGGGCGGCGAGCACCACGGCGGCGGGCGCGCAGGCGGCCAGTTCGGTGGCGAAGGCGCCCAGTGCGGCGGGCTCACGCGGCCAGGACAGGCCCGTCGAGAGCAGGAAGGTGCCGGGCGTGACCCAGCGGGGGGTCTCGGGTACGTCCACCACGTGGGCCAGGACGACCTCGCGCGTCCGGTCACCCTCGCCCACAGCCCGCGCCGAGGCGAGCGAGGGCAGGGTCAGGGCGTCGTGGACTCGCATGCGCTTCTCCGGGCGGGGCGGCTCATGGGTTCAGCTTAGGGCACCGCATGGTGAATCCCATCCAGGGAGTCCGGCGCAACGCTGGAGATTCTCCACAAAGTCGTGTGCCGGACAGACCTTTAGGCTTCATGAAATTCCCCGCTGTCCGCTTCCTGTCCCCGCTCCTGCCCGCGAGGTTCCTATGACCGGTTCCGCATCCCCTGCGACGTCCGCCCCCGCTCCCTCCAAGCTCGGCCTGTGGGGCGTGGTCATGGTCATCTACTTCACGGTCGCCGGCGGCGCCTTCGGCCTGGAGGGCCTGGTGGGCAGCAGCGCGCCCGGCATGGCGCTGATCCTGGTGCTCGTCACGCCCTTTATCTGGAGCCTGCCGACGGTTCTGATGGTCACGGAACTCTCCACGGCCATGCCGGTCGAGGGCGGCTTCTATGTGTGGGTCAAGCGTGCGCTGGGCCGCTTCTGGGGCTTCACACAGGGCTGGATTGCGTGGCTGTACGGCCTGGTGATCGCCGCGAGTTTCGCTGCGCTGTTCACGGATTACACCAGTTCCTTCCTGAAACTCGCCTTCGGCGTCACGGTGCTGGACGACCACGCGGTGGTTCGCTGGATCGTGGCGGTGCTCCTGATCGCGGTGTTCGCGCTGCTGAACATCCGGGGGGCGAAGGCCGTGGGCGACTCCAGCAAACTCTTCGCGGTCATGGTGTTCGTGCCGTTCATCATCATGATCGTCATTGCGGCCGTGAAGTGGGTCGGACACCCTGTGCCGTTCTGGCAGCCGCTCACGCCGCCGGATACGGGCGTCGCGGGCGCCTTCGGGCTGGGCCTGTTCATCGTGATGTACAACTTCCTCGGCTGGGACGGGATCAGCACCATTCTGGAGGAGATCGAGAATCCGCTGAGGGTCATTCCCAGGGCCATGCTGATCGCCGTGCCGCTGGTCATCGTGGGCTACCTGCTGCCCACCGTGGCGGGCCTGACGGCCGGCGTGGCGTTTAGCACGTGGGGCGACACCGTGTACTTCCCGGAACTCGCGCAGGCGATCGGAGGCCGGTGGCTGGGCATCTGGGTGGCGCTGGGCGGCATGTTCTGCGCGATGGGCCTGTTCAACGCCATGATCCTCTCGAACAGCCGGCTGCCCTTCGTGTTCGCCGCCGACCGCTACTTGCCGCCCAGCTTCGTGCGGCGCCACCCCACCTACGGCACGCCCGCCCGCTCGATCATCCTGTGCGCCGTGATCTACGCGCTGCTGGCCATCGGGCCGTTCCAGACGCTGGCCGTGACCACCGTGCTGCTGTACGGCGTGTCGCTGATCCTGCAGTTCGTCGCGCTGATCGTCCTGCGCATCACGGCCCCACAGATGCCCCGGCCCTTCCGGATCGCCGGTGGCCTGCCGGTCGTGATCCTGATCGCACTGCTGCCCACTGCAATCATCCTGCTGGCAATCCGTGGCACCGTGATCGACGAGGGCGCGCAGTTCCTGGCGCTGGCCGGGGCGCTGCTGGTCTCCGCGCCGCTGGCCTACCTGATCCTGAATGCCGTGTTCAAACGCGGCGCAGCGGATACGCTGAGTCACGACATCACAACCCTGCCCGGCGACTGATCCCGCTCCACGGCCCCCGCTCTGCTCCGGAGGAAACACCATGCGACGACTGACCCTGCTGAGTACCGCCCTGACCGTGCTTCTCGCGCCGAGCGCCCAGGCCCAGGCGGCCACGACCATGCTGAGTACCCTGGGCAAGACCGAGGGGCAGCTCAGCATCGTCGCGTGGGCCGGGTACATCGAGCGGGGCGAGAGCGACAAAGCCTACGACTGGGTGACCGGCTTCGAGAAGCAGACCGGCTGCAAGGTGTCGGTGAAGGTCGCCGGCAGCAGCGACGAGATGGTGTCCCTGATGAACCAGGGCGGCTACGACCTCGTGACCGCGTCCGGGGACGCCTCGCTGCGCCTGGTGGCCGGTGGGAAGGTGCAGCCGGTGAACCTGAAGCTGATTCCCAGCTACGCGAAGATCAACCCGAAACTCCAGAAGGCACCGTGGCACACGGTCGGCGGCCTGACCTACGGCGTGCCGTACCAGTGGGGACCGAACGTCCTGATGTACTCCACCAAGGTCTTCAAGACCGCGCCGAAAAGCTGGGACGTGGTCTTCAAGGCCATGACTCTCCCGGACGGGAAGAGCAACAAGGGCCGCGTGCAGGCGTACTACGGCCCCATCTACCTCGCGGACGCCGCGCTGTACCTGATGAAGACCCAGCCCGCGCTGGGCATCAAGAATCCCTACGAACTGAACGAGGCACAGTACAAGGCCGTCCTCGACCTGCTGCGCGCCCAGCACCCGCTGGTCCAGCGCTACTGGAACGACGCGAACGCGCAGGTGCAGGACTTCACCAACGAGGGCACCGCCCTGAGCCCCTCCTGGCCATTCCAGGTGAACACCCTGAAGGCCAACAAGCAGGCCGTGGCCAGCACCATTCCCACCGAGGGCGCGACCGGCTGGGCCGACACCACCATGCTCAGCAGCACCGCCAAACACCCGAACTGCGCGTATCTGTGGATGGAACACAGCCTGAGCCCGAAAGTGCAGGGCGACGTGGCCGCGTGGTTCGGCTCGCTGCCCGCCGTGCAGGCCGGGTGCAGCGCCAGCACCCTGCTCGGCAGGGACGGCTGCGCGACCAACGGGTACGCCGCCTTCGACCGGATCTGGTTCTGGCGCACCCCATCACGAAGTGCGCCACGCAGGGCACGTGTGTGCCGTACGGCCGCTGGGTCAGCGACTACATCGCCATCCAGGGCGGGAAATAACGTCGTCGGGCCACCGGGAACGGCGCGTCCAGGCGATCTGTCCGGACGCCCCGACGATCAGGAATGACGGGTGACATGGACATGCTGGACGGAACAGCCGGGCAGGCCGTGCGGTCGGACACGATGACCCGGCCTCCGGCGGCCGAACTGCGCGGCGTGAGCATGTCGTACGGCGGGAATGTCGTCGTGCGCGGCGTGAACCTGAGCGTGCAGCCCGGCGAGTTCTACTCGCTGCTGGGGCCATCTGGGAGCGGCAAGACCACCTGCCTGAGGCTCATCGCGGGCTTCGAGGCGCCGGAGTCCGGCAGCGTGCACCTGTTCGGCACCGACGCCACCCGGCTGGCCGCGTACGACCGCCCGGTGAACACGGTCTTTCAGGATTACGCGCTGTTCCCGCACATGACCGTGGGGCAGAACGTCGGGTACCCGCTGACCGTCCGGGGGCGCCCCCGCGCCGAGACGCAGCGCCGGGCCGAGGAACTGCTTGACCTCGTGCACCTGCCGGGCTTCGCGGGGCGGCGGGTCTCGCAGCTGTCGGGCGGGCAGCGGCAACGCGTGGCGCTGGCCCGCGCGCTGGCCCACGCGCCGAAACTGCTGCTGCTCGACGAACCGCTGGGCGCGCTGGATCTGAAGCTGCGCGAGGCGATGCAGAGCGAACTGCGCACCCTGCACGCGCAGCTGGGCCTGACCTGCCTGTATGTCACGCATGACCAGGGCGAGGCGCTGAGCCTCAGCGACCGCGTGGCCGTGTTCCGCGACGGCCAGGTCGTGCAGGAGGGCACGCCCCACGACCTGTACGAACACCCGCGCACCGCCTTTGTCGCCGATTTCGTGGGCGGCGCGAACGTTCTTCCCCGGAATCTCCTGGGAGCCGCCGCGACCGGAACCGCCGCCCAGTACGCCCTGCGGCCCGAGCGCCTGCACCTCGCTCCTCCGGGCACGTCCGGCCCGGGGCTGGGCGGGCGCGTGCAGGGCAGCGGCTATCTGGGCGCCTTCACGAAGCTGGAGGTGCTGCTGGACGGCGGGCGAACCGTCACCGCGCATCTTCCGCCGCTCGCCCACCCGCCCCGGCCCGGTGATCCTGCCCAGCTGACCTTCGATCCCGCCGATCTCCGCCCGCTGGAGCCGGAAGGAGCCCGGTGAGGGCCGCTACACCCACCCGCCGCAGGCCGCCGCGCTGGCCGCTGCTGCTGCTGATCCCGCCGCTGCTATGGCTGGGCGTGCTGTACCTCGGGTCGCTGCTCGGCCTGCTCAGCTACGGCCTGCGCGCGGTGGACGACTTCACCGGGCAGGTGCTCCCCGGCTTCACGCTCGCGTCGTTCCGGGCGCTGTTCGTGCCCAGCAACGTGGACATCATCGTGCGGACCGTCGTCATGGCCGCCGCCGTGACCGCCTGTTGCGCGCTGATCGCCTTTCCCATTGCCCTGCTGATCGCCCGCTCGCGCGGGCCGCGCAAGGCCACGCTGCTGCTGCTGGTCACGCTGCCGCTGTGGGCCAGTTACCTCGTGCGCGTGTACGCGTGGCGACTGATCCTCGCGCAGGAGGGGGTCATCCGCTATGCCGCAGACCGTCTCGGCCTCGGGAACGTGCTGGACGCCATTCTCGCCCTGCCTGTGATCGGCGGCACCAGCCTGGCGAACTCCTCGCTGGGCATGTTCCTGGTGTTCGTGTACGTGTGGCTGCCGTACATGATCCTTCCCCTTCAGGCCGCGCTGGAACGGGTGCCCGCCAGCCTCCTGCAGGCCAGCGCCGACCTGGGCGCGCGCCCCACGCAGACCTTCCGGCGTGTGCTGTTCCCGCTGGCCCTCCCGGGCCTTGCGGCGGGGAGCATCTTCACGTTCAGCCTCACGCTGGGCGACTACATCATCCCCAGCGTGGTCGGCGCACCTGGGTTCTTCATCGGGCAGATGGTCTACACGCAGCAGGGCGCGGCCAACAACTTGCCGCTGGCCGCGGCGTTCAGCGTCGTGCCCATCCTGATCGTCACCGCGTACCTCGCCCTGGCCCGGCGACTGGGGGCCTTCGATGCGCTGTGAGGATTTGAGATGACCTCCGTTCACTCGTCCTGGCCCCTGCGGATTGCGGCGGGTGCGGGCCTGCTGTTCCTGCACGTCCCCCTGGCGTTGATCGCCCTGTATGCCTTCACCACCGAGGACCGCACGTACGCCTTTCCGCCGCCGGGCCTGACGACGAGATGGTTCGCGGTGGCCTTCGCGCGGCACGACCTGTGGGCGGCCCTGTGGCTGAGCGTGCGGGTGTCCCTGGGCGCGACCGCCATTGCGCTCGTGCTGGGCACGCTGCTGGCCTTCGGGATGACCCGCACGCGCTTCAGAGGCCAGCACGCGGTGACGCTACTGACGATTCTGCCCATCGCGCTGCCGGGCATCGTCACCGGGCTGGCGCTGCTGGTCAGCCTGCGCCGGCTGGGCGTGACGCCGGGCGTCGCGACGATCATCCTCGGGCATGCCACGTTCTGCATCGTCACCATCTACAACAACGTCTCGGCTCGCCTGCGGAGGTTGTCGCCCAGCCAGCTGGAAGCGAGCGCCGACCTGGGGGCACGACCCGCGCAGACCTTCCGGTACGTGCTGCTGCCGCACCTCGCGACGGCCCTCCTGGCGGGCGGGCTGCTCAGTTTCGCCCTCAGCTTCGACGAGGTGATCGTCACGACTTTCACCGCCGGCCCCCAGCAGACCCTCCCGATCTGGCTGTACGGCGAACTGTTCAAACCCCGCCAGCGGCCCGTCACGAATGTCGCCGCGCTGATCGTCATGGCCGTGACCTTCCTCCCCATCCTGCTCGCCCAGCGCCTCACCCTCGGCACGGACGACCCGAGCGGTTCGGGGAAAGGCGCGTGACCGCCCAGCCTCACCGCGATCACGGCCACCCCTGCGGCCACCGCCTCCACCTGTCGTTCGCCACCCGTTCCAGACCCACCGCTCCCGGAGGTTCCCCATGACCACGTATCCCGCGCAACTCCTGATCAACGGCGAACTCGTGACCGGCTCGGCTTCACCGCTGGACGTGCTCGACCCGGCGACGGGCGGCGTCCTGACGCGGGTGAATCAGGCGAGTGACGACCAGGTGGACGCGGCGGTGGCCGCTGCCAGGAACGCGTTCACAGGCTGGGCGGCCACTCCACCCAAAGACCGCGCGGCGGCGCTGCTGGCCCTGGCAGACGCCATCGATGCCGACGGCAAGGAATACGCGTCATTGGAGTCGGACAACGCGGGCAAACCCTACGGCGCGGCCCTGGCAGACGAGATTCCGGCGGTGTCGGACACGTTCCGGTTCTTCGCGGGTGCCTGCCGGACGCTGACGGGCGCGGTGGCGGGCGAGTACCTGGCGGGGCACACGAGTTTCATCCGGCGTGACCCGGTGGGAGTCGTGGCGAGCATCGCGCCGTGGAATTACCCGTTGATGATGGCCGCGTGGAAGCTCGCGCCGGCCCTGGCCGCCGGAAACACGGTGGTGCTCAAGCCCAGCGAGCAGACTCCCCTCTCGACCCTGCACCTGGCGAAGAAATTGCAGACGCTGCTGCCGCCCGGCGTGGCGAACATCGTCAGCGGTCTGGGGAGCACCGTGGGCTCGCGGCTGATCCACCACCCGGACGTGCGGATGGTCTCGGTGACGGGCAGCATCAGCACCGGGCAGCATGTGCTGGAGGCCGCGAAAGCCTCGATCAAGCGCACGCACCTGGAACTCGGCGGCAAGGCGCCGGTGATCGTGTTCGACGATGCCGATCTGGAAGCCGTGGTCGAGGGCATCAAGGTGTTCGGCTACTACAACGCCGGGCAGGACTGCACCGCCGCGTGCCGCGTGTACGCGCAGCAGGGCATCTACGACCGGTTGGTGGCCGCCCTGGCCGACGCCGTGGGCAGCATCCGCATGGGCACGCAGCGCGCCGAGGGCACCGAGATGGGGCCGCTCGTGAGCGCCGCCCAGCGTGACCGGGTGGCGGGCTTCGTGGAGCGGGCGCGCGCGCTGAAGCACGTGGAAGTCGTCGCGGGCGGCCACATGGGCGAGGGCAACGGGTTCTTCTACCAGCCCACCCTGATCGCGGGGGCTACGCAGGACGACGAGATCGTGCGCCGCGAGGTGTTCGGCCCGGTCGTGAGCGTGACCCGCTTCACCACCGAGGAGGACGCCGTGACCTGGGCGAACGACAGCGACTACGGCCTGGCCAGCAGCGTGTGGACGAACCACGCCGGGCGTGCCATGCGCGTCAGCGCGCAGCTCCAGTACGGCGCGACGTGGGTGAACACGCACTTCATGCTGGTGTCCGAGATGCCGCACGGCGGGTTCAAACAGAGCGGGTACGGCAAGGATCTCAGCAGCGCCGCCCTGGAGGACTACTCCGTCGTGCGGCACGTGATGATCAAGCACTGAGCCAGGGGCAGGTCAGCTACCCCGGTACGTCGAGTACGACCAGGGCGTCATGACCAGCGGCACGTGATAATGCGCGCCGGCATCCGCGACCGTGAAGCGCAGCGTGACCACGTCCAGGAAGGGAGGGGTGGAGGCCGTCGGGAACTCGGCGTAGTACGCGCCCACGTGGAAGGTCAGCTCATAGGTTCCGGCCACAAGCCGCCCGCGTTCGATGAGCGGGGCGTCCGTACGGCCGTCCGCGTTCGTGATGGCCTCCGCGAACTTCTCCCGCAGCGGCCCGGTGACGCCGTGCAGTTCCACCCGGATCCCCTGGGCGGGGCGGCCCCGCGCGGTGTCGAGGACGTGCGTGCTGAGGCCCGCGCCGCCGCTCATACGGAACCTCCGCTCGGGTTCGCCTTCGGCTCACCTGAGTTCCGTCTCATGCGCGCTCGATCCAGGCTTCCATCAGGCCGTAGGGTTCCGGGTCGACGTGGAAGATTTCGCCCTCGTTCTCGATCCCGAAGCGTTCGAGGTTGTAGCGCAGGTGATGCCGGTTCGGCAGCTGGAACCACACGCGTGAGATCTCCGGGCAGACGCCCAGCACGGCCTCGCCCAGTCGGTACAGGGTGTTCTGGAGGCTGGGCGAATAATGGTCGGTGAAGGTGCGCTGGATCTGGTCGAAGGCGCGTTTCCATACGGCGTCGTAGTCGCAGTCGGGCACGGCATACTCCCATTTCGCGGTCACGACCGTCGCCATGATCCGGTCCGTGGATTCCGGCAGCGTGGTGAACCGCTCCTCCAGTAGATAGCCCGCCCAGCCGCTCTGCGTGGTCTTCAACACGGACAGTTCCGCAATGCCGCTCGTGACCTTGAAGGAGGTGCCGTCCATCGTCTCCACACGTACGGTGTGCTTCGGCAGCTGCCGCACGAAGCCGTGGTCATGGCCCTGATCGCCGTCGCCCGGCAGGCGTTCCCACAGGTGCTCGGTGAACTCCGCAAAGCCGCCCGTCACCTTCGGCCCCGCCCGGACGAAGTGGGCCAGCAGCTCCTTCCCGAAGGCCTCCACGCTGCCGGCAAAGCCTTCCTTCGCCAGGGCATAGATCGTATTCCGCACGGTGTCCGTGGCGAGCAGCTCCGCATTGTCGCCGTCTGCGTGCGCCGCTTCGAACTCGCCGGTCATGGCCACACGCACGTTCACATCTCGAATTTCATGCCGGGACGTACTTCGGAACACCTTGAACACCTGCACGTCGGCCTTACCGTAATTGTTCTCGCCCAGCTTCACGTTCACCCTGGTCATCGTTCATCCCCCTGGATCAGGTCGAGCACCCTCAGCCGCGCGATCCGCCCGATCTCGTGCAGGGCCGCCGCACGCTCCTGCTCCGGCGTGTTCGCCAGCCGCCGCCGCGCCCCCTCGAAGATGCTGGCCTTCGTATTCTCCCGCACGCACACCACGTACGGCAGGCCAAACCGTTCGTGGTACGCGGCATTCAACGCATGGAACTCCTCATACTCGGCCGGAGTCAGACGATCCAGTCCCGCCGATGCCTGCTCGCTGGCGCTCTCCGACGTCAGTTCGCCCGCCAGAGCCGCCTTGCCTGCCAGATCCGGGTGAGCGCGGATCAGCGCCACCTGCTCCTCCTGGGAACCGGTATCGAAGGCGGTCGCGAAAGCCCGCGCCACCGCCTCCGCACTCGCGAAGGGCCGTGCCTGCGCCACCACCCGCGCGTAGCGGGGCGAGTGCTCCAGCACGCCCGCGAAGTGAAGCTCAAATGCCTCGGCACTCAGGGCATTGATGTCGGACAGCGTCCGGGGAGATCGGGCAGTCACACACTCACCTCCAGCAAGCCCCCGCATTCTGCCGCACACCCGCCCCGACTCCCACCGGGTCACCTGACCAGAATGTGAGAAAAGCACGTCAGCGCACTGAAGGCAAACACCACCCCACGGCCGCCCCCACCCGTCAGGGTAGGAAGCATGACCCTGAACCTGACCGTGTCCAGCCGCCTGACGCTCCTGACCGGCCTGACCGCTCTGCTGGCCGCGTGTGGCAACACCACCGTCACCATCACGCCGACGCCCAAGCCGACCGAGGTCGCGGGCCTGATCATGGGCAAGATCACGCCGTTCACCGCTGGTGACGCGAATTCCGTTGCTCCGGACTATCTGAAGATCAGTGCGCCCGTGAGCACCACGGGGCAATTTGATCTTGGACTGCCTAAGGCCAGCGTAATGAACACGACTTACAACAGTGACCTTGTTGCCATCAAGGACGTGTTTGGCTCCTGCACTGATCCCCAGATTACCGCCCCCGCCGACATGGAAGTCTTTCCCATCAACTACCTGACGACGGATAAGAATCAGCGAATCATCTCAGAACCCACCGCCGGATCAACCCCTTTCACTTATCGAGGCTGGTGGTACTCGAACAAAGAGGCCACTGTGAAGTTCAAGGGCACCCAGTGCCTGCTTCTGGGTGACACCGATACGACCCTGTCATTCAAGCTCGGCTGGAATCTCGTGCTGGTGAGCACCGATGGCAATACGGCCACGTATACGATGTCCACCCAGCCGACCACCCATGTTGCCTGGCAGCCATTCAACACGACCAAGATGGCGAGCCTCGGCCTGAGCCCGAATGTGCTGACGCCCTGGCGCGTTCTGCCCCAGTACCGCAACCGCTGAGCCCAGGTTTTACAGGCGACCGGCATTTCGCGTGTCCGGTCGCCTTCACGTCGGAGCAAGAAACTCTTGCGGGGTGGACGCCACACGCCTTCCAGACGCATGATCGGCGAACACCGAAAGGAGTTGCCCATGCCCATTCACCTGTCCCCTTCCGCGTACGCTCTGGCCGCGCACCTGCATGCGCGTCTGCGCGGGCGCTGGCAGGCCTTGCCGGGTGCGAATACCGGTCAGTCCACGGTGCCCCCGTTCCAGGCCGCGCCGATCCCGGAGAACCTGCGGGGCCGCCGGGTAGAACTGATCGTTGAGGCGTCGGATCTCCGAGCCCTGAACTCGGCGCTGGCCTCGAAGGCCGATGCGGTGGTCGTCGACTTCGACGATACCTTCGCGCCCACGCCGGCGAACGTGCAGGCCGCCTACGACGCGCTGGCATGGGTGATGGACACGGAGAAGCCGCTGCTGGCCCGCCCGCGCGCCCTGTACGCCACCGAGCCGGGCCTGGACTTCGGCGGCCCGGCCAGCGCCGCCCTGTGCGATCTGGCCGTGCTGCTTACGGCGCGGCCTGACCGGGTACCGCACCTGTACCTCCCCAAACTGGAGACCGAGGTCGAGGCGCGGTTCTGGCAGGAGGCGCTGAGTCTCGCGGAAACGCACCTGGGACTGGAGGCGAACACCGTGCGGGTGTGCCTCCAGATCGAGACATTCAGCGGACTCCTGAACGCCGACATCCTGTTGCACGTCCTCCGTTCCCGCGCGTATGGACTGAATGCCGGACGCTGGGATTACGTGTTCAGTCTGATCAAGCACATCGGTGCCACGCGCCCTGGCCCCGTCCCGCCGCGCTCGCAGCTCACGATGGATGTGCCCGCCATGCGCGCCTACGCCGAACACCTTGTGGGCGTGTGCCAGCAGCACGGGGCCGAGGCGATCGGCGGCACGGCCTCACTGGCGCCCGATCCGGCGAACCCACAGCCCGCCCTGGAGGCCGTGCAGGCCGACAAGGAGCGGGAGGCGACCCAGGGCTTCACGGCGGCGTGGGCCGGGCTGCCAGACCTGCTGGACGCCGTGCGGGCGGGGATTGCCCCCAGGGTACGACGGCCGTCCACAGCCGTGCAGGCCGACCTCCAGACGATCCTCACGGATCTCCCCACTCCGAACCACATTCCGGTGCTGGAACTCCGCGATTCCGTGGGGCTGGCGCTGGACGTGTTTGCGGCATGGCTGGAGGGACGTGGGGTCGTCGTCCGTGGCGGGCGGGTGGAGGACACGGCCACGGCGGAACTGGCCCGCGCGCTGGTGTGGCAGTGGGTGCGGGTGGGGGCGACGCTCGACGATGGCAGCGTGCTCACCCGCGACCGGTACCGGATGGAGCGCCGCGCCCTGATGCCGGACAATGTGGGGGCGGCGCGGCTGCTGGATCATCTGGTGCTGTCGGACCGCTGCGCGGCGTACTTTCCCCGTGAGGCCCAGGGGCTGTTTCCTGACCTGTTCCAAGGAGTGACCTCTTGAGTGTGAATCGAACCGACAATCTGACGGAACTGAACGCGCGGGTGCTGGCGGCCTGCCGCGAACTGGCGACGCTGACCGAAGTGCCGGGCGAGACGACCCGGACGTACCTCTGCCCCACCACGCGGGACGTGCATGCCTTCCTGCGGGCGTGGGCTGACTGGCTGGGCCTGAGCACCACAGTGGACGCCGTGGGGAATCTCCGCTCCCGGCGGGAAAGCGCGGGGGCACGAACCCTGTACGTGGGCTCGCACATCGACACGGTGCCGAATGCCGGGGCGTACGACGGCATGCTGGGCGTGCTGCTGGCCTACGCGCTGGTCGAGGCGCTGGGTGACCGTGGGTTGCCGTTCGCCATCGAGGTGCTGGCCTTCTCGGAGGAGGAGGGCGTGCGCTACGGCGTGCCGTTCATCGGGTCGCGGGCGCTGACGGGCACGGTGAACGAGATGCTGGGCCTGCTGGACGCGGAGGGGCAGAGCGTGGAGGACGCCATCCGCGCCTTCGGCCTGAGCCCGGACGACCTGCCGGCCGCGCGGGTGACCGGCGGCGCGTTGGGCTACGTGGAGGTACACATCGAGCAGGGGCCGGTGCTGCAGGCGGCGGGCGCCGCCGTGGGCGTGGTGACGGCCATCGCCGGGCAGAACCGCGTGCTGCTGGATTTCAGGGGCCGCGCATCGCACGCGGGCACCACGCCCATGGCGCACCGCCGGGATGCGCTGGCAGCGGCGGCGCACTTCGTGGTGGCGGTGGAAGACCGGGCGCGGAACACGCCGGGCCTGGTGGCGACGGTGGGGGTCATGCAGGCGCGGCCGGGGGCGATCAACATCGTGCCAGGCGACGTGCACTGCACGCTGGATATCCGCCACGAGCGCGACGCCGCAAGGCTGGACGCCCTGCCCGCCCTGCTGGACGACGCGCAGCGCTTTGCCGCCGAGCGTGGCGTCACGGTGACGGTCACGCCGAAGATGGAGGAGCGCGCCACCCCTATGGACGCGGGCTTCCAGGCCCTGCTGCACCACGCGGCGGACGACGAGGGCCTGCTCCATCCGGAGCTGGTGAGTGGCGCAGGGCACGACGCGATGGTGATGGGCACCGTCATGCCCGCCGCGATGCTGTTCGTACGCTCGCCGAACGCCCTGAGCCACCACCCGGACGAGATGGTGAACCCCGAGGATGTGGAGGCCGCCCTGCGCATTCTGCTCCGCTTCGTGGAGCGGCTGGCCCTGGAGGTGACGGCGTGAGCGCCGACGTGATCGTGCGCGGCGGACAGGTCGTGACTCCGGACGGCGTGCGCCGCGTGGACATCGGCATAGCAGACGGCCAGATCGTGGAGATGGGCGAGGAACTGACCGGCGCGGGCACGAACCTGGACGCGACCGGCCTGCATGTCTTCCCCGGCGTGGTGGACGCCCACGTGCACCTGAACGAGCCCGGCCGCACCGGCTGGGAGGGCTTCGACACCGGCACGCGGGCGCTGACCGCCGGAGGGGCGACCGCCTTCCTGGACATGCCGCTGAACTCCTCACCTCCGCTGCTGACCCGTGCACGCTTCGACGAGAAACGGGCGCTGGGCGAACAGAAGTCCCGGCTGGACTTCGGGTTGTGGGGCGGTCTAACGCCGCTGAACCTGGATCAGCTCGACGACCTGGCGGACGCCGGGGTGATCGGCTTCAAGGCCTTCATGTCGAATTCCGGCCTGGACGAATTCCCCGCTGTGGACGATGTGACGCTGTACGAGGGCATGAAGGCGACGGCGCGGCTGGGCCTGGTCGTCGGCACGCACGCGGAGAGCGACGACTTCACGGGGCGGCTCACGCAGGCGGCGCGGGCCGGGGGCAAGCGCGGCGTGCGGGATTATCTGGCGACCCGCCCCGTGGTCACGGAACTGGAGGCCGTGCAGCGCGCCCTGCTGTTTGCGCAGGAGACGGGCGCGGCCCTGCACCTCGTGCACCTCAGCAGCGGCGCGGCCGTGGCCCTGGCGACCGAGTGGAAGGCCAAGGGTGTGGACGTGACCGTGGAGACTTGCCCGCACTACCTGCACTTCACCGACGAGGACGTGGAACGCGTGGGCGCAGCCCTGAAGTGCGCGCCGCCCCTGCGCCCGCAGGCCGTGCAGGACGACCTGTGGCGCGAACTGCAGGCCGGGCACGTCGATACGGTCGGCTCCGACCACTCCCCCGCCCCGCCATCCATGAAGACGAGTGACGACTTCTTCGCCCTGTGGGGCGGGATCAGCGGCGCGCAGAGCACCCTGAACGTGCTGCTGGAAGACGGCCACCACCGCCGGGGCCTGCCGCTGGAGGCCGTGGCCGCCCTGAGCGCCCTGAACCCCGCCCGCCGCTTCCGCCTGCCCGGCAAGGGCCGCCTGGAGGTCGGTGTCGACGCCGATTTTGCTCTGGTGACCCTGGACGAGTCCTTCACGCTCACCACGCTCTACGACCGCTGGCAGCAGAACCCGTACCGGGGACAGACCTTCCGGGGGCGCGTGCAGGCCACCTACCTGCGCGGCCGAAAGGTCTACGAGAACGGCGTGTTCGACGACTCGGTGCATGGGATGCTGCTCCGGCCCGGACGCTGATCGGCTCGTCCTCTTCCGATGTGCTGTGAACCGGGGACGACCGGGACTCTCCAGCCTTCTCCGCTCTACCTGCTCACCGCCCCATTCAAGGAGCCCTCTGTGAAACACCTCGGAGTCACCCGCAGTTCACTGCAGCCGTCACATGCAGTCATCACCCCAGATACCTTCGTCCGGACGGCCCTGGCGGAGTGGCCGGGCAGCGCCATCGTCCTGCACATCGCGCCGGTGATGGGCCTGGGCGCGCGGTTCGTGCAGTTCACGGCCGAGATGCCGCCGGGCGCGCAGGCGAAGGAATCGGTGCATGGCTACCAGCGCTTCGTGTTCGTGCTGGACGGCGAACTGGAGGTCGTACTGGACGGTGAGACCCGAACCCTGCGGGAGTATGAGTATGTGTTCCTGCCGTCCGGGATGACCCACACGCTCAGGGCCGAGGCTGGTTCACGCGTGTCGGTGTTCGAGAAGCCGTACGAGGTCGCGGGCGTGACCTCCCCAGCAGTTCACTGGGGCAACGAGCGTGACAACGCCGGAGCCGCCTTTGAGGGCGACGACCACCTGATCGCCCGCAAACTACTGCCGGACAGCTCCGAGTTCGATTTCATGGTCAGCACCATGAGTTTCGCGCCGGGGGCCTCGCTGCCCTACACGGAGATCCACTACATGGAGCACGGCCTGCTGATGCTGGAAGGCGAGGGCCTGTACAAGCTCCAGGACACGTACTATCCGGTCACCCAGGGGGACGTGATCTGGATGGGGGCGTACTGCCCGCAGTGGTACGCGGCGCTCGGGCGACAGTGGAGCAAATACCTGCTCTACAAGGACATGAACCGTCACCCGCTGATGAGAGGAGGATCGAATCCATGAGCCGACGTGACCTGCCACTGACCGACAATTACGACGTGAAACGCGGCGAGGACGGTCACCGGTATCTGGTGCCGCTGATCCGGGGCTTCAACCTGACCCGCATTCCGCTGCTGAACAAGGGCACGGCCTTCACCGCCGAGGAGCGTGAACTGCTGGGCCTGGACGGCCTGCTGGCCCCGCAGGTGGATTCGCTGGAGGTGCTGGTCGAGCGGCTGTACGACGAGTACGTGAAGCTCGACGACCCGATGCGCAAGCACACCTTCCTGCGGAACCTGCAGGATCGCACGGAGGTGCAGTTCTACGCGCTGCTCTCCCGTCACGTCGAGGAAATGCTGCCGATCGTGTACACGCCGACGGTGGGCGAGGCGGTGAAGCGGTTCTCGCAGATCTACCGTTACCCGCGTGGCCTGACTATCAGCACGCAGAACATCACGCGGGCGAAGCAGGCGCTGGCGAACGTGCCCCTGAACGACGTGCGGATCATCGTGGCGACCGACTCCAGCGCGATCCTGGGCATCGGGGATCAGGGTTTCGGTGGCATGGCCATCTCGATTGGCAAGCTGTCGCTGTACACCGTGGCGGGCGGCGTGGGGCCAGACAAGACACTGCCGGTGGAGTTGGACGTGGGCACAGGCCGCGAAGACCTGCGTGACGATCCGCACTACCTGGGCGTGAAGCACGAGCGCCTGACCGGCGAGGCGTACCTGCAGTTCATGGACACCTTCGTTGAGGCGACGCTCCAGCGCTACCCGAAGGCGATCATCCAGTGGGAGGATTTCAGCAAGGATGCGGCCTTCGACGTGCTGCGCCGCTACCGGCGGGTCGTGCCGAGCTTCAACGACGACATCCAGGGCACCGGCGCGGTGGTGCTGGCCGGCGTGCTGAACGCCTGCCGCGTGAAGGGCGAGCATCTGGCAGATCAGGTGGTCGTGGTACACGGGGCCGGAGCGGGCGGAGCGGGGGTGGCCGCCGCGATCCGCGAGGGCATGCGCCGGGAGGGCCTGGACGACGCGGCCATCCAGCGCCGCGTGTTCGTGCTGGACTCGCGCGGCCTGCTCACCGACGACCGGCAGATGGAGGACTACAAGCGATCCCTGACCACCCCGAAGGCCCTGGCAGACGGCTGGCCGGGCACCGACCTGCTGGGCGTGATCCGGGGCGCGAAAGCGACCGTGCTGCTGGGCCTGAGCGGTCAGGGCGGCATCTTCAGCGAGGAGGTCGTGCGCGCGGCGGCGGCGAACACCGCGCGGCCGATGGTCTTCCCGCTGAGCAACCCCACCGCGCACACCGAAGCCCTCCCGGCGGACATCCTGCGCTGGACGGACGGGCAGGCGCTGGTCGCGACCGGTAGTCCCTTCGACCCGGTGAGCCTGGACGGCCAGACCCACGAGATCGGGCAGGGGAACAATGCGTTCATCTTTCCGGGCCTGGGCTTCGGCGCGATCCTGGCCCGCGTGCGCGAGATCACGGACGAGATGGTCACGGAGGCCGCGTATGCGCTGGCTGCGTACACCGAGCGGCACCATCCGGCGCGGCTGTACCCGCCCGTCTCGGAACTGGCGAAGGCCAGCGTGGAGGTCGCCGTGGCCGTGATCCGTCAGGCCCTGTCCGACGGCGTGGCGACCGAGTTCGAAATCCGCCGCATGAGTGACGAGGAGCTTCACGGGTTCGTGGAGCGCAAGTTCTGGCAACCGAAGCACCTGCCGTTCCGGCTGGAGTAAGGCTTACAGAGCTGCCGCAGGAGCGCCGCCCAGGACTTGGGCGGCGCTCCTTTGTACCTGAGCTCAGTTCGGGACGGCGCGTTCCGGGATGTCGCGTGGGGTGTCGCTGGCCGCGTCGATGTACGGGTCGGGCGGCACGTCCTTGGAGATGATCGGGGTGCTGATCAGCGGCTTGAAATCGTCGTCGGCCACGAATTCCCAGCGGCGCCGTCCCAGCAGGGCCACGCCGAAGCTCAGGACGAACAGGGCCAGCAGGGTCAGCATGAAGGTCACGTAGTGGCCCTCGAAGGCCCCACTGAGCCCATGCCGCAACGCGCCGACGCTCTGCGTGACGGGCAGCCACGCGTGAATGACCTGGAAGAAGCGGGGCGCCGTTTCCACCGGGTAGGAGCCGCCGGACGCAGCGAGTTGCAGCACCAGCAGGATCAGGGCCAGCAGACGGCCGGCCGCGCCGAAGCAGAAGATCAGGGCCAGCACCATGACCAGGAAGGTCAGGCTGGAGGCCACGGCCGTGAAGACGACCTGGGCCGGGTGCAGGAAATCCACGCCCAGCAGGTGCACACCGAGCACCACGAGCAGCGCCTGGAGGGTGACGAGTGCGGCGGGCGCGGCGGCCTTGCGGATCACGCGGGCGAGCTGCGAACTGCGCCGTCCGCTGCGGGGCAGTTGCTGGTACGGGAAGATGAAGGTGGTCAGGGTCACGCCGACCCACAGGCTCAGGGCCATGAAGTACGGGGCGAAGGCCGCGCCGTTGTTCTTCACGGCTGCGAAGGTCTGCACGGCGGGTTTCACGCTCACGCTCAGCCCGGCCGGATCGCCGGTCAGCGAGTCGATCCGGGTGGGAATCCTGGATTGCAGCGTGGTCAGGCCGGTGAGAAGTTTCCCGGCCCCGGCGTTCACGTCACTGGCCCCCTGCTGGAGAGACGTGGCCCCGCTGGCCACCGTCTTGAGCCCCTCGCCGAGCTCCCCGCTCTTCGCGGCCAGGGTGCGGGCCCCGTTCTTCACGGCGTTCAGGTCGCTCTGGCTGGGCAGCTGGCGGGTGATCTGTCCTAGCGTGGATTTGATCTTCACGGTGCCGTCCACCAGAGTATTCACGCCGGATTGCAGGGTCTTCGCGCCGCCCTGCAGGCTGCGGGCGCCGCCGGCCGCCTGGGTCGCCTTGTCGGCCAGCGTGTGTGCGCCACTCTGGAGGGTCTTCACGCCCGCTGCGAGCTGCGTGGCTCCGTCACCCAGTTTTTTTGCTCCCTGGACGGCATCGGCGCTGCCGGCGCGGGCGGTGCCCAGCTGGGTGGACAGGAGCTTCGCACCGCTGGCCAGGCTGCCCACGCCGCTGGCCAGGGCCGTGGCGTTGGTGGCCAGGAGCTGGGCTCCCTGGACGGCAGCGTCCGAGCTGCGGCTGGCAGCACTCAGCCGGGCCGACAGGGCGCTGGCCGCACTGCCGAGTTGCGCGGCGGCCTGGGTCTGGTCGCCGCCACTGGGCCCGGCGGGTGTGGCGGCCTGGCGGAGGGGGGCGCCCAGCCGGTCAAGGCGGGCGCGCAGGGTGACGCTGGCGGCCCGCAGGTCGTCGGCCTGGGCGGCCAGGGAGGCGACGTCCTCGCGGACGGCCTGGGGCACCAGAATCTGCGTGCGGAGGTTGGCGTTGAGGGCGGCGGTGCGCGTGGCAAAGCTGCCGGCGCTGATGCTGAGCTGCCGGGCGCTGGCGCTCACCTGCCCCAGGCTGCCGCGCAGCGCCGGGGACTGGGTCGCCAGGGGGGCTCCGGCCTGCACGAGCTGCTGGGCACCGCCATTCAGCTCGGCCGCACCTACCGCGAGCTGCGCGGCGCTGGCCGACAGCTGGGTCAGGCCGCTCTGCAGGGCCGGGAGGGTGGTCGAGAGCTGGGTCGCCCCTCTGGACAGCTGCGTGGCCCCGGCGCTAGCCACGCGGGCCGAGGCCGCGAGCCGCTCAGCGCCGGCGGAAAGCTGGCCCAGTCCAGTCTGAAGCTGCGGGAGCTGCCGGGCGAGGGTCGCGCCGCCCTGTGCGAGTTGCGTGGCGCTGCTGGCCGCCCTGGCGGCGCCCGTCGAGAGGGTGCCCGCTCCGCCCGACAGCGCGTCGAGGCCGCTGGCGAGGTCGCCGGTTCCGCTGACCAGCCGGGCCGCGCCGGATTTCAGAGGTGCCAGCGTGGCCAGGCCGGGCGTGGCGGCCTCCAACGTGTTCAGGCCGCCCGCGAGTTTGCCGGTGCCGTCGGTGAGGCGCGTGACGGCACTGGAAAGCGACGCGGCCCCGGTCACGAGCTGCTGGCCGCCGAGGGCCGCTCGCTGCGCACCGGTCGCGAGGGTGCCCGCGCCGTAGTCGAGTTGCCGGGTGCCGATCTTGAGCTGCGACGCGCCAGCCTGCAACTGGTCGGTGGCGCTGCGGAGGCTGGTGAGGTTGCGCTGGGCGTCGGCCAGGGTGCGCTGGACGACCGTCCAGCGGTTCTCGCCGAGGGTACGGTTCAGCTCGTCGCTGAGGGTGGTGGCAAAGGCAGTGGCCACGCGGCTGGCGAAGTAATTGCTGCCCTCGGCGACATAGAAGTTCAGCTGGCCGTGCTCGGCGCTGCTGCCGGCGATCGCCTGTTTGCTGAAGGTGCGCGGGATGGTCAGGGCGAAGTAGGCGTCGCCGCGCCGCACGGCGTCCTGCGCGGCCTGCTCGCTAGGGTAGGGCAGGTAGTGGAATTTCGGCGTGGCGTTCAGGTCGCGCAGAACGTCCTGGCCCAGGGTGTAGGTCTGCCCGCGGCTGACGGTGCCCTGGTCGAGGTTCACGAGGGCCACGGGGAGGTTCTCCAGGTGGCCGTACGGGTCGAGGGCGCTGCTGAGGTAGATGGTGGCGTAGGCGAGCGGCACGGCGGTGATGGCGGCGGCGGAGACCCACATCATCGGCCACTGCCACAGGCGGCGCTCGGCGGGGCTCAGGCGGCGGTAATCGTCCCTGAGCGTCTGGAGATTGAGGGGGGTGCGTGCGGACATGGGCTCTCCTGAGGAACCTGAGGGCAATGGGTCGGCGTCAGGCCGAGTATGACCGTTCCAGACGTGAGTATGGTCTCTTATTGACAGAGTGTCAAGTGACGAAACGTCAGCACGGTGCTACGCTGGTTCCATGCCCTCCCACCGCCGCCTGGATGCCGACACCCGCCGGGAACAGTTGCTCGCCACCGCCCAGAACCTGTTCATCGAGCGCGGTTTCGAGGGCGTGGGGATGAACGACATCGCCCACGCCCTGGGCACCTCCAGACCCACCGTGTACACCTACTTCACCTCCACCACAGCCATGCTGCGCGCCCTGCTCGACGCCCGACTCCCCGCCCTGTGGCAGCGCCTGCATCCCCTGCTGGAAACCGGGCAGGACTCCGGCCCCCCGGTTCACATGGCGCTGGATTACCGGGCGATCTTCGGGGCCCTGCTCCAGGAACGCGACCTGCTGCTGCTCATGCACTCCGGCGGCGGCCCGACCTTCCGGGAACAGCGCAGTCACTTCCTGCAGGAACTCGCCGCCCTGCTCGCCCCGTACCGGCCCGCACTGGCCCGGCCCGGCGCCCTGCACATCGTCACGCTGTTACTGGAGGCCGTGGCCGTCGAGACCCTGCGCCACCCGGAGAGCGCTCCCGAAGGGCTGGACGACAGCCTGGCCGCGTTTCTGGTCGGTGGCCTGGGCGCGCTGCGCGGCAACTAGCGGGCGCTGGGCGCAACCTGCGTACACTCAGGGCATGACCGAGGCGACTCCCGCGTCCACATCCTGCGTGCTGGTGATCGTGGGCGGTTCCATGGCGGCCGTGAAGGCGCCGTCCGTGCTGCGCCGGCTGCGCGAACAGGGCCTCGGCGTGCGGGCGATCGCCACGCGCGCCGCCCTGGCCTTCATCACGGAGCTGAGCCTCAGCACCGCCGCCGACGGGCTGGTGGGCACCGATGCCCACTGGTTCGAGGCCCGCCCCGACGCCCTGCACCTGACCCACGCACGGGTGGACGGCGTCGTGGTAGTGGCTGCCTCGGCCGAGCTGCTGGCTGGCGCGGCGGGCGGCCATGCGAACGATCTGGCGCTGGCGAGCCTGCTCAGCGTGAGGGGGCCGGTGCTGTGGGTGCCCGCCATGAACGAGGCCATGTGGCGCAGTCCGGCCGTGCAGGCCAATGTGGAGCGCCTCCGGAGCTGGGGCCACCGCTTCCTGGGGCCGGAAGTCGGCGCCTTCGGCACGCGCGGCGAGGGCAGTGGCCTGGGGCGCATGGCCGAGCCCGAGGACATCGCCGCCCGAATGCTGACCCTGCTGCGCCCGGTCAAGCGAGACTTGGAGGGCATGCGCGTCGTCGTCTCGGCCGGACCGACCCGCGAGTACCTCGATCCGGTGCGGTTCATCAGCAATCCGTCGAGCGGCAAGATGGGCTTTGCCGTGGCCGAGGAGGCGCGCGACCGGGGCGCGGACGTGACCCTAGTGACGGGCCCCGTGACGCTCGGCGACCCGCCCGGCGTGACGACCGTCCGGATTGAATCCGCGCTGGAACTGCGGGACGCGGTGGTCGCGGCGGCGGCAGACGCGGACATCGTCGTGATGACGGCCGCCGTGGCGGATTACCGCGCGGCCGAGCAGGCTTCAGAGAAACAGGCGAAAATCGCGGGCGACGTGACCATTCACCTCACGCCCAACCCGGACATCCTGGCGCACCTGGGGGCCGACAAGGGCAAGCGGGTGCTGGTGGGCTTCGCCATGGAAACCCACGCCGGAGTGGAGCGGGCCGCCGCGAAGGCCGCGCGCAAGAACGCGGATTTCATCCTGCTGAACTACCCCACCCGCGAGGGCACGGCCTTCGGCGGGGACGACAACCAGGTGACGCTGGTGCGGCCCGACGGCCGCCACGAGGACTGGCCACGCGTGAGCAAGCGTGAGGTCGCGCGCCGGCTGCTGGACGAGGCCGTGCAGGCGGCCCACGCCCGCCCGACAGTTTGAATTATTCAGCGGCTATGCAATGATGGAGGGCGTGCCCGCCGCGCTCAGCAAGGAACAACGCCAGAAACGCATCCAGGACATCATCGCCCGCGAGGGGATCTCCACGCAGGGGGAACTCGTGCAGCGCCTGCGCGAGGGCGGCATTCAGGTCACCCAGGCGACCATCAGCCGCGACATCAACGAGCTGCGGCTGGTGCGCGTCCCGGTCGGCAAGGGACGCCACCGCTACGCCCTGGCGCAGATGACCGGGCACAGCAACGTCGAGGGCGAACTCGCGCGGCTCTTCCAGAACTTCGTGCACGACATCGACCGGGGCGAGAACACCCTGGTGATCCGCACCGCCGACGGACACGCGACCGGCGTGGCCATGCTCCTCGACCGCCTGCGCCGTGACGACATCGTCGGCACCATTGCCGGTGAGGACACCATTTTCGTCCTGGCCCGCACCGTCGCCGAGGGTGAGGCGCTGATGGAAGAACTGCACGAACTGATGCTGGGCTGAGCGCCTCCGGCGCCACCAGGCCCGTTACGGCACGTCCTCGTCATCCAGATCCGGCAGGTCGCCCACCGGCAGCTGCACGTGCACGGCCGTGCCCTCGCCCACGGTGCTCTCCAGCCAGATGCGCCCGCCGTGGGCGTCCACGATCCCGCGGGCAATGCTCAGGCCCAGGCCCGCGCCGCCCTGATCCCGGCTGCGGCTGTCCTCCAGGCGGTAGAACCGGTCGAAGAGGCGTTCGAGTTGATCCTTGGGAATGCCCGGCCCGTCGTCGCGGACGCTCAGGCGCACCTGCGCGCCGTCCAGCACCGCCTGACTCTGCAGGGTGATGGTCGTGGATCCGGCCTTCAGGGCGTTGCTCACGAGGTTGATGATCACCTGCTTGAGTCGATCCGGGTCGCCCTCGAAGGCCACGTCCTGACCCATCACCTGAATGGTCGTGTGCTGCGCCTGCGCGAGCGGCCCGAGTTCCCGCGCCAGTTCCGACAGGAACAGCGTGGACAGGATCGGGGCCTTCTGCATGACCAGCGCGCCACTGTCGCTGCGGGCCAGTTCCAGCAGGCTGGCGATCAGGTTGGTGAGCCGCTCGGACTCGCTGCGGATGATGTTGAGACTCTCCTGCTGCTGCCCGGTCGGACTGGTGCGACGCAGCAGATAACTGGCGTGCCCGCTGATGGCCGTCACCGGCGTCCGCAGTTCGTGGCTGGCATCGCTGGTGAATCGCCGCTGCGCCTCGAAGCTCGCCTCCAGGCGGCCCAGCATGCCGTTGAGCGCCTGTGCCAGCGACTGCACCTCGTCGCCCGTGGCGGGCACCGGAACGCGCTGCGCAAGGGTCTGCCCGCCGATCTTCTCGGCCGCCCGCTGCACCAGCCGCAGCGGCTGGAGGGCCTGCCCGGCCAGCAGGAAAGCACCCGTGCCCGCGATCACCAGGCCCGCCAGGAACAGCAGGATGATGACGCTCCTGAGCTGGTTGAGGGTGGTGGCCAGGTCGTCCACGGGGCGGCCCACGAACACCAGGCTCAGCACGCTCTCCTCATCGCCGGGCAGCGCGCTGGTCGCCTGACGCACCGGAGCCAGCACGACCAGCAGCCGCACCATGACGGGCTGCGCGTTGAACGAGTCGCGGCGCGGGTAGTTCAGGTACAGGCGGCCACCGCTGGAGCGGATCAGCTCGGTCAGCTGGTCGTCGGTCAACTTGACCGGGAACGCGCAGTCGAAGCCCAGGGAACGCCGGCTGAAATCCTCCACGCGCCGCAGGGTGGCGAGCGTCGCCGCCCGGTTCACGCCCCCCAGCGCCTCGACGAGTTCCGGATGGGTATAGAACAGCAGCTGCTCGACCTGAAGGTTCGAATTCGGGAACTGGTAGCGGGCGGTGAGGCTGGCGTCCGACAGGGGCGTGGTCTCGGCGTTCGACGAATCGCAGGCGCTCAGGGAAATACTGGTGGACGTATTCGCGAAGCGTGAATATTCGCCCAGGAGTTCGTTGTCGAGGGTGTTGAGCAGGCTGGTCCGCATCAGGTACAGCGTGGTAACGCCCACCATCAGCAGCAGGGCCGCCAGCAGCGCCGTGTAGAACAGCGTGAGCCGCCAGCGCAGCGTCACGCCGGAACTCCGTACTGGTCAACCCTGCCCGTGCCGGGGATCATGCGCGGCAGTGTAGCGGGCCTTCAGATGTGATGCTTACTGCCGTCACTTCTCAAGACCTCGGCGCGACCTCTCCAGGGCACGACCAGCGACTGACGATGCCCGTTCCGTCCACCCACCCGTTGGTGTTGGCTGTCCACCAGCAGTGATGCTCGGTTCAGGCCGGCTTACTCCTCGCGCAGCACGTAGCCGACGCCGCGCACCGTGTGGATCAGGCGGCGTTCCCCGCCCTCCTCCAGCTTGCGCCGAAGGTAACCGATATACACGTCCACGACGTTGCTGCCGCCGGTGTATTCGGGCCAGACCTTCTCCTCGATCTCGAACCGTGAGAAGACCTTGCCGGGATTGCGGGCCAGGAGTTCCAGCAGTTCGAACTCCTTGGCGGACAGTTCCACGCGGCGTCCACCGCGAAAGATCTCGCGGCCATCGAGGTTCATGACCAAGTCGGCCACGCGCACCTCGCCGGTCACGGCCGGATTCACGCGCCGCAGGTGGGCGCGCACGCGGGCGAGCAGTTCCTCGATGGAGAAGGGCTTGATCAGGTAGTCGTCGGCGCCGCTGTCGAGGCCCTCGACCTTGTCCTGAATGCCGTCCTTGGCGGTCAGGATGATGATCGGCGTATTGCTGGTCTTGCGGATGCGCCGCGCGACCTCCAGGCCGTCGAGCACGGGCAGCATCAGGTCGAGGATGACGAGATCGGGGTTGACTTCACGGAATTTGGAGAGACCGGTCACGCCATCAAAGGCCACCTCGGTGGCGTAGCCTTCGGCGGCGAGTTCCAGCTCGATAAAACGGGCAATGTCTTTTTCGTCTTCGATGACGAGAACCAGGGGCTTACGTTCCATACCCGCAGTCTATGGACGGCTCTCATGAGAAGAGGGCCGTGGCGCTTAATCAACTTTCATGCGCACGGCGCTGTCCTGGCGCAGTGAGAACGTCTCACACGCGGCACCAAACCCCTGCAATGCCATGGGCGCGCGGGCCTCGCGGATCATGCCCCGCAGGTTCATGCCGGCGATGTTGCCGCACACCAGCGTCTGTCCGGGAACGGCCGCGTCGCACAGGCGGCGGGCGTAATTGACCGGCAGGCCATAGGCACTGCGCTGGCCGCCCACCATGCCGGTCAGCACCTCTCCGGCGGCTACGCCTGCCCTCAGGCGCAGGTCGACACCCAACAGACCCGCCAACGACAGCCGCGCGGTACGGTCATGGGCTTCCAGGGCGGCCAGACAGGCGTGCTCCGTGGAGGGAGCGTCCCAGTACGCGAGCACGGCGTCGCCCTGGTGCTGAAGGATCTGACCGCCGCGCGCCTCGAAACTTAGGATCATGACCTGTACGAACTCGGTCATCAATGACATGTAGTGCGGCAGGGGCAGACGGTGCGCGAGTTCGGTGCTGCCGACCAGATCCACGAGTACCAGGCAGGCTGCCGTGGTGGCGGCGGGCACGCTGGAGAGGGGCAGCAACTTGGCCATGGGATGAACACATCATGGCGGAGGTATGAAGAAAGTTAAAGGGAGATTTCATTCAATATTTAATGAACGCGTTCACAAATGGTTGCCCGCGATCCGAGCCCCAAGAGCCCCACATCAGCGGAAGGAGACGCCGCCATCTTTGCCCAGCACGAAGCCATGCATGGGCGGAACGGTCCGGAACGAGACCCACTCGCCCACCTGCACGTTCGGACCCCCCACGAAACTCGACAGCACCAGCGGCAGCCGCGCCTGAACCACCCAGGTGCCACGTCCGACCGCCAGGATCCGGCCCCGGCCCTCCACTCCCGAAACGCCATGAATGGATAGCACCTCCGCCCGTTCCTGATCGTCCGGCAGTGCGGTCAACTCGTCCAGGATGCCGTGCACCACCACGCTGGCCGGGCCGGGGGGCGCTGCGTAGGGCCCACACCGGTCGAACAGATACAGCACCCGACCGCCGGAGGCGAACTCCAGCAGCGGACTGCCCTCGACCTGCGCGTACAACGTGCCGATAGCCGCGAACTCCGCGAAGCGCTCCATGAACTCACGCTCAGAACTCTCCAGCGTCACCGGACACTCCGGGCGGGCACACACGCGCCACAGTCAGGAGGCTCCGGCTGAGGGAACGGCGAACGAACGGCGGGACTCATCACGGCGATTCTAGCGGGCTGCTGCCGCCCTCTTCGTCCAGCCACGCCAGATCCGGGCGTACCAGCCCGGCAGCGTCCAGCCGCGCGTCCGCCCGCTCCAGCGCGAAGGTGCCCTCGACCTCACGCTGGATGTGGATCAGCACCAGTCCGCGCAGGCGTTCCAGCACCGCCCACTCCACGGAGTCTGGCACCTGCGCGTCGCGCGCGCGGGCCAGCACGGTCAGCGCCCAGACCTCCTGCCCCTCCCGCATGGCCCGTACCGCGTCCGGCGGCACCACGTCCCTCAGGTCAGGGTGCGCCACGCCACATCCACGATCACGCCCGCCAGCATGGTCAGGGCCAACCACATGTTCGCGTCGAAGAACGCCACGTTCACGCGGCCCAGATCCTGCGGATTCACAATCCGGTGTTCGTACAGCAGGATGGCGCCCATGATCAGCGCCGCCAGCACGTACCAAAAACTCGCGCCCGTCACCACGCCCACCAGCAGCAGGCCCGCGAAGGTCAGGGCGTGGCTGACCGCCGCGATCCGCAGTGCGGCCGGAATGCCGAAACGCGCCGGAATGCTCTGGATGCCGTTCGCCACGTCGAAGGCGTAATCCATGGTCGCGTAGATCACGTCCAGACCGACCATCCAGAAGATCACGACGGCCCACAAGGCCCACGCCCCCGGCGCGAAGTGCCCTGTCACCGCGATCCAGCCGCCCGCCGCCGCCGCTCCATCCGTGATGCCCAGCCACACATGACACAGCCACGTGAAGCGCTTCGTGTACGGATACCCGATCAGGAACACCACCGCGAGCGGCATCAGCAGCAGACACAGCGGATTCAGCTGCGCCGACGCGACCGCCAGGAGCACCAGACTGACCACCACCAGTGCCCACGCCTGGGCAGGCGAGACCTTCCCAGCCGGCACCTCCCGCAGCGCCGTGCGCGGATTGCGCGCATCGATGAAGCGGTCGATCACGCGGTTGGCTCCCATAGCCGCCGTCCGGGCCGCTGCCATCGCCACGGTCACCCACAGCAGTGTGTGCCAGCCGGGCCATCCTGTCCCACGCGATTGCATGCTCGCCAGCAACATACCCGCGTAAGCGAACGGCAGCGCGAACACCGTATGCTCGAACTTCACCAGATCCAGGAACGTCTTCACGCGCGTGTCGCCGCTTACCATGCCGCCCTCACAATGCCGCAGGATACGCCCTGCCCGGATCTGAACGCCGACCAGACCTCACGCTTGCCAGACCCCAACCCCACCCGCTGACGAATCCGCACTTCGTCTGCTATCATTCCGGACGCGCGCATGGGAACGAGGCGTAGCGCAGGCCGGTAGCGCACTTGGTTTGGGACCAAGGGGTCGCTGGTTCGAATCCAGTCGCCTCGACCACCCGCCCGGGCAGGCAGGCCGGGCCATGCGCGCAATGCGGGATTGGTGTAGTGGTAGCACAGCAGCCTTCCAAGCTTCTGGCCTCGGTTCGAATCCGTGATCCCGCTCCAGCCTGAAGCTCCCCCACGGGAGCTTTTTGCATTTCACCACACGCACGCGCCCTTAGCTCAGCTGGATAGAGCAACCGCCTTCTAAGCGGTCGGTCGCAGGTTCGAGTCCTGCAGGGCGCGCCACGAGAACCCCGTCTAGTACGGGTTTTTTGTTTAGGGTGTGCGTGCCCAACCGATCCAGATCGCTCCGTTGTGCCCAACGCGTGCCCAACGGAGCTTTCACTTGCCCTTCTCTGAGGGACTGATGAGAGCCGCAACGTCTAGAGTCATGTCCGCCCGCTCGTGCTGGAACACCGTCCGGTATCGATCCAGGGTGAAGGATGCCTTCGCATGTCCGACGTGAGCGGACACGACTTCGACGGGCCGCCCGCTGGCCGCCTGCAGGGAAATAAAGGTGTGCCGGAGCACGTGCGTCCCCAGGTAACGCACCTTCGCCTGATTGCACAAGACACGCATCTGCTTATAGACCGTGTCCGGCAGGATCGGCCCGCCTATCGTGTTTGTAAATACCGCGTCACTGGCCACGTACCGTCTTCCCTGCGCTTCTACGTCCAGCACAGGCCGTTCCTGCCACTCCTGCAGAATGATCAGAGCATCCCCACTTACCGTAATCGACCGGCGAGAGCGGGCCGTCTTCGGGGTCGTCCGGTGCGCCACACCACCCAGGCTCACGAGCGCTTCCCGAACATGGACTACTCCCGTCTTCGCATTGACGTTCTCCCACCGCAGGCCCAAGGCCTCCCCTACGCGCAGACCAGTCGCGAGCATGAAACAGAACACGCTACCCACTCGATCTGGTCGGGCCACCTGATAGAAGGCGCCTGCTTCCTTCGCGGACCAGGCTATCACCTTCTCTTCCTGCGCGGCCGTGCGGGTGTACGCGGGCCGTGCCACATCCGCCGGATTCCTCAGCAGCTCGCCATGCCTCACGGCGTCAGCAAAGGCCCGGTGAAGCAGGTTGTGCACCTGGCGCTTCATGGAGTCACCCAGCGGCTTTCCCTTCGTCTTGTCTTCCGTGCGTGTGTCCTGGAAGGTCAACCCGGCATACAGGGCTTCGAGGTCGCGGGGCGTGATCGTGCCCAGCCGGCGCTTCCCCAGGCCGGGAATGATGTGCCGCTGAATGAGGCTGTCCTGGGCGGCGGCATACTTCGCGGCCAGATTCCCCTTCCGCGCGGCGTGCCATTCGTTCAGATAATCCTTCAGGGTCGTCTGGGCGTTCACGGTGAATTGTCCGCGCGCCGCATCTGTCCGCACGCGGCTCAGGGCGTCCTCTGCTTCTGTCTTCGTGGCAGCGATCCCGGACACACGCTCTACTTCCCCAGTAGGCAGTTCCACGGTCGCCCGCCACTGAAACCGCCCGGAGGGAAGGCGGCGGATCGATCCGCGCCCGTTCCCGCGTTTGGCCTGCTCTTCCTTCCGCGCCATGCCGCTCCCATCACGCACTAAAAAAGGATCGATTCAACGTGCACCACCTGCATAACGTACACCGGAACCGTCTAGGACGACATTTTTACGGGTGAACATTGAAAAGGCAAAGTACACCTGGGCGCGCAATGTACACCCGTCATTTCTGCCGCTTTGAGGATATGGCGGTCTTCAGCGCACTACTTCCAGTACGTCCGAAAGCTCTACGCGCTTACCAGTCAGCTTCTCCAGACCGCCAATCAACTTTCCGAGCGTGTCGAATTCCATGCCCTTCATCTCGCCGCTGGAGATGGCGTAGGCCGTCGTGCGGGAGAGTCCTGATGCCTTCCACAGCGCATAGGTGCTCTTCCCCGAGTCCTCTAAATATTCTTTGACTTTCCAGCGCACGTTCACCCTCCTAGTGTGGCCCCTGCCGGGCTGCACCCATATTACCAGAGGTCTTGAACTATTACCAGAGTTCCGGTACTATCCAGACAGCAGAAAAGGGGCCATCGCCGTAGGAAGCCAGACCCCTTTCTGCGAACCAGGAGGTTCGTATGGCAGTTTACGCAGAGCGCCTCACAGAAGTTCCCGTCACGCTCACCGTCACGGAGCTGAAAGCCCTTCTTGAGTGCGTCCGTGAAACACCGTTCAATGCGCCAGGCCAGAGCAGCGCTGCCAACAAGATCCGTGCAGCCCTCAAGGGGATGAACGTGTGAGCATGCCTGTCCTGACAGCGTTCAACGTGACTCCAGCCCTAAACCTCACGCTGACCATCAAGCACGAAGGGCGCACTATCCGTCGGCGCATTAGCCTGAAGGGTAAGCACGCCGGCATGACCTCCATCCACTTCTACTCTGGAGTACTGCGCTTCCAACGCGACCAACGTGTTACCTACGACGAAGTGAGCGATATGGAGACGGTGTGGGCCGTAGGTGGCCTCTGCCTAACGGCGAGCCGTGAACTCGCTGAGCAAGCTGTCCGCGTCCTGTGGGGGACAAACTACGCCCTTACCAACTGGGCGTGCGAACGGCAGGGTATTTGAAGTCACGCTGCCCGACCGCCGACGTTGATGGTCGGGCAGCGTAGCCGATAGTACAGATGCACCCATCACTGTTAATGCCGCCATCAAGGCGATCCACGTATCCTAGTGAATGGCTAAAAAACCTGACGATACCAGCCTTGCTGTAATCGCCCTCATTCCCCCACCCATTCAGCGTCATGCGGAAGACGTGATGCAAGGGCGTGAACAAATGATGCCCCGCACGACGCAGGTCACTCCTACCGTGACTGTGGTTCATGGCGGCACGCCTCAGCGCCGTGCCGCTGCGCTGGCGTGGGTGGCCGCCATGCTCGCCAAGAAAGGGAAGGTGGAGAAGTGAGCAGGCCAGACGTCACTATTACCCCGAACTCGACGGCCGCCCGACGTGCGGCCCTTCTTGACTGGATCAAAGCTGGCCAGGATGCACGTAAGGAACGGAAAGCATGACGAGAAACGCTTCAGCCTCCACTCAACTATCGCCCGCGCCTGTCACTCCCGCCCCCCGTCCTACCACCGTGCCGTACGTGTCGGAGCACAACCCGGCTGCGGGCCGCCGCGTGCTGGCCATCCTCGGCAAGTACAGCGCCCTGCTCGGCGGTCGCAAGTGACCATCGAGCAGGCGCTCTGTGAGCCACACGCACCTGCCCCTCGTCCTGCACCCATCATCAAGGTCGAGAAGAATCCGGCAGCAAACCTCCGTGTCCGCCAGATCCTCGCGGAGCTAGCCGCCGCTAAGGGCGTGAAGCTGTGACGTCTCCGGCTCATCAGGCCGTCCCCTGCCCGCTGTCGCCTGCCGCCCGGATGCGCGAATGGATCAAGCGCAACGTCAAGCCCGCTGCGGAGCGTGCGGCATGACCACATCAAAGGCCAAAGCCATGTGCGGCGCAGCTAAACCGGCTCTCTGTGAGCCACAGATCCCAGCCCCCCGTCCTGCTCCGATCATCAAGGTCGAGAAGAATCCGGCTGCGAACCTCCGTATCCGGCAGATCATGTCGGAAGCCGCCGCGCGCATGGGCGTGAACCTGTGACCAAGCCGGCGGGCTTCTGGTAGGTCTTGCCCTGCCGGTTCGTCGCCCCGCACCTAGGGCCTTTCTTGCGGCCGTCTCGCGTAGAGGGGCGTGGATTCATCATGGGCTACCTCAGGGGGTGGAGTCATCATGGGGGAGAACGCAACGCGCCGGGCCGCGTGTTGCTAGGCTGAGGAATGGACAGCTTTGACGAACAGTTACAGAAGCGGTTGCAAGCTCGCGCTGACGCTGAGGCCGAAGAGAAGCGCAAGGTAGATGAGCAGGACAAGATCGCTCTGGAACGTGCAGAGCGGTCAGCGACAATCGTGCGCGGCTCCGCCGGGATTGTGTTTAAGAACATTGCTGAAAGCCTTCGGATTCGGGGTTTGGAAGCCGAAAGCTCAGTATCCAGTGTGGAAAAACTTGCAACAATCCAGCATCAAGCGACGGCGACCCTGGAGGTAAAGACAAAAACGGGGCCGCAAAAACGGGGCCGCATCATCGCAACAAAGCATCCCCAGCGCGATACCATCAACTTGAATATGAGTCCCAATTTCGGGGCCATAAAAGACGTTGAATTTGAGCACACCAATAAAGCCGGTATCGAACAGGCTGTCCAAGGATGGGTACTTGATCTGTTAGACAACTGATTCCCAGTTGATAGCGTTCTACGGTTCTCCCTTTCTCTCTGCATCAGCGGGTATACGTACCCAGTACCAGTCACTGTCGGTGGCCCACAAGTGGCGGGTTTCCTCTCGGTAGCGCTCGCCTTCCTTGCGGGCTTCAGGTGTGGCCTCACCGCGCCAGTCCTTGCGCCGTCGCTCTCGCATGGGCGGGCCTCCGGGTCGGAGCGGTGGGCGGTGGGCTGGTAGCTTGAGGGATGCCCAGGCTCAAAGGGATGTACTCAATGGCGGACGCTCTACGGGCTGACGGATCTACCGTGTTCGTGTTCCGACCCGATGATTTGGCGAATTGCCCTGCTGGGATGCACCCCGATGATATGGGCATCCTGATTGATGCGTTCAAGCAACGGGATACACACATTGAGGTTATGACTGGCGATGGCCTGCTCAGCGGGACAGTCGCCAGAGAGCGAGGCCCATTCAACTCACCTCTTAAGTACACGGTGCGCGGAACCCTTGTACCGGACACGCGCTCGAACCTCTTGTCCTGAGTTGCTGGAGAGAGCGCCCAGAGTCGAACTGGGTAATACGCGGATCGCCGACTGGAGCAAACGCAGTTGCGGGGACGCAACTGGTGATTCACTATATTTCTAGATGGCAAAACGGAAGCCGAATCCAGCAGTAACGTTTGCGTTTCGTGTCGGCTGGCGCAGCTGGCTCGTGCCCCCTCTAGATCCGAACTCTGGTATTTTGCCCGAACTCTTGACCAAATCTCCGAACAATTTATACGTACGCTATTCATATCTAAAGAAAGCTGGTTACAACTATACCTTCAGGAATTCCAGCGGAAATATTGACATCCACATACAAAGTGAACTCTGGAGCCGAGCAGTATCAGAGATGTATGAGTGGAAAGTGGCACAGGAAGACGAGCTATTAGGTAACGAGCGCCTAGGAGTGTGGCGTAAATCTTCAGGGGCTTCCGGTCAAGAACTATACGCAAGGGCATGCTCTACCGCATCCGCTAAATACATCTTAAGGAACGCATTAGAAAAATGTATTGTTCAGGCTACCTCCAAAGGCCATGACTACTCGATTAGAGCCCAATCTCCATCAATGTTCGCAATCTCATCAAAAAGAACATACCCATATCCACAATATGGCGCCAACGATGATGTTATTACCTATTGGATTTCACGTACCGATGTGCATGAAATTGAGTGGATTTCTTATTTCGATAGTGGCGGCGTTTACCACTCGGAAACATTAGACTATATTTCTCCGGGTGGTTCTTCAGAATATATCCCTGGCGATCCTACGATCTTGCGTGATTCATCGAATGGCCAGTTCGGTTCTTACCCATCATACGAAGGTGATGACGAAGCCGATTAAAATAAGAACGTGATTACTTATCGAACCACGGCATAGGAAATTGCTACCACCTATCCCAATCAAAATATGAGCTAGCGCTAGGCAGTGCTGACCACCCCAGCGCGTGGCTTTCTACGGTCAGGACGGAATGGCCCTGACTGTCCATGTGCCTGTGTCCATGTGGCCTGGCGTGCGCAGCATGCTCGCTACCGTCCGACCGGGTGATCTGGTGTTCTCTTCGCCGTAATCCCCAGGCTTCCCACCGTTTGCCATATCCGGCCTGACACACCTGGCCTCCGGTCTGCACCATGACCGGAGGCCAGCTTCACTCACCCCACCATCCGCGCTTGATCCTCGAAAGGACGTGCCCACCATGACCACACCCCACGACCTGACGCCCTTCCTGCATGGCCTGAATCCGGATCCGGACGCCATGACCGACGCCCGCGCCTTCGCGTTCATGCAGGTCGACCCGCTGCGCCTGTGGAACCGGCTCGAAGACCTAGTGATGACCTTCGCGCACTTCGCTCAGGATCAGACCGGGCCAGCTCTCCAGGATGCACAGACGGAAGCCCGGCGCGTTCTCGCCTTCGCCGTCTCCGGGCTGTATGCCCTCATGGTGGATAGTGAACCTGCGCACGCCTGGGGCGTCCTGGCGCATGCTCGGCAATGGGCCGTAGGGCGCTGCCACACAACCAGCGAAGCCCTATCCCCGGACACCATGAACACTCTTGCCCCCATCCTCTCTAATCTTTATGCCCTACCCGGCTGGGCCGCTGCCCAGGGGTACCGCGTGGAAGCGGGCCGGCTGGCCGCATGGTGGGTAGTGGCGAGCCTGTTGGAAGCCGCACCCACCCTTGAAGATGGGGACGGCGAAGAAATGATTGCATCTGTACTCGAAGCCCTGCAGGATGGCCCGCAGCCACACGCGCGGGCGGCGCACCTTATGGCGGCCTTCGACCAGGTGCCGGCCGTGCATATCGCGCAGTACGTCGAGGCGCTGGGCATAGGCCGCGCACGGGTCAGTCTGGGTGGAGGCGAAGACTACGAGGTGACCCGCTCAGACTGCACCCTGACGCCCCTGCCGGACGGTGAGGGCTTCCTGTACCTCTACTCCGGAACGCCGGACGCGCTGACGGTGAGGCTGGAACGAGAGGAAATGCGGACGGTCTGCGCGGCCCTAGGCTTCGAGCTGGGCGAAGACACCGGCCCTATCTCCCCGCTGAACTGATGAACTGAAAAGTTTGGAGGCAGCTACCCCGTAGAAAACAGAATGCACACGTGCCGCTCCAGTCGAACCTAGGGCGGTGTACGTTCTAGAGCGTGCGAACACTCCCCATACTCGCCGCCTTGCTGACCGCGTCCTCCGCTATGGCTGCCAAATGGGAGTATGCAATCCTCTACAGCGAAGCGGGATACGTGGAATGGCAACACCCCGCAGGCGTCGTCACGACAGACGATCTAGCTAAGACTATGATCAAAATGGGATGCAAAATTAAGAAGTCACAGAGCGCAAATTACATTGACTTTCTGAACTGCGTTGGCCCTCAAGGGTGGGAGCTTGTGAACATAGTGTCGAAGAGTGAGACAGAGCGGTATTTCTTCAAGCGTGTGAAGTAGTAAATCAGACCCTGAGTGCACCTTGCGCTGCTTTACAACGCTGACACTATGGCCCGCCGAAACGACCGCGCAAAGCGTGGCCCCATGATCCGCGACAGGTGCGCCATACGGTCATGCGGTCACACGTCCCGGTATTCCCGTACATCTTCCGGGCGCCCCCACCGCTGGCCGCCCTGTACGCCGTAGCCCAGGCAGGCCATGCGACCTGCATCTGCCAGCCGTCGCAGCGCGCGGCGCGTACTAGCCTCGCTGGCCGCTGTGTGCAGTACCAGGGTGGACACAGCCAGCGGGCCGCCTTTTACGGCCTCCAGAATTGCACTCTGTACCCGTCCCAGAACTAGGCTCATGCCCACAGTGTGCCGTTTATAGCGTGCTTTTTGCAGTAGTGGAACACTTACAGGAGGATACTCACACATGGCAAAGATCACGGTAGTGACAACCAAAGGTGAGACTCCTACGTTCTCAGGCACGAACGAGAGCATCAGGGCTGTAAACTCGACGTCATGAAAAAAATCAAGACGATGGCAATAGTTCTCGGTCTATTTGCAGCCGGTGTAGCAGTGGGACAGGCAAAGGACGCTATCTCTGAGTTTTATAACGCAGATGTAAGTCAGGCTCAGACTCAGGCCAACTCAACCTATGCGGCTTGGGCACTTAGCCGCACCTCTGGACTTCCGGCTGCATTTGTAAGTAACCAGGCTGAGGACACAAAGGTGCGTTTAGCGTACCTACAGGTGAAGCAGAACGCCGAAATCATACGCCTCCTGACTGAACTCAATACCAAGAAGTAGATCTTTCATATCCTCGATTAACGGCCCTCTGGGAGACTTCTTCATTACGCCATCCCTCCAGCCACGCGACACACGGCCGCATGAAGGCGCCACAGCGCCACGCCCCACCGGGCCACGCGGTGCACCTCCGGCGAGACAGGAACGCAGACGGCCAGAGCGTCACACCACGCGGCGCACGCCTCGAAGTAGGCCGCGAAGTCTGCCGGCCGCGCTGGGCGGGGAATCCACACGCCGTCCCGATCCTCGAAGGCCAGCGCCGCCCAGGCTTCCGCCTCTTCCTTCGCCGGGTGCTCGACGTGCGCCGCGTCCTCGATGTGGGCACACCTGGCCAGCAGGCTGTCCCACAGATCCGGGTCACCATCGGAGACGGCCACCGCGTCCCGGTAGGCGGCGCGGTCTGCCTCGGACAGCCGGGCCAGCCCTGCTCCGATCTTCGCTCCGGTGTCCGCGTTTGCAGCTTCGATCCTGGCCGCGTGCTCGGCTTCCAGGACTTCGACCCGGCCCACCTTGCCGCGCGGCGTCATGGCGTACCCCCGTCCGGGGCGGCCAGCGCCAGCAGCTCCGCGTCCGAGAGGGCTGCGACCCTAGCGCGCATGGTGGCTACATCCTCTGGCGTCATGCCCGCCCACCTCACGGCCACCGCGTCCAGGTCATCGTCTGACAGGCTGGCCAGCCATGACCGCACGCGGGGCCGGGCGTGGTCTTCCAGCGCGTCCAGACGTGTAGCGCGTCTCATAGATCCTCCCAAGACACATCAGCCAGCACCTTCGACGTCCCGACCGGGGCCAGCATCAGCAGTCCGGTTCCTGCCGCGTCCGCACTGCCCGCGTCCTGCAGGTCTTCCGGTGAAAGAGGAAGGGTGCGGTTCCCGTTCACCTCGCGCCACAGGCCCGCGTCTATATCGGCCTCGAAAATGCCCAGCACGTCCCCGCCGTCTTCCTTGCGCTGGCCTTCCAGCCGGGCCACCCGTGAGCGCTGGCCGGTCATGGTGTGCCCCCCTCGAAGGCCAGGGCAAAGGCACGCTGGGCCAGAGTGCGACTGTCTCCGGTGTGTGCCTCTGATACGGCCCAGGACGCTTCCAGCAAGTCTGCATACCCCCGTGCGCCCAGGGCTTCGACCATCTGGCGCTCGGCTTCCGGCAGGGCGCGGGCCAGCTCCAGCGCGGCGCCGGCCAGGCTGTCCCGCCGTGGCCTGGCACCCTGGAGCCGGGCCACGTGCCGACCTTCCAGGACTTCGAGACGCTTCCTCTTCGCCGTCATGCCGACCCCCTGGCCAGGGCGGCTACGCGGGCCGCTTTCTCCCCAACGATCCGCCCTGCGACCCGCTGGAAGGTGGGCGTACCCGCTTCCTCTTGCACAACCTGCAGAACGGCGAGCAGGAAGCTGGGCAGATCCGAACGGCGCACGTGTGATGCCTCGAAGTCTCGGCGCTGGGCTTCGAGCTGGGTAAGCCGCTTACCCCGCGTCATGCCGTCACCGCCACGCCCAGCGCCCGCAGGCGCGGCTCAAAGGCCCGCAGGGTCGAGGGATCATCGAAGTGCACGCGCACGACGTCCGACACTGTGGCCCGCCGTGGAAGATGGGCCTCGATGTACCACGGGTGGGCGTAGACCTCCCCTACTTTCAGCTTCTCCAGAGGTCGCTCTGGCCATCCCCCCAGAGCCCGATCCAGCCCCACGACAGCTCACTGGGACGCTGTACAGGCGACGGCAGGCGGGCCACCTGACCCCCACCGCTCGCCATGCGGTGCCACATCCCGCGCGCCCGGTCTGGGTCACGTTCCCAGACGGAGGACAGCAGCGCAGAGAGCTCGATACCAAGGCGCTCCGTGGTGTACGTCGTGGTCATCCAGAACGTGCCACTCCACAGCACGGGCAGCACCCACCCCTGATCCCCCTCGAAGAACGTCGCCTCAGGGATGACGTTCAACTCAACAGCGACCTTGAGGTCAGCGAGCGCGAAGTAGGTTGCGGGCTCTTCAGCCATGTAACCGTAGGTCACGACGTCGGGCAGCGGGTGGAAGGTCAACCGCTCCAGGAAGGCCCGGAGAGGATCGTCAAACGTCTGCCCCGGGCGGTCGAGCCGCATGGACAGTTCGCCGTGCTCCAGGAGAGCCGTCAACCGTTCCGGGGTCATGCGAACCCAGAACCGGCACCCGCGCAGCGCTTCGGCCAGGTGCGCGCGCACCTCCTGCGTGTACCGCGGCACCGACCAGCCGTGCGCCTGGGCGTGCTGGGCGATCACCGGCCGGGCCTGCTCCTGGGTCAGTTCGATCAGGAAGGGGTGCGCGCCCGTGGGCACGCCGCCGGCAGACTCCATCACGGCGCCCGTCATGCGGGCCGCCCCAGGCGCGGGCCTGTGTCCTTCCCTTCGCCGTTCACGGCTTCCAGAGCAGAAATACGAGCTTCCAACTCCCCGACCTCGACAATCCGCGCGTAGGCCGCTGCCCCCTGCGAGATGCCATGCAGGGCGCGCAACACCGTTGCGTCTTCCACGCCCTCACCATCCAGAATGTCGCCCACTCGGGCCAGGGCACGCCATAACAGCGCACGGGCGTCCTCAAGGGTGCCCGGCTGGGCGCGCCGCTTAGCCCTCTTCGCCTGCCGGGCCTTCGTTGGATCCGCGTTCGGGTTGCCCATTACTCCCCCCCTCGGAACGGCGCAGGAGTCACGCTGTCAACTTCCGCCAGCGCCTCAGCAATGACCAGCGACACGGGCCGGTCAAAGTAGCGGAGCAGCGGCACCTGAGCCACACTCACGGCATGGTGCGCGGGTCGGCGCGTCAGGGGCTCATACACGCGAGTCATCCCCTGGGCATGGCGTCCATTCGGTGTTTGCGTCAGTGCGTCCGCAGCGCCCTCGCCCAGCTCGTCGAAGAGGGCATTCCAGGCCGTGCGCCCTGCTGATCCGGAATGGCTGGGAAGCCCGGCGAGGTGCTGAGGAATGTCAAATGCGCTCATGGCCTGTGCCTGGGCCGCTTCCAGGTCGGCGGCCCAGACCATTCGGGAGGCCGCGATCCGGGGCAGGTGCGAGCGCAGGAACGCGCCCAGCTCCATCAGCAGCCCGTCTGTTTCCTTGCGCCGGGCCTGCAGGTCATGCACGCGCACCTTAAGCGCTTCGAGGGCTTCCCCGCGGACTTTCTGAGCCGTCAGGCCCTCTAGGTGCACGCGGGCGCGCTCGATATGGCTGCGCTGTTCCGTGAGCATCGAAGCCAGCGCGGCCCGCTTGCCTTCGAGCACGGCAAGGCCGGCGAAGTTTTTCGACCCGCTGACCTTCATGGCCTGGATTTCTGCGAGCTGTTCCGCTTCCAGGTGCGAGAGTTCCGCCTCGTCGGTGGTGAGGTCTGCGAGGGCTTGCCGGGCGTCGTCTATCTGGCGAAGGAGTGTCATGCATACAGGATGCATAACATCCGCCCGGCACGTCATGCCGGACGGGTGGGACAGGGGAAACAGGGGATATGAGCACTGGCCTTTTTGCGTTCCCGACGCAGTTTTGTCAACCCCTATTTGAGGTAAATCAAAGATGTCAGGTACTGCGCCCCTAGTCAGCCCCCCAGGCATTGTCTATGCTGGGACAACATCGTTATCTGGGGGGGATGATGGTGTGAAAGATGACCACACAGACTCACAGATAGCAGGGCCCCTGTCGGTTGTACCTCCAATTATGAAGAAGGTACTATCGAGGGATAAAGCATGATAATTAAAGTCAGTACCACTCGGTGGTGGGTTGAGTGTGCAATTCATGTTGAACGCATACTGAACCTCATGATGAGATCCGTCAGCGTAAATATAGTGGATTACTAGCCCTGTACCGGCACCGCCAACATAAGCTTTTGGAATGTCTACATAGATAAGGACATTAAAAGCAAAATTGTTGGTTGAATTCGGGAATTGAGAGGCAGCTAGCAAAGAACCAGATCCTGATACGATGAGCTTGCCCGTACTTGAAACATTGTAGTTGCATTGAGAACCGTTGGCCTCTGAGGCAGATGAGAAGGGCTTCGTCGGAACGGAATCCGGCTCACTTTCACGGTAAGAATGTACATCAGCTCGAAAGACCAGATCGCATGTCACGTCTAATCTACAAGCTGGGCAATGTTCAGTGTATAACTTAACTCCGCCAACCCACCTAGTCAACGGCACCGCGTTGCTCCTCAGTTTGCCAACTTTAACTATGACGTCGCCTTCGGAGCCCAAATCTTTAGTGGGAAGATTAGAAATAGTAATGTGATCATTGTTCCACTCGGTCACATTGACGTTTTGGCCATTAATAGTCACAGTTGGCTTCTCAACAGAGCCAAACTCACCCGATATATTGAGTTTTTGATCCGGCTCATTTACACTCATCTGTTTAATGCTCGGAGCCAGGATACCGAAGGAACCCTGAAGTCGATAGAGGCCCAACTTAGTGGTAGTGATTCTACCACTAATCACATCGACGCTCTCAAAGGTATCTATCCCATGCTTCGCCATAGAAGCAAAAATGGCACTCGCGCTGAACGGCCGATTCGGCGGCGTTACCTTCTCGAACTCATTCAATCCCGTTGCACGGTCAAAGAAATAGCTGGATGCCCTAAAAGAAACTTTACCGCCAACGCTAGAATCCCACCCGGCCATAGTAGCCACACCCGCATTACGCAATACGCTTTGCAGCGATACAGCGGCAGTACTACAGGCATCCATGAAGGCGAAACTATTAGAACTGAATTTCGATTTCCAGTATTTTTCGATGAACTTATCGGTGACAGCGTAGTGAGTAGCCTCGCCGTCACAATTCACCTCAACGTCAATGCCTCGACGACAGAGGTCATCGTCGTAAAATGCCGACCGCCTGTCTAGAGCGGTCATGCGTACCAAAAAGCCATCTCGTATCTCCTGACTGTATTTGATCTCCGACCGCTCGTCCACCTTCGTCTTCGTCCACAGTGCAAAGCCGGGTACGAGCACTCCACCGTCAAGAACATTGTTCGGCGCACCATGGCTCGAGAAGTACAACACGCCCATCTTCGGTAGCGTCTTAAGGTTATCCACAGTGGGATCAATAACTATAACTTGGTAACGGCCATGATACGCAAGTGCTTTCTCTACAGTGCCTGCCGAGGATTCAAACGCAGACCCCATGGCTTCCATTACCACCGCTATTTTATCCTCCGGCAACTCGAAGTTATCGGTCGAAGCTGGCCTGATCACCGTAGCGTTGGCGAGGTGTAATTGCGGCGCTAGCCCTTGCGGTGTGAACGGAGATGTTCTCTCCGCTAATGGGGATGACGATGTGGGAGCGGAACCGGACGCGGGGGCAAGATCTGGCTCTCGGTTCGTTGCCAGCAAAAGCGGCTGACCATCAACGTAGAAAGCTGAAATTGAACCGTCAGCCTGGAGTGTGACTGATTTAAACTCGGGCCGGGCGCGGAGGAACGTCACCAACGCCTGGCGGTACTCAGGCACCCCGCCCCGCATGAGTTCATTCGCCTTCGTCTCGACTGCATTGATAGACGCCAATCGCACTGCATCGGAAATCGTAGTTACGTTTCCGTTCCCGTTGTTCGAATTCGAAGAGGATGGCTGTCCACAGGCGGCGAGGGTGAGAACGGCAACGAGGGCAAGATTACGACTGATCAAAATGAACTTCGAGGCAGTCATCGGGTGACCTCTCTGAACGTCTCGGGAGTGGGCGGAGGCAGGGTGTGATTCTGGACGAGCAGGGTAGGGCACGGTAACGCAATCCACCTCTGCAGAGTTTCGGGAGGCTGGTTGACAATGTGATAGTGAGGTTGATGTCGTAGGACGAGCCCATAGCATCTTACCAAGGGCTACAATTCGTGAGTGATTTGAAGTTTGATCACTTGCCATTATCGTCACCTCATTGATTGAGAGTGTTGCACTCACATCGTTTGAGCTTGGACGCGTTTTTAATTCTGAGTCGAGACTTTTACCATCACATTGACTTTCTGTGTATAAACTTGTAAAGCTTTACCCTGAACTGTAAGCGTAAAGTCTTTTGAACCCGCGTAACTGTTATCGATAAAGACGTTGAGCGTCCCAGATGCCCGGCCGATTCCCACCTCTGACTTCTCGGCATGAACGCCAACAGGTGGACTTACGAGCTCGAGGCTAATCGGCACGGTCAGGGGAGACGCGATGATATGCATCACGGAAATCACCAGCGGAGTCGCTTCGGTATCCCCCTGCTTGACCACAAGTGATGCCGGTGCCGACAGGCTGAACTGTATGGTCGCTGCTGCGATGGCCAGATTGCCACAGCCTGTGAGCACTGTCGGTGCCGCCAGCGTAAGAAGTGCGACCGTCACAGTGGGACACCATCTGCGCACTCGTTTGAACCCCAACATAGAACCCCCTTTATCTCCATTTGCGACTCTGGCCTATGACACGCGTCCGTAGGTTCGTCGGCAAAATGTGTAGGAATTGTCCTGAAGTGATGTCACACCCTCTTGATAAAGGTCGCTGGCAGAGCGCCTCCCTCTAACCATTCGATAGAGGTTGCGGAAGGACGTCGGCTGGGGAACAGTGCATAGATATTTCTGAGCAACACATGACTTATGACGACAGCCTGACTGTAGGGGGGGATAGTAATATATCACACTTTTTGCTCACAAGCAACACAGCGGGTTCAACGGGCCCTATTCCGCGCTGGCGCCAGAACCCGAGAGGCATAGACGCTGCGTTCGCGGTGCCGCAGCGTTCACGCCTCAGTCAGGCTGCACCATGACCCGATTGACCTACAGCAGTGCGTCCCAATCCACCGACAGGCCGCGCGCCTGCGCATAACGAGCTAGCGCGTCAGGTGTCACGTACCGCCACCCGCGCCCTTCGACGATCTGCCAGGACGGCAACGCCCCCACCCTCAGCGCTGTCTTGACAGTCTCTTCCTTGAGGTTCAATGCGCGGGCCACCTGGCCGGCCGTCAGCCCTTGCGGGATGCCCTCAGGCACCTCGCATTCAGACCAGGGGGGGATACCCGGCGTCATCCTCTCCCCTCCCTACCTAGGGACAGCAGTGCGTCCATGTCCCGCTGAATGCCCAGACGGGGCAGGAGCGCCAAGGCGCATAGCTTGCCCGTATACGTGATCTTGCCAGCCCTTGTCATTCCACCCATGTCAGCCACCATGCGGGCCACATCTCGACGGGCGGGGGTGGGAGCACCTTCTTTCGCTGCAGTCAGGATCTGCCGGCGCAGCCTGCCCGCTGGCAGCGACCGAGCGTAAGCAGTCAGGACGGCCCACTGAAGGCCCGTCATGCCGCCCACGCTCCTCGCGCTGCCCAGAGCGCTTGAATGTGCCGTTCAGGGTCGCTACCCACGGCATACAGAGCGGCGCTGGCCAGGACGTAATCGCCCAGGTTGCCCACCATGCCTCCTGCAATAGACGCAGGGTAATTTAGGTGGTTTCCCACGGCGGCGTGCACGAGCCTTGCCAGGGCTTCAGGTAAGGGCGGCAGGTGCTGGCCGCCCGTTGCCTGTATGGCGGCCATGAGCGCCGCCTTCTGCATCTTGATCTGTTCCGCGAGCTCCGGTGTCACGGCCCCCTGAGGGGCGCGGGCAACCAACCGGCTCCCTTCGACGGCCAACCGCACGCCGCGCCCTTCAAGTTCCCTCAGCAGCTCCGTTACTCCCATGCCAGCACCTCCTCGTGGTCAACCTGGGAGGGGATCAGAGCGGCCGGGTGTACATTGCGCGGTTCCGGGTGTACTTTGACATTTGAACGTACACCCTGTTTTTCATCGTCCAGCACGGCTCCGGTGTATGTTGTGCATGAGGTGTACGTTGAATCGTCCCTTTTTTGCAGGCTGTAGCGTTCCCCGTCTTTGGAGCGCCCAGCCGGGGTGACCAGGTACCCGGTCTTACTCAGGGCAGGAGCGAGCCTTCGGAGGCTTCCACCCAGGCCACGTGGAGTCCGAGGCCAGGACTGAGGAGGCCGCGAGTCTGGGTATTCTCTTTCTCCCAAAATGGTAAGTAGCTTTTTTACCGTACCTGTCCACTCGTCCTGATCGTCCATGAAGCGCCGGAGCGCTTCGGATACCGGGTCGCCTTCAAGTACCGCACTGGCTGTCTCCGTCTGCATTTCCGCGTAGGCAGCAAGGAACGTTCCAGCCTCCCACGGCATGGTCGCTTCTCCTGCCACGATCAAGCGAGCGAAGTCCGCAAGGCGCGGAGATTCCGCGAGCTCTGTTGTCTCAAGGTTGCGGAGGCTTTCAGCCAGGGCCGTCAGCAGTGCCCCAAGCATGCGGGGCCGGGCCTCTTCAAACGCCGTCCAGAAGGCCCGTTCGGTCAGCCTCTCATTCGAGGGGATCCGGTGCAGTGTGACTGTTATGGCCCGCTCTGCGAGGTCAGGCCGGGTCATCAGATCGGGAATCCCATTCACGATCACCGGCCTGACAGCTTCGAGAATTGTCTCTTCGCTGTCGCTGTAGAGCGTCCGGGAGGCCACCGCGCCGCCCGTCGAGAGCACACACAAGCCGTCACTTAGCCAGGGCGGGATGCTGGAGAGATTGTCGTAGCTCTGGACGTGCCCGCTCTGCGCACCCACGAACAGATCCTGCTCAGTCTTCGGGGGGCGGCGGCGTTCCGCCTGGTGCGGATCGATCAGCCGCTTACACAGGGATGCCAGCGTGCTCTTTCCCGTGCCCTGCTCACCCGTCAGGGCGAGGAGTGGATACGGCCCCATGCCGGACACGCCAGCGGCCAGCCACGCGGTACACATCATGAGGCCGCGCGCGTCGGTGTTCAGGAAAGCGGCCAGCTCGCCCAGTTCCCCGCCCGTGATCGGCGTGGGCAACGGCAGAAGTCCTGCTGGCCGGGTGAAGCGCACGGGGCATTCCTCGGCAGGAATAACCTTCCAGTACCCTGCCCCGACCTCGACGGCCTCCCAGGAGGGTGTGCCCAGGTCAAGGTAACTGCAGCCGTCCAGGTGCTTCACCCTCAGGCCCGTGTGATGCTGCTCCCCTTCCCGGCGCGCAATCGCGCCCATAACGCCCAGCGCTTCACTCATGCCCTGACTGTGGATCGGGCTGCGGTCACGATCCCAGACGAGTTTCGTGAAGTAGTCCCGTGAAGCTGGCCCACCCAGGCGATAGTGCTCACGCCGGCCCTCCACGCTGACGGTGATGTACCCGACGCCGGCCTGATCGTGCCAGAGTTCCGCGCCGTCTTCCTGGACGTATTGAAGCAGGCGCGTCCCCACGTTCGGACGCCGACCTTCCTTCTCACCGCTGTCCGCTTTGTCAGGTTTGGGCAGGCTGGGCACGTCGTACCCGCACACATCCCGGAGGTAAGGCAGGCCCCGGCCTTCGCCCCCGCCCGTCTCTATGGCGGTCGCCCAGCGGGCGAGTTCGTCTCGCCACTGTTCCGGAGTGCGGGAACCGTCCGCACACCACACGCTGAACACGGCAGCAGAGGCAAGGCCGTCCAACATCCCAGCGAGGTCACCGGCCCGTGCTCCAAGGTTCAGGAATGCGGAGGCGGCATCATGCCGGGCGGGCGGTGCCTTCGACGTGGCCACATGTAGGAGCAGTGGCACGGCGGCCGCGTCAAGGTCGCCGGACGTGCTGGCCTTCGCCATAGTGACCTTCGTGGGCGTGGACTTCACCTGCGCCGCGAGTTCCTGAAGGCGCTGGGCGGGGTTGCGGGTGATCCATTCCCCCAGCTCGTCTACCGGGATTGGCTGGCCGTCCGGCGTTTCGAGGAATGTTGCGCCCAGGCGCGGCCGAATGCCCTTCTGGCCAGACAGCGCACGGCTGTAAGGCGTGATGATCCAGCGGCCGTTCACACCGGCCGTACCCATCGGGTACGTTTCGACGTTCTGCCGCAGGCCCGCGAGTTCTCGGATGCGGGCGAGGGCGTGAGCCATGACGGGCCAGGGCAGCTTCGAGTCTGAGAACGTCCACACGTGCCAGCCCTTGCCGCTGGAGCTGCGCTCTGGGTACGCGTTTAGGTTCAGGCCCGCGCATGTTTCCAGCACTGCGCGTAGGGCTTCCGGCATGGCGTCACCGGGAAAGTCCTTCGCGTCCAGGTCGAGTGCTCCCACGTCTGTTCCGTCCTCACTGCCAGGCAGGTAGCCCAAGGCGTTGTCTGCCGTGCGCCCGTTTTCGCCCAAGTGGGCGGACAGGGATTGGAGAGTGACGGGGGCGCGTTCATAGGTCTTGACCTGTTTATGGCCCTCGGCATCCCGGCCAGTGACACGGCCGTGCTTCATGGGGTTCATGGGAAAGAACTGCGCGAAGTCCTCTGCGATGCTGGTCATGCTTGGCCCCCAAAGGGCGCACGGAAGCCGGGGCGAGCCATGAGCATGTCCAGCACCTTCAGGCCCGCGCCAATGTTGCCGGGACGCTGGGCGTCCAGTACGGCAAGCGTGTACAGATCTGTTAGTCTTCCAGTGTTCTGCCCGTTGCCCGCGCTCGCATCATGCCCGTGATGCGGCGCTTTCATTTGGTGCTCCCAGTACCGTTCAGGAAGTCATCAATGGCCGTCAGTGGGATCAAGATTTTTCGGCCCACGCGGATGCTTCGGAGCTGGCCGGTGCGGATCAGTTCGTAGACGTAATTTCGCCCGATGCCGAGCATCAGTGCGGTTTCCTCTGGTTTGCGGGTAGATCGATTGGTGCCGAGGGCTGCCCCGGCTTCGTGCGGGCTGAGGGTGATGCGATTGACCGGCTCTTGAACTACTGTCATATCTGCGGCCTCCTCTGAGGTCGTGTCCGAATGCTCTGTGAGAGGGGCATTCAAGTAGTGGGCGGTGCGGGTGTGGTGTTCTTGGTCGGATAACACGCCCGCGTCGTCTTTTTTCATTGCTTGCTTTGTGCCCGGTGGCCGTCCGGTGTCCGCTGATCTGGAGTAAACGCAGCACACGAGTTGCTCTGCGGTTCGTTCCCTTGCGCGGCGGCTTTTGCACTACATAGTCATTCCCCCTCAGGTGCTCGCCCCAGCCGGGATGAGCGGTGTACACACGGTAGAGAAAGGGATGTCATAACACAAGGTGCCATAAGTGTGACATGCTATGGCGCATGCCAAGGACGCCGAAGCATCTCCCAATCGGACACTTCAGACAGCGGAGAGCTAAGACCGGCTACACATTCTCTCAGGGCGTGTTCTGGAAGACTCCGGCCATTGAAGATTTTGACAAAAACCCGTTTTACGACAGCGCAAATATAGTAGAAGTTATAAAGCCAGTTAGTGCAAGCAAAACAGCTGACGACTATTACGATTTTGATGGATATAGCTCTGAAACCGTTCTTGCTGACTTTATCAAAGTAGTAGATTCTGTTAGTGCACTTAGATTTTGTAACTCTTATGGTCTTCCTTGCCGTTGCGACGGGATCTTTATTGATGAAAGACCAGTTGCATACGCCTATTTCGAAGGAAACGATATATCTAACATTTTGAATGAAGCTTATACGCTTAGAATATGCCAGATTATTGTAAATGCATATTCTAAAGACGATGAAAAGGCACAGGCTGAATACTTCGAGAACAAATTCGAAACAAAAATCACCCCCCTTTTCGGAGATGACAATTTGTTTACGTTTTGCGAGATAGCTACAAAACGTGAGACAGAATTTGTTGGAGTTATTGGGTTCGGATTCAGTAACAATGTGGCTCTTGACGGAGCGATGCAATTTCTCAGAAAGATCGTAGAGAAGAAGATGCGCGCGAGCGGAGCGACCCTCACCCTTCTCCCGCGGCAACGGGGGCAGGGTTCCAAAATGCGGTTGCAGGCATTCGTCGTGCCTGACGATCTGCTGGGCGTCATGTGGCACCGATTCACGGATGGGGCAGGGACGCGAGAAACCATTGTGGAATGCGAGATATGCGGCCAGTGGTTCAGGGCGCTCCGCGCGGATGCGCGAAAGTGCAGCGACAAGTGCCGGCAGCGTAGCCACAGGAACGGCACTTCGACGCCGCGAAAGAAGAGGGCGGCATCCACCCAATGATTTGTGCCCAACCCGTGCCCAACCGATACGGGATGAGCCGGGCCAATCGGGGAGATGATCGGGTGGGCAAACGATCAATGGGGCAAAAAAACGCGGCCCAGGCGGATGATACGGGGCATGGGGATATGCCCAGGGATGGGCCAGCATGAGGAAGCGCCACACTTCTAAGCGGTCGGTCGCAGGTTCGAGTCCTGCAGGGCGCGCCAGCCATCGACGCCGTCCAGCACGGGCGAGCGCCGAGGAGACCCCAGGGCCGCACTGGCCTTCTGGGGTCTCCGACTAGAATGGTTCACGCACATTTTCCTTTCTGCCTATCCGTGAGCGACAGCCCTTCCAATGATGGGCGTGAAGGGCAACCCGGTAAGCAAAAGATGAGCTGCCGGCCCGACTGACTAATTTAAATGGCATGACAAGCATTTTCAGAAACCCAGCACTGTTCCGGGCAGCTGCAATATCCTGTCTGCGAGGCGTTTCGATTCTTGGCCGATTTGACAGTCCGAGCGACGAGGCCCTAGTCTACTTATCGCTTACATGTAACGTTTTCATCCCTGCCTACCAGGATCTGGTCAGCGCTCTTCCGTGATGTGAAGGAGTCGATATGCCCCCACCACAAGATGCTTCCCGGACTGCCGGGATCCGCGAGGTGGCGCGGCAGGCGGGGGTATCGATCGCCACGGTCAGCCGGGTCTTCAACGCTGGCTCGACGGTGCAGCAGGAGACGCGCGAGCGGGTGCTGGAGCGTGCGCAGGCCCTCGGCTACCACCCCAGTCCGCTGGGTCGCCATCTGGTGCTGGGCCGCAGCGATCTGCTGGGCGTGATCCTTCCCAACAGCGGATTCCCCCTGTACGGAGCGGTGTTGCAGGGCATCGAGGACACCATCCGGGATGTGGGCATGAGCGTGCTGCTGGTGTCAGGCCTGGATGATCCGCAGGTCGAGCGGCAGGCGGCGCGACAGCTGCTTCAGCACGCCGTGGATGGCAGCATCGTCGTGAATTCACGGGCGGGCACGATGCTGCCGCGCCATCGGAATCGGGCCTGGGTGCACGTGGCTCCGGAGGATCCTGCGGTACCGCACCGGGTCGAACTGGACAACAGGCAGGGAGGGCTGCTGGCCGCCCTGGAACTGCTGGCCGGGGGAACGCGGCATCCGGCCTTCGTTGGAGCGCCGGGTCGGGAAGCGGCCGAACGCGAGCAGGGCTTCATGGAGATCATGACGCGGGCGGGTCTCATGGTGCACCGCGCGCCCGGCGATTACACCGAGGACTCGGGTCTGCGGGTGGGCATGTCCCTCCCGACAGAGGTGGACGCGGTGTTCGTCGCCGGTGACCTGATGGCCGCCGGGGTGCTGCGCGCCCTGCATCAGGCGGGCCGACGGGTACCATCCGAGGTGACGGTTGTGGGCTTCGACGATTCGCTGATCGCGCCCCTGCTGTACCCCCGCCTGTCGAGTGTGCGGCAACCGGCATATGACCTTGGCGTGGCGGCAGCGCGACTGGCATTGAACCTGATTGCCGGTGAGGCTGGGCCGGATGTGCTGCTGGAGCCCAAACTGGTAAGGCGGGAGTCAAGCGCGCGGGTGCCACCGCCGAAACCGCCGTGATCAATCTACCCCTCCATTTCCACACATAACCCCCGCCCAGGTAGACCCTCGTTCAGGAGATGAGCATGAACAGTAACGTTTTCATTACGGCCGACCTTTATGACTACGCGTGCGCCGTCCTGCTCCCCTCCCCTCTCCTCCCGGAAGTGCCATGGCCCGCGTAAAGATCGCCTACATCGGCGGCGGCAGCACCAGGGCGCCCGGTACCCTCGCCTCATTCCTCCGGCAGGCGGCCAATTTCGCCGGCTCGGAGATCGTCCTGCACGACGTCGATCAAAGTCGGCTCGACCTGGTCTGCGCGCTTGCGCGGCGCATGGCCGAGGTTCAAGGCGCTGACCTGACCTTCACGGCCACCACGAATCGCCGCGCCGCGCTGGAGGACTGCGACGGTGTGCTGTCCAGCTACCGGCCGGGCGGCTTCGAGGCCCGCGCGCTCGACGAGCGCATTCCCCTCTCGCACGGCGCGGTGGGCCAGGAGACGCAGGGCGCCGGGGGCTTCTTCATGGCGCTGCGGGCCGTGCAGGTGGCGCAGGGGCTGGTCGCCGACATGGAGGCCGTGTGCCCGGACGCGTGGCTGTTCAACTACACGAATCCGGTGAACATCGTGGCGCAGGCGGTGGCCGACCACTCGCCAGTGCGGGTGGTGTCGCTGTGCGAGGGCCCGATCGTCTTCCCGCGTGAGATCGCCGAACTCGCCGGACTTGACCCCCACCTCGTGCGGGCTACTATGGTCGGCCTGAACCACGCGTGCTGGAGCGCGGAGGCCACCTACGACGGGGCGCCGATGCTGCCGCTGCTGGCCGCGAGCCTGGACGGCGAATTGCCGGACGCCTGGGCGCGGCGCTGGATCGAGCTGGCCGTGGCGATGGACGCGCTGCCCGCGTCGTACATGAAGTACTACTACTTCGAGCAGGACATGGTCGCCGAGCTGCGCGCCAAGTCCACCACGCGCGCGCAGGACATTCAGGCCGAGGTGCCGGACTACTGGGCGCACTACCGCGAGCAGCTCACGGCGGACACGCCAACGCTCGACCCCCAGCGCTCGCGCGGCGGAATCTTCGAGCTGGAGGTCGCAGTGGACGTGATGGACGCCCTGTTCAACGACCGCGCCGAGGTCTGGCCGTGCAACGTGGTGAACCGGGGCGCGCTGGCGGACTTCCCGGATTCTCTGGTGGTGGAAGGCCCCTGCGTGGTCGATGCGCGTGGCGTGCAGCCCGTCGCGGGCCACCGCTTACCCCCAGCGGCCCGCGCGCTCACCGGAGCGCTGGGTGAGTACCAGCAACTTGCCGCGAACGCCGCGTGGGACGGCACCCGGCGGCAGGCGATCCAGGCCCTGGTCAGCAACCCGCTGGTGCGCACGCTGCCGCTGGCCGAGACCCTGTACGCGGAACTGGCCGCTGCCCACCGGGCGTGGCTGCCGGAGCGGCTGTGGTGACGCCGGGCGTGACCGTCCGCACCCTGCCGGACACGCTGATGCTGGCGGAGGTGGCCGCCGACTGGCTGGCCCAGCGCGTCGCCCTCAAGCCGGAGCTCACGGTGCTCGTCGCGACTGGGCAGACGCCGATGGGCATGTACGGGCGGCTGGCCGCGCGGGTACAGGCGGGCACGCTCGACTGTTCACAGGTCACCGCCGTGCAGCTCGACGAGTATTCGGGACTGGCCCCCGAAGACCCGCGCCGCCTGCGGGACTGGATGATGACGTCGTTTGTGACGCCGTTGCGTATCCTGAAGGTCGTGCCGCTGGACGACCCCGCCACCTTTACCGCCGAGCTGGAGGCGCTGGGCGGCCTCGACGTGGCGATCCTGGGCCTGGGGCCGAACGGACACCTGGGTTTCAACGAACCGCCAAGCGGCCCGGACGCGCCCACGCGCGAGGTCGCCCTGACGCCCGAGAGCCTGCTCAGCAACCGCCACTACTGGAATGGGCTGGACGTGCCCACACGGGCCGTGACAGCCGGGATGGACGTGATCCTGGGCGCGCGCGAGACGCTGCTGCTCGTCAGTGGGGCGCACAAGCGGGCCATCCTGGGCGCCGCGCTGGACGGCCCGGAAACGCCCGAGGTGCCGGCCAGCTACCTGCGCCGCACGGCCCTGACGGTGCTCGCCGATCAGGAGGCCCGACCGTGACGGGCAGCGTGGACGCCGTGCTGGGCCTGGATGCGGGCAACACGAAGACGATCGCGCTGCTCATGGACACCACGGGCCGCGTCCTTGGCTGGGGCCGGGCCGGGCCGGCCAACATCTACACCTCGGTGCCTGACGCCGTGCAGAACCTGATCCAGGCGGCCGAGGCGGCCTTCGGGCAGGCGGGCCTGCGGGGCCGCACGCTCCGGGCGGCCGTGCTCAGCGCGAGCGGTGCGGACTGGCCTGAGGATTTCGCCCTGCTGCGCGACGCCGTGGAGGGGCTGGGCTGGGCGGAACGCACGGACATCGTGAACGACGCCGTCGGAGCGCTGCGGGCCGGGTCGGAGGACGGCCTGGGCGTGGCCGTGGTGTGCGGCACGAGTTCCGGCACCGCCGCCCGCGTGCCCGGCGGCCGGGTGTGGCATTCCTCGTACTGGCAGGAACCCGAGGGCGCCGAGGATCTCGCCCGGCAGGCCCTGCGCGCCGTGTACCGTGCGCACCTGGGCATCGACCCGCCCACCACGCTGAGCGCGCGGGCCGTCGCGCTGTTCGACTGCCCGGACGCGGACGCCCTGCTGCACCGCATGACCGGGCGCACCCAGCCGCCCGTGCCGAACCTCGGTCGGCTCGCCCGCGCCCTGCTCGACGAGGCCGACGCGGGCGACTCCACCAGCCGCCGCATCGCCGTGCGGCACGGGGAGGCGCTCGGCGACTACGCCCTCGCGGCGGCGCGGCAGGTGGGCCTGCGGGGTGGGTACCGGCTGGTCACCTCCGGCGGGGTGATGCGCCATCCCAGCACCCTGCTGCACTCGGCCCTGGTTCAGCGCGTGCAGGTTGGACATCCAGACGTCACGTGGCAGGCCAGCGCGCTCGAACCGGCCTGCGGAGCCGCGCTGCTGGCCGCCGAACTTCACGGCACCCGAATCACCGGCGAGCAGTACGCCACCCTGGCCGCCACCGCTCCTCACGCACAGGTCTTCGAGACGTGATGGCCACCCTCGCCGCTCTGTACATCTACCCCGTGAAATCCTGCGCGGTGGTGCCGCTCACCATGGCCCGGGCCGAGTCGCGCGGCCTGGCAGGAGACCGCCGCTGGGCGCTGGCCGGGCCGAGCGGTCGCCTGCTCACCCAGCGCGAGCAGCCGCGCATGCGCCTGATCGAGCCCGTCTGGGACGGCACGCTGCGCGCCCTGCGGGCCCCCGGCCGGCCGGAGTTGCCGCTGCCCGCCGAGCCGCTCGGCCCGCGCGTCCCGGCCACCCTGTGGGGCGAGGCCATCGGCGGGCTGAGCGTCACCCCGGACGCCGCCGCGTGGCTCCACGCGTTCCTGGGCGTGCCCTGCGACCTGGTGGCCCTGCCGCAGGACGCGTCGCGCTGGCAGGAGGGTAAGCCGTTCCGCGCGCCGCTGGGCTACGCGGACGGCAATCCCTTCCACCTCATCTCCACTGCTTCGCTGGCCACGCTGGGGTCGGCCTCACGCTCGCCCCTCGACTTCCGCCCGAACTTCGTGATCGACGGGGCGCCCGCCTTCGCGGAGGACGGCTGGCGCCGCCTGCAGATCGGCCCGGTCGGCTTCCAGGCGGTCGAGTCGTGTGCCCGCTGCAGCGTCGTGAACGTCGATCCGGACGGCCACATGACGGCCGAACCCCTGCGTACCCTGGCCCGGCAGCGTCGTCAGGGCCGCGTGATCCTGTTCGGTCAGCACCTCATTCTGGAGGGCGAGCCCGGCGCGACCGTGCAGATCGGGGACACGGTGACGGTGCTGGAGTCGTCCCCGGAACCCAACCCGTGCTACGGGTGAGCGGCCCAGGACGGGCACACCCCAGCAGATCAGGTACTTCAGACGATCCATCGCTGCTGGACGGCAAGTAAGGCCGGAGCAGATCGCTCTAGCATGGAACGTGTTGTCCAGCACTGCGGGATGCCCCGGAGCGGGCCGGGCGTACACTCGCGCCCAGTGATGACGTGATGCGCGCGCCCGTGACCCTGCCCCCCCTGAATGCCCGCGCGCTGGCGCTGGCGTTGCTGATCACGTTCATCTGGGGCGTGAATTTTATCGTCATCAAGTGGTCGGTGGCCGGGGCTCCGCCGCTGCTGGTCGCCGCGCTGAGATTCATGGTCGCGGCCTTTCCCGCCGTGTTCTTCGTGCCGCGCCCGCAGATGCCCGCACGACTGCTGTGGGGCTACGGACTGACGGTCGGCGTGGTGCAGTTCGGACTGCTTTACCTAGCGATCCAGCTCGGCATGAGCGCCGGCCTGGGCTCGCTGCTGATGCAGATGCAGGCGTTCTTCACGGCGCTGCTCGCCGCGCGCGTCTTCGGGGAACGCATTCAGCCGTGGCAGGCGGTGGGCATGGCCGTGGCCTTCGCCGGGATGGGCGTGATCGGTGCCCTGTCCGGCGGTGATCTCACGCTGGTCAGCCTGCTCCTGACGCTGGTGGCCGCGCTGGGCTGGGCCGTCAGCAACCTGCTGGTGCGGGCGTCGGGCGGGGCGAACATGTTCTCGCTGGTCGTGTGGAGCGCCCTGATTCCGCCTATTCCACTCACGCTGCTGGCCGGTATCACGGGCGGCTGGGCGGCCGTGGGTCACACCCTCATGCACTCCGGCCCTGGCTTCTGGGCGGCCATCGTGTTCATGGGCCTGGGGAACACCGTACTGGGCTTCGGGGTGTGGGCGGCGCTCATCCAGCGGCACGGCGCGGCCCGGGTCGCGCCGCTGTCGCTGCTGGTCCCGGTGTTCGGATTGATCGCCAGCGCCCTGGCCTTTCACGAGGCGTTTCCGCCCGGCAAGGCCCTCGGCGCGGCGCTGGTCTTCGCAGGGCTGGTGCTGCATGTGTTCGGCCGGCGGTGGTGGCCCGCGCGAACCGTGCCGGCGTGACCTACTCCCGCTGCCGGTAGACGGTCAGCGCGTGCCCGTCCAGGTCGCGGGCATCGACGGCCTCACCCCAGCCCATGCGCTGCAGCTCGCCCACCGGCGCGCCCGCCGCCAGCAGGGCGTCCCGTGCGGCGGCCACATCTGGCACCGCGAAGCCCAGTTCCACCCCGCCCGGCCGTTCCTGCGCGCCACTCGCGTCCAGCGGCTGGAGGATCAGGGTCAGGCCGCCCGCGTCGAGCATCACGAACTCCGGCGAGGCCCGCTCCGCGTCGAGCAGGCCGAACACCGAGCGGTAGAAAGCGCGCGACGCCGCCGGGTCACGCACGGCCAGCGTCAGGTTCTTGAGCTGGCCGCTCACGCCTGCGCCTGCTCGTCCAGCGCCTTGACGACCCCTTCGCTCCATGTGCGTCCGGCATCTCCGCCCCACAGCAGCCATGCGATGTACCCGCGCGAAGGTGGCTTGCCGTCTTTGCCATTCTGGTCGAGATTATCAACCGAATGCCGGGGGAAATACCGGCTGATGTGCCTAACCTTGCGGGCCGTGACCGTGCCCCCGGCCGCGAGCAGACGCGCGGTCGCCTCGCCCACCTTCGTGCCGCCGAAGCCGTGCTCGGCCCGCAGTTCCAGGCCGCGTTTCGCGTTGGCCTGCACGGTCTTCGGGACGCTGAGATCCACTGTCGTCTTCGCCATGTCCTACCGTGGACGCGGGGAGCCAGGCAAGTCCGCAGGCGACCCCACAGTTTCAAGGACGCGTGAGCACCTGCTCCCGGAACGCGCCCTTTGACCTACCCTGATGCCCATGTCCTCCCCGCTGTTCGATTCGCACATGCACACGCCCCTGTGCGGGCACGCGACCGGCACGCCCCGCGAGTACGCCCAGGCCGCCCTGGACGCCGGGCTGGACGGCATCTGCTTTACCGACCACAGCCCGATGCCCGCGTGGTACGACGCGCCGTGGCGCATGCGGCAGGATCAGCTCGCGCAGTACATCGACGACGTCTGCGCCGTGCAGCAGGAGTTTGCCGGGCGGCTAGACATCCGTCTGGGTCTGGAGGCAGACTTCCACCCCGGCACCGAACGGTTTGTGGAGGGCCTCCTTGGCGCGCATCCCTGGGATTACGTGATCGGCAGCATTCATTACCTGGGCGCGTGGGGCTTCGACAACCCGGAGTTCGTGGCCGAGTACGAGTCGCGCGACCTGACGGGCCTGTACCGTGACTACTACGCGCTGGCCGAGGGCGCGGCGAGAAGCGGCCTGTTCGACTCGATCGGGCACCTCGACCTGCCCAAGAAATTCGGGCACCGCGATCCGGACGGCGCGGCCGCGCTGCACGCGCTGGACGTGATCGCCGCGCACGGCCTGAGCCTGGACTTCAATACCGCCGGGTGGCGTAAGCCCGTGCACGAGGCGTACCCCGCCCCCGACCTGACCCGGCTGGCCGCCGAGCGGCACATTCCCTTCGTGCTGGGCAGCGACGCGCACCGGCCCGATGAGGTCGGCTACCACTTCACCGAGGCCATGAAGCAGATCCACGACGTGGATGGCCGGATCGTGACCTACCGGGGACGGACACGGCACGGCTGAAGGAGGAAGCGGCCGTCCGTCTCAGAGCCCGGCCCCGCCGACCGCTACTCTGAACGCATGTCCGACATCACGAGAAAATCGCTGGTGGGCGTCCTCAAGACCACCGCCGACCTGCTCGACCTGCTGGGCGTGGGCGACGATCCGTTCCGCGCGCAGGCCTTCCGCAGCGCGGCGCGCAGCCTGGAGGGCGTGGACGCCGAGGTCGAGGCGCTGGCCGCGCGGGAGTTCGCGGGCATCCCGAAGGTCGGGAAGGCCATCGCCACGGATCTGGTGGCGTACGTGCAGACCGGCATCTTCGGGCCGCTGGAGGACGCCGCGAGCCTGATTCCGGCGGGCGTGCTGAGCCTGTTCCGGGTGCGGGGGCTGGGGCCGAAGAAGATCCGCGCGCTGTGGGACGCCGGCATCGACTCGCTGGAGGGCCTGCGCGAGGCCTGCCGGGACGGACGCGTGGCGGCGCTCAAGGGCTTCGGGGCCAAGAGCGCGGCGTCCTTTCTGGAGGCGGTGGAGTTCGCCCTGAGCGCGCAGGAGCGCCAGCACCTCAGCACCGCGCTGGAGGTCACCGAGGCCCTGTGCCGGCGGCTGGACGGCCTGGAACCCCGGATCGCGGGGGACGTGCGGCGGGGCCTTGACACCGTGCGGGTGGCGCGCGTGACCGTGACTGCCCCGCCCGAGGCCGTGCAGGAACGCCTGAGCGGCGTGGTCGAGGATCTGGCCCCCGTCGAGGGCAAACCGCTGTTCGCCGGGCGGGTGGACGGCGTGCCGGTGGAGATCGCCTACGCGCCCACACCGGACATCCGCGGAGCGCTCGACCTGATGATGGGCGGCAGCACTGCGTACCGCGAGGCCCTGCGCGCCGAGGCGAAGGGCAGAGGCTTCGACTTCAGCGGGCGCGGCCTGAAGGGGGACGGGCAGGTGCTCGACACGCCCACCGAAGCGGACGCCATGCGCCTGCTGGAGCTGCCCCTACGCTCTGCCGAGTACCGCGAGCCGGAGCATGACGGCATCTGGGAAACCCTCCCCCCGCCTGAGCAGCTCGTCACAGTGTCCGACCTGCGCGGCATGCTGCACACCCACTCCACATGGTCCGACGGCGCGGCCAGCATCGCCGACATGGCCGCCGAGACCGTCCGGCTGGGCCACGGGTTCCTGGGCACCGGTGACCACTCGCGCGCCGCGCACTACGCGAACGGCCTGAGCATCGAGCGGCTGCACGCCCAGCTGAAGGAAGTCCGAGAGCTGCAGGCGGCCGGCGTGCCCCTGGTGGCGGGGGCGGAGGTGGACATTCTCGACGACGGCACCCTGGATTACCCGGACGACGTGCTGGCGGAACTCGATTACGTGGTCGCCAGCGTGCACAGCCTGTTCACGCTGGACGCCGCCCGGCAGACCGAGCGCCTCGTCCGCGCGGCCAGCCACCCGCTCGTGACCATCCTAGGCCACCCGACGGGCCGCCTGCTGCTGCGCCGCCCCGGCTACGCGCTCGACCTGGACGCGGTGCTGGAAGCCTGCGCCGTGAACGGCACGGTCGTGGAGATCAACGCCAACGCCTACCGCCTGGACGTGGACTGGCGCGTCGCCCTGGCGTGGCGGGATCGTCTGAAGTTCGCCATCAACACCGATGCCCACGTGCCCAGCGGCCTGAAAGACGCGAAGTACGGCGTGATGGTCGCGCGCAAGGCCGGGCTGACCCCGGCACAGGTGGTGAACACGCTGGAGCGCGACGCCTTCCTGACGTTCGTGGCGCAGCAGCGCGCGGGACGGAACGGATCCCAGGGCGTGTCCACGCAGCCCATGTCAAGTTGACTTGGCTGAAGAGCGCAACCTACACTCGGCTCGTCCTCTTCCGTCTGGGCGCTGTCCCGCCCGCCCCATCCCCGTTGCGGCGCGGATTTCTCGTTCAGATCGGGCCAGTCTCGCCACCGGCCCTGCACCACAAAGGAGTGTCCATGAAGCGAATCCTGACCGCCACCCTCGCCCTGACCCTCGGCGCCACACACGCGCAGAAGGTCGACACCATCACCATCGGCGTGGCCGTGGCGCAGACGAGCAACACCGCCCTGCTGGGCCAGGAGCAGGTCATCGGCGCGAAGTTCGCCGAGAAGTTCCTGAATGCCCGTGGCGGCATCAACGGCACGCCGTTCAAGCTGGTCTTCCAGGACACCGGCGGCGACGAGGCCGGCACCATCAACGCCTTTCAGAACCTGATCACCAAGGATCGGGTCGTGGGCATCGTCGGTCCCACGCTCTCGCAGCAGGCCTTCGCGGCCGATCCCATCGCCGAACGCGCCAAGGTGCCGGTGCTGGGGCCGAGCAACACCGCCAAGGGCATCCCGCAGATCGGGGACTTCATCGCCCGCGTGTCGGCCCCGGTCGCCGTGGTCGCTCCGAACGCCGTGAAGCAGGCCCTGAAGCTCGATCCGAAGATCAAGAGCGTGGCCGTGCTGTACGCCCAGAACGACGCCTTCTCCACCTCCGAGACGGGCACCTTCCAGGAGACCGCCAAGGCCCAGGGCCTGAACGTCGCCACCGTGCAGAAGTTCCAGACGACCGACACGGACTTCACCACCCAGGTCACGGCCGTACTGAACGCGAACGTGCAGCTCGTGATCATCTCGGGCCTCGCGGCCGACGGCGGCAACCTCGTGAAGCAGCTCCGGCAGCTGGGGTACAAGGGCCTGATCATCGGCGGCAACGGTCTGAACACCTCCAACATGTTCCCGGTATGCCAGCAGCTGTGCGACGGCGTGATCATCGCCCAGGCGTACTCTCCGGCGCAGCCCAGCGCCGCCAACCAGGTGTTCGTCAAGGAATACACGGCGCAGTACAAGAAAGCGCCCCCGCAGTTCGCCGCGCAGGCCTACGCCGGCGTGCAGGTCATGGTGGAGGCCCTCAAGGCCATCGACCGCAAGAAGAAACTGAACACCTGGGACCTTGGCGACCTGCGCGTGGAGCTGAACAAGCAGATCCTCGCCGGCAAGTACAACACGCCCCTGGGCCCCATCTCCTTTGACAAGGAAGGTGAGCTGAACCAGCAGGAGTTCTACGTCGCGCAGATCAAGATGAAGGACGCGAAGAACGGCTCGTTCGTGTACCTGAAGTAAGGCCGACAGGATCCGCTTCCGTCTCCGCCGTCAGCTTCCTCGCAGGCTGACGGCCTTGTCCTGAAGGAGCCCGCATGGAGTTCAGTCAGTTCATCCAGAACCTCATGAACGGCCTGGCAATCGGGAGCGTGTACGCGATCTTCGCGCTGGGATACACGCTGGTGTTCTCGATCCTGGGCATCATCAACTTCGCGCACGGGGCGGTGTTCACGCTGGGCGCGTATTTCACGTACACGCTGGTGGTCGGGCAGTTCGAGAACAACGGGCTGCTCAAGGGCATCAACCTGTTTCCGAACGGCTCACCGCTCTCCGGGCATCCGCTGACCTTCGCGTTCGCCACCCTGATCGGGGCGATTCTGGCCGGACTGGTCGCCGTGCTAATCGAACGCCTCGCGTTCCGGCCGATGCGGTCGCGCGGGGCCGATCCGCTGCTCGCGCTGGTCAGTTCGCTGGGAGTAGCGCTGGTCATCGTGAACCTGATCCAGCTGCTCGTCGGCGCCGAGATCTACAACTTCCCGTCGGACGCCTACGGCAGCACACCCCCGGCGCTGTCGTTCACGCTGGGCGGCAAGATCGTGATCATCCGCACCGTGCAGGTCATCATCTTCGCGGTCAGCCTGGTGATGCTGGTCATCCTGGGCTATGTGATCGGCCGCACCAAGATCGGCAAGGCGCTGCGGGCCGTCGCGGAGAACCCCACCACGGCGTCGCTGCTCGGCATCTCAGTCGACCGCTTCATCGTGATCACCTTCTTCCTGTCGGGCTTCCTGGGCGGGCTGGCCGGCACACTGGTCGGCACGGCGTTCGGGGTGGCCGGGCCGTACTTCGGGGTGGTCTATGGCCTCAAGGGCCTCGCGGTGATCGTGCTGGGCGGGCTGGGCAGCATTCCCGGCGCAGTACTGGGCGGGCTGGTCATCGGCCTGGCCGAGGCCTTCGTGCCCGCACAGTACTCGGCCTACAAGGACGCGGTGGCCTTCGCACTGCTGTTCGTCATCCTCCTCGTGCGTCCACAGGGCCTGCTGGGCCGCAGCGCGATCCAGAAGGTATGACACCATGACCGATTTCCTCGCCACCTACGGCTTCCTGCTGGTCACCATGATCCAGGCGGGCCTGCTGGGCCTGAGCCTGTACTTCCCGCTCCAGGCGGGGCAACTCAGCCTCGCCAGCCCTGGGTTCTACGCGCTGGGCGGCTACACCGCGGCGATCATGCTGACCAACCCGGCGTTGTCCGGCCTGCGCGACTCGCTCGGCAACGGCATCTTCCCACTGACGTGGCTGGTCGCGGCGCTGCTGGCCGGCGTGCTGGGCCTCGCGGTGGGTATTCCGGCGCTGCGGCTGCGCGGCATCTACCTAGCGCTGGCGACCATCGCCTTTGTCGAGATCCTGCGTGTGATCAGCCTGAACCTGACCATCACCGGGGGGGCCATCGGGATCTTCGGGATTCCGCAGCCCTTCGGCATTGCCGACCGCTGGCAGTACGTCTTCATTTTCGGGCCGCTGCTGATCCTGGCGCTGCTGTTCGCGCGGCAGCTCGAACGCTCGCGGGTGGGCCGGGGGCTGCGCGCCATCCGAGAGGATGAACTCGCTGCCGATGCCATGGGCGTGCCACCAACGCAGTACAAGGTGCTCGCCTTCGTGATCGGCGCGGTGCTGGCCGGCATCGTGGGGGCCATGAGCGCGCCGCTGCTGAGTTCGTGGAACGCCCGGCAGGGCACCTTCGACGCCAGCATCGCCACGCTGGCCTTCGTGCTGATCGGCGGGTCGCGCAACATCTGGGGGCCGGTGGTGGGCGGCGCGCTGCTGACGGCCGTGCCGGAGGTGCTGCGCTTCCTGGCCGACTGGCGCCTGGTCATCAACGGGCTGGTGCTGGTCGTGGCGAGCCTGTACCTGCCGCAGGGCATCGTGGGCGCGCTGGAGCGGCTGGGCCGTCCCCGCCCGCCGCAGCGCCCCGCCCCGGTGCAGCCAGCGGAGGTCAAGCCATGACCGCTGCGCCCGTGATCCTAGAGGCGCGGAACATGACCCGGCGGTTCGGCGGCCTGGTCGCCGTGAACGACGTGTCCTTCGACGTGCGTGAGGGCGAGATCTTCGGCCTGATCGGCCCGAACGGCGCGGGCAAGACCACGCTGTTCAACCTGATGACCGGCCTGACGCCCCCCAGCAGCGGCACGCTGAGCTACCGGGGGCAGACGGTGACGGGCCTGCAGCCCAACCGCGTGGCGGCCCTGGGCCTGAGCCGCACCTTCCAGAACATCCGCCTGTTCCGGGGGCTGAGCGCGCTGGAGAACGTGAAAATCGCGCAGCACCAGCGCACCCACACTGGGCTGTGGCGCGGCGTGTTCGGCGGCGCGCGGGCCGAGGAGGCTCAGGTGGAACGCCGCGCGTGGGACCTGCTCGACCTGGTGGGCATGGGCGACCGGGCGGGGGAACTCGCCGCGAACTTCAGTTACGGCGACCAGCGCCGCCTGGAGATCGCCCGCGCCCTGGCGACCGGGCCGCGCGTGCTGCTCCTCGACGAGCCCGCCGCCGGCATGAACACCAGCGAGAAGGGCCAGCTAACCAGCTTCATCCGACAGGTGCGCGACCAGTTCGACCTGACCGTGCTGGTCATCGAGCACCACGTGCCGCTGGTCATGAACCTGTGCGACCGCGTGGCCGTGCTGAACTTCGGGCAGCTGATCGCAGTGGGCGACCCCGCCAGCGTGCAGCGCGATCCGAAGGTCATTGAAGCGTACTTGGGAGGTGAGTGAGATGGCCCTGCTCGACATCGAGCACCTGAGCGTGAACTACGGCGCGATCCAGGCGGTGCGCGACCTGTCGCTGACCGTGGAGGAGGGCGAGGTCGTGACGCTGATCGGCGCGAACGGTGCGGGCAAGACCACCACCCTGCGCGCCGTGTCGCGGCTGCTGCGGCCCGTATCGGGCACCATCCGCTTCGCCGGGCGGGACATCACGCGCGTGCCGGCCGACGAGGCCGTGAAGCTGGGCATCGCCCAGAGCCCCGAAGGGCGTCAGGTGCTCGCGCGCCAGAGCGTACAGGACAACCTCGAACTCGGGGCGTACACCCGTCCGGCGGCCGACATGCGAGCCGACATAAAGCAGATGTACGAGCGCTTTCCACGCCTGGGCGAACGCGCCTCGCAGCTCGCGGGCACGCTGTCGGGCGGCGAGCAGCAGATGCTCGCCATCGCCCGCGCGCTGATGAGCCGCCCGAAACTGCTGTTGCTGGACGAGCCCTCCCTGGGCCTCGCGCCGATCATCGTGCGCGAGATCTTCTCGATCATCCGGGATCTGAACGCACAGGGCGTGACCATCCTGCTGGTCGAGCAGAACGCCAGACTCGCCATGAACGCCTCGCACCGCACATACGTCCTCGAAGCCGGGCAGATCACGTTTACTGGCAACAGTGCCGAACTCGTGAACGACGAGCGGGTGCTGCACGCCTATCTGGGCGGCTAGGAGGCCCACCATGAAGCGGAGCCGCTCCAGATCGGGGCGGCTCCGCTTCATGGGGAGGGCTCAGTTCAGCTCGTGCCGACGCGGGCCAGGCCGTCCTGGGCGGGCTTGTAGTTCGGATTGAGTTTCAGTGCCCGCTGGTAGTTCTCACGGGCCTTCACCTTGTCGGGCGCCATGATGCCGGCCCCCCGCTCGTAGCTCAGGCCCAGGTAGTACGCGTATTCGGGCGTGTTGCTGCCCAACGCGGCGGCGCGCGTCAGGTTGTCACGCGCGGACTTCAGGTCACCGCCGTCCAGGTTCAGGCGGCCCAGGTAGTAGTAGAACTCCGGGTAGCGCAGGGGGTCGAGTTTGATGGCGGCCGTCAACTGGGCATTGGCCGTGACCGTGTCTTTGGACAGGTAGCTGACCACTCCATACTCGCCGACGGCGTAGGCGTTGTCCGGAGCGAGTTTGGCGGCCTGCGCGGCCTCGGGACGGGCCGCCGTGACGTTGCCGCTCAGGGCCAGCAGCTTGGCGTAGTACGCACGGTTGTAGGGATCACGCGGGTCGGCGATCACGGCCTGTTGCAGGTAATCCAGCGCCAGCGGCAGGTTCCCGGTCGCGTAGTACATGTCGCCCAGGTTGTACAGGAAGATCGCGTTGTCGGGGTTCAGGGTGCTGGCCTGCTTGAACGCGTCGATGGCCTGCGGGCCGTCGCCCTGGAGTTTGTACACGTAGCCGCGCTCGTTCCAGACCTTGCTGAGGCTCACGCTGCGGTCGGTGCCCGTCTGGGCCTGCGCGAGCGTCTCGGCGTCGCTCAGCACCCGCAGCGCCTCGGCGAGGTTGCCGGTCACGCTGGCGCGGTCTCCGGCCCCGATGTACTGCTGCTGGTACGCCTGCGACAGGGCGATGTACGCGCTGATGTTGCGGCTGTCCACCGTGATGAGCTTCTTCAGGGTCTCGATGGCGGCGCTGTACAGCCGCAGCTTCACCTGCGAGCGGCCCAGGCCCAGCAGGGCGTTGCCGTTGCCGGGTTCCAGTTCGGACGCGGCGCGGAACGCCACATACGCCTCGTCGTACTTGCCCTGCTCGTAGTAATAGACGCCCAACGCCACGTAGTTCGCGGCGGGAATGGTTCTGGGCTGCGGCGCAGCCGGTACAGCCGGGGCTGGCGTGGTCTGGGCAGGGGGCGTGGCCGGTTGATTCTGGGCCGCGGCACCCAGCGGCGCACTCAGCACTAACAGGCTGATGAGGGTGGGGCGTACGTTCACTCGGAAACCTCCGTGGGGATCAGACGTAAGGGCGCTGGGATCCCCCAGCCCACGTCCTGCCCCGATGGGACATGATCGCATGATACGGGAACACACTTCAGGGCCGGGTGAAGTGGCAGTGAGGACAGCGGGCCGCAACCGGCCCTGGGCCAGTCTCGCTGCAGCGTTTGACGGTCATCTGACGAACACGTGAACCGCGAGCCCGACCGTAGTGGCCTGGCCCGCGTCCATAGTCAGAAGCTCAGTTTGTTGACTGGTGTTCCCTGAGCCCGATGACCATCCGGTAGCCGGGCAGCTGCTCCTGCCAGTAGGTCAGGAGAGTAACGATGAACAGGATCACGCCGAAGATTTCCAGGGATTCGGACACGGTGATCAGGGCCAGCATGGGAGCGCTGTCGAAGCCGTAGGCCTCGTCGATGACGCCCTTGACGACCTCCAGGCCCAGCGCACCGGACAGGTAGATCGCGCCGGACAGCACCATGCCGTTCCGGGTGCGGGCCTGGAGGTTGCGCAGGAAGGGAATCGTGGCGAGAAACACGAGCAGGGCGAGCGGGCCGAAGACCAGAATCCAGGCGTAGTGCAGGCCGCCGCTGGCGTGGCCGCCCATCAGGTGGCGCAGGATCGGCACGGTGCGGTCGTGCAGCTGCGCGAACTCGTCCAGGCCCAGGTAGCCGAACACGGCGCTGAGGCCCAGCCAGACGCGGGCGAACCGGTCGGCCTGCGCGCGTCTGGCCTGACCGATCGCCCACAGCAGGGCGCAGGCGATCCACAGGATCACCGCCGAGAACGCCGAGGGCAGGTTCGCCTCGCCGCCCAGGTCGAACAGGCTGGCCAGCAGGTCACGCGCGAAGAAGTCCGGAAGGGACAGCTTGGCAAGCTGTGTGACGACGCTCAGCGGAATCAGCAGGCACGCGGCCGTCAGCAGCGCGCGCACCAGGGTTCGGGCAGGGAGGGTGGTGGCCACGGGGGCCGTGAGTGGCAGTGGTTCGGCGGGTACGACCGGGCGGGCTGTGAGGGGCTGTGTCGTCATGTCCGTTCATCCTCCGTGGGTGATCTCGTGCGTCACAGAGGGCAGAAGTCCGCCCCCGGCCCGTTCATGACATTCCCATGATGAAGTGATGATAGGGGATGAAGTACGGCTGACCTACAGCACACCGGGTTCCCCCTTCAGGGGGCTGCTACAGTCCAGAGAAATGACGTTTCTGACGCGCCCGCCGACCCCGTTTCGCCGTCTGGGTCTGACCGGCAGCATCGGCGCGGGCAAGAGCACGGTGGCGGCCCTGCTGCGCGCCCGCGGCCTGACCGTGCTGGACGCCGATGAGCAAGCCAGACTGGTCACGGATGAACCGGAGACGCTGGCCCAGATCGGGCTGGCCTTCCCCGGCACAGTGCGTGGGGGCGTCCTCGACCGCCCGGCGCTGGGGGCCGTGGCCTTCGCCGATCCGGCCCGGCTGGCGCAGTTGAACGCCATCGTCCATCCGCGCGTGCGGGCCAGAATGGCGGCGCTGGAGACCCAGGCCGCCGCACGTGGCGCGCGCTGGATCGTGCAGGACATCCCCCTGCTGTTCGAGGGCAATCTGGAGGCCGGCATGGACGCCGTGCTGGTCGTGGACGCCCCGCTGGAGATCCGGGTGGCGCGCGTCATGGCGCGCAGTGGCCTGGGCCGCGAGGAGGTGCTGGCCCGCGACGCCCGACAGATGCCCGCCGACGAGAAACGCCGACGGGCATCTGTGGTGATCGAGAATGCCGGAACCCGGGAGGAGCTGGGGATTCAGGTGGACGCCGCGCTGCAGACGCTGGGGATCACTCCTGAGCTGCCCAGAGCCTGAATTACACCTGGGCCGTCTGGGCCACTGGATTCACCGGCTGACCGTTCTGGGCCAGGGCGGCCTTCACGAACCCGGCGAAGGGCGGGCTGGGCCGCATGGGGCGGCTCTTGAACTCCGGGTGGGCCTGGAGGGCCACGAAGAACGGGTGCCCGTCGATCTCAATGCTCTCGACCAGTCCCGCACCACGCCCGTTCATGCCCGGCGTGACACCACTGATGGTCAGGCCGGCGCTCTGCAGTGAGCCGGTGTACGCGGGGTTCACCTCGAAGCGGTGGCGGTGGCGTTCGCGCACGGTGCCGCCCTGCGGGACGCCATACAGCGCCGCGATAGTCGTGCCGGCGCGCAGTTCCATGGGCCAGTCGCCCAGGCGCATGGTGCCGCCCATCCCGGCCACGTCGAGCTGCTCGGGCATCAGGTCGATGACCTTGTGGGGCGCGTACTCGTCGAACTCGGTGGAGTTCGCGCCCGCGAGCCCGGCGACGTTGCGGGCGTACTCGATCACGGCGATCTGCATGCCCAGGCAGATGCCCAGGTACGGCACGCCGCGCGTGCGCGCGTACTCGGCCGCGCGGATCTTGCCCTCGATGCCGCGGATGCCGAAGCCGCCGGGCACCAGGATGCCGTCGGCGTCCCCGAGTTGCGCGGCGAGGTCACCCGCCTCAGCGAGTTCCTCGGCGTTCACCCACTTGATGTTCACGCGGGCGTCGTTGGCGATCCCGGCGTGCGTCAGGGACTCCATCAGGCTCAGGTACGCGTCGGGCATGGCCGTGTACTTCCCCGCGATGGCGATGGTCACCTCGCGCGCCGGCTGCTTGATGGTGCGCACGGCGTTCGTCCACACCCCCAGGTTCGGCATGGTGCGTTCCAGGCCCAGCAGGTCCTCGACCGCCTTGCCCAGGCCCTGTTCCTCCAGCGCCAGCGGCACCTCGTACACGTGCGACACGTCGTAGCTGGAGAACACCCGGTTCTCGCGCACGGACGTGAACAGCGCGATCTTGCGCGTGATCTCGGGCGGCAGTTTCTCTTTGCTGCGCACCATCACGATGTCCGGGCTGATGCCGTAGGAGCGCAGCGCCGCCACCGAGTGCTGGGTGGGTTTGGTCTTGAACTCGTTGCTGGTGCCCAGGTACGGAACCAGCGTCAGGTGCAGGAACAGCACGTTGTCCTCGCCCTCGTCGAAGCGGAACTGCCGGATAGCCTCCAGGAAGGGCAGGGACTCGATGTCGCCCACCGTGCCGCCCACCTCGATCAGCACGATCTCTGCGCCCGCCGATTCCCCCGCCGCGCGGATGCGGCGCTTGATCTCGTCGGTGACGTGCGGAATGACCTGCACCGTCTGCGACAGGTAATCCCCGGCGCGTTCCTTGCGGATGACTTCCTGGTACACCTGCCCGGTCGTGATGTTGCTGCCCGGCGGGATGTCCAGATCCAGGAACCGCTCGTAATTGCCGATGTCCAAGTCGGTTTCCGCGCCGGACGCGGTCACGAAGACCTCGCCGTGCTCGTAGGGACGCATGGTGCCCGCGTCGATGTTGATGTACGGGTCGATTTTCACGGCCGACACGCGGTAGCCGCGCGCACGCAGCAGGGCACCCAGGCTGGCACTGGCGACGCCCTTGCCGAGACTGCTGACCACACCGCCGGTCACAAAGATGTACTTCATGTTCACTCCGAGCGTCTGGCCCCCAGGAGCGGTGGGGTGGGGCCAAAATGAAAAACCGGGGCGCTCGGCCTCCGGGATTTCAGGATAGCACGCCCACCCCAGGGAGAAGACAGTCAGTTGGGCAGCTTGCCCAGGTTGCGCGGTACGGCCCCCACCGTGGTCACCGAGGCGGCGGCGTCGGTTCCCCGGTTCGGCACGATGACGTCCCACCGCCCGATGTGGCGCGAGACGGCCAGGTTCACGGTCACGCTGATCTCGCCGGGCTTCTGCGTCCACGTGCCCGAATCGTTGAGGTTGCTGAGGTCGAACAGCGGCGGGGTGCCCGGCAGGGCCAGCGTGGGCGGCTGCACGTAGTCGAGCAGCAGGCGGGCCTCGCCACCCGCCGGGGGCGTGTACGTGGCTCCTCCAGCCGTCGGCAGGGTCGCCATCAACGGAGCCGCCGCATACGTGCTGCGGTATTCGACCAGTACCCAGCGGTCGGCGTTCACGGCGTCCGGGCCGGGATTGTCCGCGCCACCGACCGCGCCCACCCAGGTCGTGCGGGGCAGCGGATAGTACGCCAGGAACTGGTAGCAGGAATCCGGGTCCAGCACGCTTGGCGCAATCACACAGGGAGTGCCCACCTGCCTGGGCGGGCGCACGAAGGCCACCACCGGCCAGGTGGTCTCCCCCACCCGCCAGGTGCTCCCGCCGGGCCGGGCGGTCGTGGCCGCCGCGCCCAGATTCAGATCCGTGTCCTGCGGGAAGACGTACACGGCCTCACGCAGCTGGGCCACCAGGTAATTCTGTGCAATCTGGCTTTCCTGCAGCAGGTCGTTGCGGCCCTGCAGATCCGTGGCGCTGCGTGACGATGAGATCAACAGGTCGCTGGCGACCGCCAGGATCACCAGCCCCAGCGCCAGGGCGACCAGCAGCTCGATCAGGGTGAACCCGGATCTGTGGGTTACGGGCATGGTGCCGGACTCACGGGCGGTCGACCAGCACGGTCAGTTGCGACAGCACGCGCCCGGTGTCGTCCGAGCGGGTGACCTGGACGCGCCGCAGCGGAGCACGGTCGGCCGGGCTGAGCGGATACGCCGGATCACACTGGCCGCGCCACGGCACGCCGCCCAGGTTCTGGCCGTCCGGATCGAGATCCGTGATCTGGATGTCCAGAGGTGGGAAGGTCACGGGCAGCGGCGTCTTCACGCACACCTGGTCGTAACGGGCCACGCTGAGCCACTCGCCCCGGATGGTTTCCAGCGCCCGCTGCGTGACCTGCGTGGCCGTCACCTGGTCGTTGCTGCGCCGCGTGAGCCCGAAAAAGCCGGTCAGGGGCGTCAGAACGACCAGCACGATCACGCTCAGCAGCGCGATGGTCACGATGATCTCGATGATCGTGAAGCCCGCCTGGGGGTCCCGTGGCCTGACGGCCGGAGCGGCCTGTCCGGGAACCAATGGGATCACCTCCGGGGCCAGCTGGACGGTCGTTCCCATACCGGGCTTGCCCACCTGGTCAGTCCTGCGTGGCACTGATCATCACCTTCCCTGTGATCCCCACGACCTTCACGTACAGCCGCAGGTCGGCGGAGGCAGGACTCTGCACTTCCCAGACGGCTCCGTCCGCGCCCAGCGTCCCGAAAGGAGGCCGGTACGTGACGCTGGGGCCGCCCTCGACGGCCGTGACGGTGACGCCGTTCGGCACGTCCAGGGCCTGCGGCGCGCCGGCACCGACCATACGCGTGTACCGGGTCTTTGCGCTGTCCAGGGTCAGGGTGCTGGCCTGGCCGGAATTCTGCGCGTCCGCGCGGCTGCGGCGCAGGTCACCGGCCAGCTGCGAGGCCGCCTCGCGCAGCTGGCTCTGACGCAGGCTGCGCAGCAGGGTCAGCCCGAAGAGACCCATGAGGATGCCGAGAATCGCCAGAACCACCAGGATCTCGACCAGGGTGAAGCCCGAGCGTGGGCCGTGCGGGTTCACGAGCCGCCCTCGCCGATCGAGACCGAGTCGCCCTGAAGGCGGATGCCCCGGCCATCGTCCGGCCCCATCTTCTTCTCCGAGCCGTCTGGCTGGGCGGTATATAGCCCGATGGTCCAGTTCTGCTGGGTGGGGAACGCCGGTGGAGCGTAGCCGTCGGCGGTGCGCTGGTCGTACACGAAATTCCGGCCGTAGCCGTGCGTGGGGCCGCTGGCGTCGAACTGCCCGAAGGCCCCGTAATAGTTCTCGATCACGCCGCCCAGCAGTTTCACGCTGCCCAGCGGCGTGCCCTGGTCGAAGCCCTGAACCTGCACGGCCCCCTGACTGGCCATCAGGATCGCGTCGATTTCGGGGTTCTCGCTCAGGCTGGGGCACGTGCCGTCGCCGCCGGGGCACCCGCGTGGACTGACCAGGTTCACGTTCCCGGCACTGGAGTACACGCCCAGGATGTTCGTCGCGTTCAGGGCATCGCAGGGGGCGGGGGCCGTGGTTGTGTTCTCGCCGCTGCAGGGCGGGTCGGTGTAGGTCAGGGAACTGGTCACGTTGACGTCGCCGCTGGCGGCCACGGTGATGCCCGCGAAACTGGCGATGCTGGCCCCCGCCGGGATCGGCTGTGCGGCATTCGGGCCGCCGTTCAGGTTCTGGATGCTGCCGCCCTGCACGGAGATCACGCCATTGAAGCTCGCCTGCGGACTCGACGCGGTGATGACACCTTCCGAGTCCCGGGCCGCGCTGACCCAGGTGCCGGAGGTGTCCAGCAGCCACAGCAGGCCATCCTGGCCGTACGAGAGCTCAACGGTCTTGCCGCCCTGCGTGTACGTGATGCGCTGGCGTTCCACGCCACCGATCAAGGCGCGGGACAGTCTCAGTTCCGTGACGTCCCCGCTGAGGAGCAGGCCACCCTGCCTGGCCGCCAAGTTCTGGTTCTGGTTGTTCGAGGGCAGCGGCACGAAGTCGGCGTCCCACTGCACGGTGCTGTTGAACTGCGGGGCGTTGTCACCGGACACGGGCGCATCCACCGAGGGGGTCATGGCCCCCACACCCACGAAGGCCTCGGCGGAGGCATCGAAATAGGCGCCGGGCTGAGCGGCGACTGTGCAGCCGTCCCCGGTCGAGCCGTCCGTCGCGGTGACGGCGCCGATGTCCCCATCCGGGCAGCCGGCGCTCGTGACCGGCCCCCAGAAGACTGGCTGGCCGCTGGCGTTCCCCTCGAACAGGAAATGCTGGTTGGTGTGAACCGGGCCGCTGAACAGCGTCCGGGCGGTGAAGTTGATGCGGTCGCCGCGATCCTCGGCGTCGGCGCTCTGGAAGTGGTGGTTGGTGAACAGGGCGTACTTCGCGAACGAGCCCCGGCCGATCCGCAGGTAGTACGTGACGTCCGACCCGTCGGTCGTGGCGCGCGCCCGGACGCGCTGCGTGGCAAGCGGCGTGATGCCCTGCGCGGTCACGGACGGCACGGTGAAGGTCAGGCGGTAGCCTTCCGGGTAGCGCCGCAGTTCGGTGGGCACCAGCCCGAAGGTGGCGTGGTAGGTGCTGCCGTCCTGACTGCTGCCCGTATAGTCCCGCTGGGCCGTGCCGGAGAACATGTTCATCCAGTAGGTCTCGCGGTCGCTGGTGGCCGTGTTCCGGAAGCCCTGCCGGGCAAAATCCGTCGCGCCGACTGCCAGATCGAAAAGGCCCACCTGCGCCACATTGCCCGACAGGCCCTGGGACGGGAACGTGCAGACCGTGGTGCCCGCGCGCGTGGCTGCTGGCAGCACCGTGACACCACACAGGTCACGGATGCGCGCGTCGACCACGGAGTTGCCCACGCTGGGCGGAATGCTGGAGGAATCCAGCAGGGCCTTCATGGTGCGCAGCCGAGCCTGCACCTGCGCCACACCGGATTCCGCGGCGTAGCGGGCCGCCAGAACGCGCTGCTGGTCGGCGCTGGAACGGCGGGTCGAGAGCGTCACCTGGGCTGTCACGGCCATGATTACCGCCAGGATCAGCATTACGAACAGCAGCGAGACGATCAGCGTCGCGCCCTGCGTACGGTGGGAAAACCTCATTCCCCGAGTATGGAGGAAGACTCAAGGAGCCCTCACACCCGGCTGGGGGTCAAATTTACAAAACCCCACATTCAGGTGTATTCCTGTCAGGGTTCTGTCAGAGGCCGTGTGCTTGCAACATCCCCGCGCATTCCCGACCGGTTTCGGGGGTTCGAAGGCCGCCCAGAGCCGTTTGAGCTGCTGAATGCGCCGCACGTTCAGGGGAAGTCCCGGTCGTCAGGTCGGGGCCGTATAGGTTGACCAGCACACGGCCCGCGTGAAGGGCCCGCCCGGAAGCCCGTGCTGCCCTCACCGGGCGCGGATGCGTTCGAGCAGCGCCGTGTTGCGCACCTCGCGCTGCCGGGTCGCGGCCGTCTGCCACGCGCTTGCGGAGCCCGCCGAGTAGAAGCGTTCGCGGGCACGGGTCAAGGCCGTGTAGACCAGGTTACGAGACAGCATGGGCATGTGCGCCTCGTGCAGCACCCCCAGCACCGTGCTCCACTCCGAGCCCTGCGCGCGGTGCACGGTCAGGGCATAGCCGAGTTGCAGGTTGAACAGTTCCGCTCCGGCGAGTTCCACGATGTTCCCGTCGAAATCCACGGTCAGGCGGCCGCCGTCGGCCTTGAGCACGGTGCCCAGGGTGCCGTTGAAGACCTCGTTGGTGTAGTCGTTCTTGGTCTGCACGACGGCGTCGCCGGGCCGCGCCTCGCCCTCACCGATGCGGACGCCGCCCTCGCCGGGGTTGAACAGGCTCTGGAGATGGTGGTTGAGGTTGTCCATGCCCAGTGGCCCCTTACGCATGGGCGTGAGCACCTGCACCTGCGACGGCCCCCCGAGTTCGCGCACCATCAGGGCCACGCGCCGCGCGCCGCCGTCCGGGTCGGTCTCCGTGAGGTTGAGCCGGGGATCTCCCCACTCGGGCGCGCGGCCGTGCAGCAGGCCGTGCGCGGCGCGGATGATGGGATTCTCGGCCGCCTGCCGGTACACCTGGGTCAAGCGGACGGTGGGCGCGGCCTGCGCCACGGCCAGCAGCGGAAGCCCGGCGTCCACAGGGGGAAGCTGATCGGTGTCTCCGACGAGCAGCACGCGCGCGCCGGGCGGCACCGCCGCGAGCAGCGAGAGCATCAGCGCGTCGCCCATCATGGAGACCTCGTCCACGATGAACAGGTCATAGGGCGCCGGCTCCAGGTGGTTGTGCCGGAAGCCCGCCGGGCCGTACCCCAGCAGGCGGTGCACGGTGCTCGCACTGCGGCCCGTGACCTCGCCCAGGCGGCGGGCGGCCTTGCCGGTCGGGGCGCACAGCGCGACCTCCAGGCCCAGCCGCTCGGCGAGGTCGGCCACGGCGCGGGTCGTGGTGCTCTTCCCGGTGCCGGGGCCACCCGTGAGCACCACCAGCCGGTGATCGATGAGCAGTTCCAGCACGCCGGATTGCTCCACGGACAGCCCTGCCGCCGCGCCCGCCGGAACGGTCCACTCCTCGCCAGCCGGGGGCGTGGCGATCAGCGTGCGGATCAGTCCGGCCAGCTTCTTCTCGGCGCGCAGCACATGGGGCAGGTAGATGCGGCCCTCCGCGCCACTCTCGCCGTCGAAGAGGGGGAGCTCGTCGGCGCTCAGGCGGCCGAGTTCCACCGCCGTGTCCACCGCCAGCCGCGCCTGGGGCAGCGACACGCGGGTGTAGTGCAGCACACCGCGCTCGGCCCGGTCGCGCGGCAGGAAGGAGTGCCCGCCCTGCTGCCCCGCCTGTTGCAGGGCGTACACGGCGGCGGCGGTCAGGCGCCGGGGATCGTCCATCGCTCCGCCCTGCGCCTGCCACAGCTTGTCGGCCGTCAGGAAACCGATGCCCTCGACCTCGGTCAGGGCGAACAGATCGGCGGTCAGGCGTTCCAGCGCCGCCTCGCCAAAGTGCTTCACGGCCCGCTGCGCCTGCGAGATGCTCAGGCCCAGGCCCTGGAGGCCTGCCAGCAACCGGCGTTCCAGGCCCTGCTGCGACCAGCTGGACGTCATCTTGTGCAGCGTGGACGCCGTGACGCCCGGCACCTGCAGGAGCTTGTCGGGTTCCTGCTCCAGGATGTCGAAGGTACCCGGCCCGAAAGTCCGGGCAATCCGCCCGGCGAGCACCTTGCCCACGCCACCCACACGTGCTTCGAGGTACGCGGCGATCCCGGCCTCGGTCAGGTCGACCGGCTGCGCCTCCAGCACCATGTTCAGCACGCGGTACTGATAGCCGTACTCGCGATGCTCCTCCATCACCACGTCCGCGCTGAAGGCGTCCCCGGCCTCCAGGGGCGGCATCACGCCGATCACGGTCGCGTCGGGATCCTCACCGTCGGCGTTGCGGATCTTGGCCGTCATGACCGTGAAGCCTGTATCCGAACGGAACCGCACCCGGTTCACGCCACCCGACACGCGCAGGGGCTCGGTGGCAGGCGGGGCAGGCATAGGCCTCAGGATAGCGGTCGGAAGCTCAGCGGCGGCACAGGTGGGCCGCCATGCGCCGCACCCACTCTGGACGGGCCTTCACCGGGGGTAAGGAGAGGGCGACATTCTGCGTTTCTTGAAGGCGGGCCTTCGTCATCAGGTTCAGATCGGACACGTACATCCAGCGAGTCTATCCTTATGGCGATAGTTTCACCATGAGATGGAGCCCTATTGCCATGACATAGGCTGCGAATACAAATGACATCAGCTGAATAAAGATGCAGTTCCACGAATTCCGTGGGCGGTTCCACAGGTGGCTCGGTGCAGTGGTCATGCCCGCAACGGATCGGAAAAGTTCTCGTCCACGCGGCAGCGCGGCGTGAAGGAGGTCAGCGCCGTTCTGGCGCCCCCAGCACATCCGGCTGGCCGCTGCCGTCCCGAGAGGTGGCGCGCAGCGTGCGCGTGCTGACCACGCGGTTTCGGCCCCGGTGCTTGGCGGCGTACAGCGCGTGATCTGCCGTGCTCATGAGCGTGGCGGCGTCGAATGGGAACACCGTGTGGTCGGCCACGCCCAGCGACACCGTGACCGGCCCCAGCGCCTCGCCCGCGTGCGTCAGGGTCAGCGCCTCAACCGCCCCGCGCAGGCGCTCGGCCACCCCTTCCGCCGCGAGCAGATCGTGTCCCGGGAGCAGCAGCGTGAATTCCTCGCCGCCGGGCCGGGCGGGCGTGCTGCCCCGCGGCGCCAGGTCGCGCAGTGTGGCACTGACCTGCACCAGCGCGGCGTCGCCCGCGTCATGGCCGAAGGTGTCGTTCAGCCGCTTGAAGTGGTCGATGTCGAGTGCGATCACGCTCAGCGGCGTGCCGCCCTGTACGGCATCGTCCACGGCGCGGTGCAGATCCTCTTCCAGCCGGCGGCGGTTGTACAGGCCCGTGAGGGGGTCGCGCACCGACTGCTGGAGCAGGCGTTCCTGAAAGCCCAGGCTGGCCAGCGCTATCGTCACCTGTCGCGTCACGGTGAGCAGCCGCGTCCGGCCCTCGTCGGTCCAGGCGCCGCCGGACAGCCCGGTGTCGACATGCAGCTCACCCAGCGTCTCGCCCTGTGAGATCAGCGGCGAGCATACGGTCGCGTCGCCGCCCACACCCGGCAGTGCCCCTTGTCCCTGATCCCCCTGGACGTCCTCCCCCCAGGTCAGCAGCGGCACCGGCCCATCCCGTTCCGGAGGCTGGTGCAGGAGCGTGCCGCGCGTTCCCGGCAGCAGGTCGGGCAGGGCGCGCGCCAGGATGACGGCGCCCTCGTCCAGGCTGCGGGCCGCCTGCATGGCATCGCTCAGGCGGCCCATGCGGACCCTCCACTCGTTGCGCCGCGCCAGGTCGAGGGCGTAGGCGTCGGCTTCCTGCCGCGCGACGTGCAGCTGCTCGCTCATGGCGTTGAAGGTCTGTGCCAGGGTACGCAGTTCGAGCGGCCCGCCCGCCGGCACGGTGATCAGGGTCTCGCCCCCGCTGATCCGCCGGGCCGCACCAGTTAACGCGTGGAGTGGCCGGATGAGCACGCCCGCCCCGGTCAGGGTCGTGACCACGCTCAGCAGCAGCAGCGCGCCGCCCGCTCCATACAGCGCCACGCGCAGCACCCGCAGGTGGTACACGGCCTGGGCCTCGCGCTGCTTCAGGCGCGTGGTCTGCCGCGCACTCAGGACGCGGATCTCGACGCGTACGGCGTCCAGCAGCTTCTTGCCGCGCTGGCTGGACACGATCAGGGCCGCCGCCTCGGCACTCGATCGGCGGGCCACGATTTCCGGCACGGCCACCTCGGTCTGCCAGCGGGTGAGCAGCTGCTGAACCCGGTCGACTCCGGCCACATCCAGCGCATACCCGGCCGCACGGTCCGAACCGAGCTGCGCCCGCAGGGTGCGGAAATCGTCGGGCAGGGCCCGCCGGGCCTCATGGTACGGGTCGAGGAAGACGACGTTCCCGGCGATCACGTAGCCGCGCACGCCGGTTTCCATGTCCAGCGCGTGCAGCAGCAGGCCGTTCAGGGTTTCGAGCTGCGTCCGGGTCTGGGTGGCCTGGGTGGTCGCCTGCACGCGGGCATCCAGGGCGCGCAGCAGGAACCCGAACGATGCCAGCAGCATGCACCACAGCGGCACCTGAAGCAGAAAGAGGACGCGGCGCAGCGGCATTACCGTACGGTAATCTGACAGTCCTGTCAGGAGTCTTCCAGTGGCACGGCGGGCGCGTCCGGACTCGGACGCCACCCATGCTATGTTTCTGGCGTAATGCGCGTCCTTCATACCGCTGATTTCCACGCGGGGCGGCTCCTGCGCGGGTACGACCGCACGCCCGAAATCCACGACGCCCTGACCGAGATCGCGGCCCTAGCCCAGTCCGAGCGGGCCGACGCCGTGCTGGTGGCCGGCGACCTGTTCGACACCGGCAACCCCTCGGCCGACGCCGAACAGGCCGTCTTCGATTTCTTCCTGCGGCTGCGCGACGCCGGGATTCCGGGCATCGTGATCGCCGGGAACCACGACAGCGCGGCGCGGCTTGCCTCGGTCGCGGGCCTGCTGGGCTGGGTGGGCATCCAGGCGGTGGCCCAGCCGACGGCAAACCCCGTGGACATGGTGCGCATCGTGCAGACGCGCAGCGGCGAGACCCTGACCGTGGGCGCGCTGCCCTTCCTATCCGAGCGGCGGCTGGTGAAGGCCGCCGATCTGCTGGGCGGCGACACGGGCGCGTGGCGGCAGAAATACCGCGAGGGCATGGGCTTTTTCCTGCGCCGCCTGGGCGAGGGCTTTCAGGCCGGGCACGTGAACATGCTGATGGCCCACGCCACCATGGATGGCGCGCAGCCCAGCGGCTCAGAGCGCACCATGCAGTTCGACCTGACGAACAGCTACACCCTGTCCGGGCTGCAACTTCCGGCCGGCGCGCAGTACGTGGCCCTCGGGCACGTGCACAAGCCGCAGCAGGTGTCGGACACGCCGCCCGCGTACTACCCGGGCAGCGTCATCCAGCTCGACTTCGGTGAGGCGGGCGAGAAAAAACAGGTGAACCTCGTGGAGGTGGACCCCGGACGGCCCGCCCGCGTGCACGCCCTGCCACTGGCGAGCGGCCGGGAACTGCGCACCCTGCGCGTGGAACTGGAGCACGTCGAGGCCCGCCTGAGCGCCCTCAGGGGCTTCGAGGGCCTGCTGAAGGTCATCGTGAAGGCCCCGGCCGGCACGGCTCTGCCTGGCCTGAAAGACCGCGTGCTGAAGATCATGCCGAACACCCTGGCCGTGGAACTCGACGCGCAGCAGGACGACCTCGCGATCCCCGAACTGAAGCGCGAGGGCCTGAGCCTGATGGAGCTGTACGAGCGCTACCACCGCGAACGCCGGGGCGAACTGCCGGACGACCTACGCGCCGCGTTCAAGGAGGCCGACGAGGCCGCCCGCACCGAGGACGTCGCGTGAGGGCAGGACTTGGGCGGATGCTGAAGGCTTCATGCGTCCGCTGAAGCTGGAGGTTCAGGGCTTCACGGCCTTCCGGCAGTTCACGACGCTGGATTTCGCGGATCTGGAACTGTTCGCGCTGGTCGGGCCGACTGGCAGCGGGAAGTCCAGCCTGCTCGACGCGATGACCTTCGCGTTGTACGGGCAGACGGCGCGGCTGGGCGGAGCCGGACTGGACGCCCTGATCTCGCAGGGCGAGCGGGGCCTGTCGGCCTCCCTGACCTTCGAGGTGAGCGGCGCCACGTACCGCGCGTCGCGCACCAAGGGCCGCAAGCAGGCCGAGAACGAGGTGCGCTTCGAGCACCTGGACGAGCAGGGGCGCTGGACGAACCTCTCGGAGGGCAGCGGAGGCGTCAAGGGCATCTCCGAGCGCATCCGTAGAGCGGTGGGCCTGGATTTCGACACCTTCCGCCGCAGCGTCATGCTTCCGCAGGGCGAGTTCTCGCGCCTGCTGCTGGGCAAACCCGCCGACCGGCAGGCGCTGCTGGGGGAACTGACGGGCCTGGATCACGTGCAGGGCATGCAGAAGGTCGCGTCGGACCGCGCGAAGGAGCTCAAGCATGAGTCCGCCAGCCTGAACTCCGTGCTGGAGAGCGAGTACGCGGGCGTCACGCCGGACGCCCTGGCCACCCTGCGCCGGGAACGCGAGGTGCTGAGCGGAGAGGCTGAACGCCTGACCGACGAACGCGAGCGCCTCCAGACGGCCCTGACGCGCCTGCGTGACCTGGAGAAGGTCTGGCGGCAGCGGGAGGACACGGCCCGCCGCATGACCACGCTGCAAGCGCGGGCGCTCAGCATCCAGGATGGAGCCGAGCGGGCCGTCCGGGCCCGCCGCGTGGCCGGGGTGCTTCCCCTGCTGGACGCCGCCGAACGGGCCAGGATTGCGCAGGAACGCGAGGCCCGCGAGCTGGCCCGCGCGCAGGCCCAGGTCGAGGCGGCCGGCCGGGCCGCGCAGACGGCCACCGACGGCCTGACCCGCGCCCAGGCCCAGGAGGCCCGCATTCCCGAACTGGAAGCGAAGGCCGAAGCCCTGAAGGACGCCGAGGCCGACGCGGCCCGCCTGCGGCGCGGGGGTGGCACACCGCAGACCACGCACCCCCAGCCGCTGCCGTGGGACGAGGACGCCTTCCACACCGCCAGGGAAGCGGCCCTGAAGCTCGAGAAGATCAAGCAGGATCGCGTGAAACTCTCGGCCCGCCGCGTGGGCTTCACCGCCCTGAGGGAAACACAGACCACGGAACTGACCCGGCTGACCGAGCTGGAGCAGGCGCAGACGCGCGTCCAGCAAGAGGGAAAAACGGCGCGGGTTGCTTATCAGCAGGCTGAAGAAGCGCTGAGCGTGGCGCGGTCACATGCAGGCATCGCCGCCTACCGCACGCACCTGCATGCCGGGGAGCCCTGCCCCCTGTGCGAACAGATCGTGCAGGAGGTGCCGCCGGGCGACGACGTGAACATGGACAGTCTGGAACGCACTGTCCTGACTGCAAAGGCGGAACTGGAGGGCCGTCTGCTGCTGTACAAAGAAAATACCCTCCAGATCGACCACCTGAAGAAGGTGACCGCCGAGCGCGCCCTGACTCTGGCCGACACCGAGGGACAGCTCGTCGAGGAGGAGGAGGACAATCGATTGGCCGAGAGCCGCATCCACGGCGATCCCCAGACGGACGCGCTGCGCCTGCTGGCCTCGCTGGCCGAGCGCGTCCGCCGGGCGGGCAGCGATCCGGCCGGGCAGCGTCGGCAGCATCTGGCCGACATCCAGGCCATCCGGCGGGGCAGTCAGGAGGCGCAGGCACAGCTGTCCCGCGCGCAGGGCGACGTGGCCGCCGCGAACGCGACCCTCACCGCTGCCCGCGCGACCGCCGCCGCACGGACGGACGAGGCGCGTCAGGCGCAGACGGGCCTCGACACGGCCCTGTCCGCGCTGGCCCTGGACGCCGCACAGGCCCGTGCCGCCGCCCTGCCGGAAGCGGACATCGCCGCGCTGGAGGTGGCCGCCCGCACGCACGCCGCCCAGGTCGCGCAGCTCCGGGAAGCGCTGGCGGAAGTGGAACGGCACCTGGGCGTGACGCCCTTCGATCCGGCCCAGCTCGACCAGACGGGTCGAGACCTGACCGCCACGGACGCCGCCCTGAACGCCACCCGCGAGCGTTCCGGCGTGCTGGCCGAGCAGGAACGCACCATGCAGGGCCGCCTGGAACGCAAGGCAGACATCGAGGTGCGCGCCGCCACCGCTTCCCGTCACTTCGACACGTGGCAGACGCTGACCACCACCCTGAAAACCAACGAGTTCCAGCAGTTCCTGCTGGCCGAAGTCGAGGCGCAACTCCTGACCCGCGCGGGCATCCTGCTGCACGAGATCAGCGATGGCCGCTACCGCCTGGCCCTCCAGAGTGGCGACTACGTCGTGCAGGATTTGTGGAACGCCGGTGAGGTGCGCGGCGTGAAGACCCTCTCCGGCGGCGAGACCTTCCTGGCCTCGCTGTCGCTGGCCATCGCCCTGAGCGATTACCTCGCGGGGAACAAGGTGCTGGGCGCGCTGTTCCTCGACGAGGGGTTCGGCACGCTCGATCCGCAGGCGCTGGAGGCCGTGGCCGGCGCGCTGGAGAACCTCCGCACCCAGGGCCGCATGGTCGGCATCGTCACCCACGTCGAGAGCCTCTCAGAGAGGTTGCCCAGCCGCCTGCTCGTCACCAAGAGCATCGCCGGCAGTTCGGTTCACCGCATCGACGGGTAAGACCCTCAGCCACAGGAGACGGAACACCTACAGCGAGTGGCGTTGGCAACAGGGGTAAGCGCGCCTTGACCCAGCTTTCTGAGTTACCTGCGAGACGAGAGCAAAAGAACGGGAGCGTCCTACCCTGCCCATCTGAGGAGGAGAGCTGAGGCCTGAGAAGCCCTGCCCAACACCCCTTAGACGACCACTTCCTCCCGATCCAGCTTGGCGAAGATCATGCGCCCCACGCTGGTCTGCACGTTGTTCACGACCTGCACGCGCACGGCCTTGCCGCGGTGTTTGAGGGCATCCTCGACGACGACCATGGTGCCGTCGTCGAGGTAGCCGACGCCCTGTCCGGCCTGCTGGCCGCTCTTGGTGATGGTGATGGTGAGCGGATCGCCGGCCTGCACCTGGGGGCGCAGGGCAACGGCGATCTCATGGATGTTGATGGTCTGGACGTCGTGGAGGCGGGCAATCTTGCCGAGGTTGCTGTCGTTGGTGATGATGCGGGCGCCGGTTTCGCGGGCGAGGCGGATGAGTTTGTCGTCTGCGCCGGGGAGGGCCGGGTCGTCCCAGTCTTCGACGCGCAGGTGGTTGAGGTCGCGCAGGTCCTCGAGGATGCTCAGGCCGCGTTTGCCCCGGGTGCGTTTCTGCGGGTCGGCGCTGTCGGACAGGGCCTGGAGTTCGCGCAGGATGAAGGCCGGCGCGACGAGTTCCCCTTCGAGCAGGCCGGCGCGGGTGAGGTCGAGGATGCGGCCGTCGATGATGACGCTGGAGTCCAGCAGTTTGCTGCCGGGTTTGCGGCGCACCTGCGGAAAGGCGAGGAGGCCGAAGGCATCGGCGTGGCCGGTGGCGTAGGTGACGAAGAACACCGAGAGCAGAACCGTGACGGCGATGCTCCAGACCCAGGTGTAGAAGGGCAGGCCCTGCAGGAGGCTGCCGAGCAGGACGCTGAGGAGCAGGGCGACGACCATGCCGAAGGTGGCGGCGGCGACCTTACGCGGCGAGAGGGCGGCGTACCAGCGGCTCAGTCGGGTGGTGTACTGCAGGCCGACGCGTTCAGCGCGGGGCGCGAACAGCAGGGCGGTGAGCATCCCGGCGAGCATGAGGCTCAGGGTGTTGACGACGCCCAGTTCCTCGGGCTGGATGGCCGCCAGGGCCCGGCCCGCTCCGAGCCCGGCGAGCAGGCCGAGGAGCATGGTCAGGAGGCGGATGGCGAGCACGCCCCTTAGTGTACGCGCGGGCGGTGCAGGGGAACTAGGGACTTTTCGTGATGGTGCGTGTCAGGACGGGTTCAGCCGGGGCGCGGGACGGCGGGAATGGCCGGGTCGCCGAGCGGTCGCAGGCCGGGGTTCAGGAGTTGCAGGGCGGCCACGCCTGCGTACAGCACGCCGGCCGCCACCATGACCGCGCCGGGGGCGTAGTGCGCGGCGAGCAGACCGGCCAGGGCGGCGCTGGCAGGACTGGTGAACTGCGCGATCAGTCGCCGCACGCTGAACACGCGGCCCTGCATGTGGCCGGGAACCTGGGACTGCCAGATGCTCTGCGAGTGGGCATTCATAGCGGGCAGGGTCAGGCCGGAGATGAACAGGGCGGCGCTGGCAGCCAGCACGGTCGTGCTCAGCCCCAGGGCGATGAGGGCCAGGCCGGAGATGACCATGGGAATCAGGACGCCGAGCACCCGCACGCGTTTCAGGCCGCCCCACGCGCTGATGATTACGCCGCCGAGCACCCCGCCGACGCTCTGCACGACGCTGATGGTGGCAAGGGCCGCCTGAAAGGAGCTGCCGCGCGCGTGCCAGTCGCCGCCGAGGCTGAATTTCACGAGCAGGGGTTCGAGCACGCCCAGGCCGCTGCCGCACAGGTTCGCCACGGCGAAGGTGAGCAGCAGCGCCAGCAGGGGGCGACGCACACCGATGAAGCGCCAGCCGAAGGTCATGTCCTGCCGGAAGCTGCGGGCCTCGCCCACCTCGGGCCGGGCCGGTGACGGCACTCGCAGCCGCGAGAGCACCACGGCGGCCAGCAGGAAGCTCAGGGCGTCGATGCCGTACGCGAAGGGCACGCCATCGCGCAGGCTGGCGATCCACCCCGCACCGATCCAAACGGGGCCGCCGTGATCCCGCAGCAGGGCGGGAACGCCGATCAGCAGCGCGGCGGCGGCCGGGCCGACCAGACCCGACAGGCTCCAGATGGTCTGCATCAGGCCGTTGGCGCGGGGCAGGCGTTCCACGGGCACCAGACTCGTGTAGCTGGCATCGAAGGCCGACCCGTGAAAGGTGGAGACCAGGCCCATCAGGCCGGAGAGCAGCACCAGCGTCCACAGCGGCGTGGCCGCGCTGAGGAGCAGCAGCATGAGCGCCAGGGTAAGGGCGGCGCCCAGCACGTCGCAGGTGAGCACGATGCGCCGCCGGTCGTGCCGGTCGGTCCAGGTGCCGGCCAGCGGGGCGGTCAGGTCGCGGCGAGTGTCCACGCGAGAGCGGTGAGCGAGAGCGCGGCGGCCAGCTGCGGTTTCTGGCTGGCCAGCGGAAAGCGGGTCTGCGTGAGGTAGATGGTGAACGCGAAGCCCGCCACGGCCGACCCGATCACGCTGACCGCCTGGGAACTCCACAGCCACAGGAACGTGCGCCAGCCGCGCTCGGGTGGGCCGGATGAGGATGGGAGGACGCTCACAGCCTCCAGCGTAGGAGACGCGGGCCGACCCGAGCGATACGCCGAATGGCCCAGCCGGGTTCGCGTGACCGACCTCGCGTCCGAGGGCCAGCGATCCGGTGTCAGGGACGGGAACTGGGCGCGCTGGCTGACCCGCGACCGACCGTATCCGGTGGGCGTGACGGTTGAACAGGGCTACACTCGTGTGACTACGCCGGCCCACGGAACCGCCGTCAGCGTCGGGCGACGGCCCGGCACGGCAATGGGCCGGTTCGGAGGGTACGGTGGCCTATCTGGAGACGGTGCCGGTGGCACAGGCGCAGGGTGACGTGCGCGAGCAGTACGCGCGGGCGCAGGCAAACGCGGGCTACGTGCCGAATTACACGCAGCTGTTCAGCCTGCGACCGGAGGTGAATGCCGCGTGGGGCACGCTGCTCGGCACGATCCGGGGTACGCTCGACCCGCGCCGCTACGAGCTGGTGACGCTGGCAGCCGCCCGCGCACTCCGATCCTCGTACTGCTCGCTGGCGCACGGGAAGGTGCTGCGCGACGCGCATTACGCGCCGAGTGAGGTGCAGGCCATCGCCACTGCTCCGGACTCGGCCGGACTGGCCCCGGTGGACGTAGCGATCATGGCTTTCGCCGCGCAGGTGGCCCGCGATGCCCCCAGCGTGACCGCGGCAGACGTGCAGGGCCTGCGTGACCACGGCCTGAGTGACACCGAGATCTTCGACGTGGCCGCTGCCGCAAGCGCCCGCTGCTTTTTCAGCACCCTGCTGGACGCGCTGGGAGCCGAGCCGGACGCCGCGTACGGGGCACTGGAGCCCGGCCTGCGCGAGGCCCTGACGGTCGGCCGGCCCATCACTCAGCATCAGGACGTGCGCCTGCCGTGACTACGCGGGCGGTATGACGCCGAACGCGGCCCACGCGGCACGCAGCTCCGGGTGGGGGATGAGCAGGTTTGCCTGCGGGGAGGCCATCCACGTCAGCATCCACCGTGCCCCGGCCATCAGGCCGCCGTCGAGTGCGGCGCTCAGTTCGGCGTGGTACGGGGGAATGCCGCCCTGATCCCACTCCAGCTTGTCGGCCAGGAACACGACCAGATCGAGCGGCGTGGGCTCGGCGTGAAGGGTCGTGTGGACGCGGATGGCCTGGAGGGTCGCCGCGTCCGTCACGCCGTAGCGCCCTCGCGCCAGCGCCACGCTGATCCTCGCGTGTAGCAGCATGGGCACCTGCCGTTCCTCGGGCACCACGGCCACGCCGAGCGATTCGCACAGGGCGACCATGTCGGCCCGGCGCACGATGCCGCCCACATCGTGCAGCCACGCGGCGGTGCGGGCGGCTCCCGGATCGACGCCGAAGCGCCGGGCCAGGGCCACCGCCTCGCGGGCGACCCTGGGCACGTGCTCGCGCGTGATCTCGCAGCGGTGTGCGGCCAGCAGGACGTTCACGTCGGCGGCCAGATCACCGGCGTACGGAGGCATCCGGGTGAGCGGTTCCGGCCAGCCTCCGGCCACCGTGAAGGCCGTCACCTGACCGCGCGGAGTTTCTTGCGTTCCTGCACGGCCAGGACGTCCACCCGCTCGTTCTCGCCGTGCCCGGCGTGGCCCTTGACCCACAGGAAGGTCAGGGCGTGCGTGCGTGCCAGGGCGATCAGTTCCTCCCACAGATCCTGGTTCTTGACCGGGTCGCCCCCCGCCGTTTTCCAGCCGTTGCGCTGCCATTTCAGGATCCAGCCGTCGGTGAAGGCCTTGCGCAGGTACTGGCTGTCTGTCACCACGCGGATCTGACAGGGCCGTTTCAGGGTTTTCAGGCCCTCCAGCAGGCCGCGCAGTTCCATGCGGTTGTTGGTGGTGTTCTCCTCGTGACCGCTCAGTATGAGCTCCTTCTCGCCGTAGCTGAGGATCGTGGCCCAACCGCCGTGCCCCTTGGTGGTGTCGCACGCCCCGTCTGAGTACAGCGTCACAACCTGCCCGGTCACCGGCTGCTCGGGCTGGATCCCGGCCCGGATCGGCAGGCGGTCGCGCTCCGCGTCCTGCGCCTTGCGCGCGGCGCTCTTGCCATAGGAAGTGCCGGGACGGGTCATCCGGGAACTGTAGGCAGCGCCCGCCCGTAGTGTCAAGCATGGAGCCCGCCACCCACCTGCGCCCCCTGACCGCGCTCCCCGACGCCGACCGCACGCCGGGCATCGTCCTGCACCTCTCGCCGCTGGCCGACCTCCTGCTCCCCACGGTGGGCGGCGTGCTGGGGCCGCTGGTCGCGTGGCTGGTCTACCGCGACCGCAGCGCCGCCCTGAACGCCCAGGGCAGGGAGGTGCTGAACTTCCGTCTGAGCATGTGGCTGTACGGCCTGATCATCGGCGTGCTCGCGTTCCTCCTGTTCAGCGTGGGGCTGATCGGCGGCGCGGTCGGCTCGGCCGCCGGCAGCGAGGAACTCGGAGCCTTCGCGTTCCTGGGCACCTTCGCTTCGTTCTTCCTATTCCTGCTGCCGGTCATGGTGGTGCTCGGCATCATCCCGTTCATCTTCATGATCATCGGCGTGGTGCGCGCCAGCAGTGGCCAGCCGTACTCCTACCCGCTCACCATCCGCTTCGTGCGGTGAGGGTCAGCGGCCCAGACGGACGTAGACCACTTCCGGATCCCCCTCGTCGAGGTGCTGGAGCAGGCCGCTGACCTCCCAGCCCGTCCGGCGGAACAGGGCGTGCATGGGCGCGTTCGACAGGTTGGTCGAGGAGAACACCTTCGGGGTCGAGGCCACGCCGCACAGCTGCGCGAGCAGCGCCATCCCCGCGCCCTGCCGTCGCCAGGACGGAGTGACGTAGACCAGCGACACGAAGGCATGGCCGAAGAACGTGTTCTCCAGCACGCCGTATGCGCACGCTTCGGCCCCCACCGCACAGAGCATGACGACCTGCCGGTCGAGCGCCTCCTGAATCCAGCTGCGGCGCTCCGGAGTCACGGCCAGATGATCCAGCGAGACGAGCACCGTCAGATCCTGCGGGCTGGCGCGGCGGAACTGAAAGGGCATGCCGTCACGGTACCCGGACATGGACACGCCGTTCTGTGCGCTGGAGCCGATATGACCTGGCCATCTCCCCTATCCTGCTACGCATGCGAATCATGGCGGTGTTTGCCCATCCGGACGACGAGATCGGTTGTATTGGCACGCTGGCGAAACACGCGGCGCGCGGGGACGAGGTCATGCTGGTGTGGACGACGCTGGGCGAGCTGGCCAGCCAGTTCGGGGACGCCTCGCACGAGGAGGTCACCCGTGTGCGCCGTGAGCATGGGGCTTGGGTGGCCGAGAAGATCGGCGCGCAGTATCACTTCTTCGACATGGGCGATTCCCGCATGACCGGCGGCCGGGCCGAGGCTCTGCAACTCGCGCGGCTGTACGCCACGTTCCGCCCGAACGCGGTGATCACCTGGAGTGACGACCACCCGCACCCGGATCACCGCATGACGGCCAAGATCGCCTTCGATGCGATCACGCTGGCCCGCATTCCGAAGATCGTGAACGAGGCGGGGGGAGCGCCCATGCCGCCTGCGCCGGATCTGGGCAGCGCGGAGGGCGTGGAAAGCGGCGAGGACGTGCAGCGTCTGGAGGCCCTGCGCGACCCGGTGCGCTTCTACCAGTATTTCGCGCCCGCCAGCCCCTACCCGGAGGTGATCGTGGACATCTCGGACACCGTCGAGGCCGGGGCGGAGGTCATGGGCTTCTACCACGACTTCTACAAGTGGGCCTGGACGAAAGACCAGTACCGCGAGGGCCGCGCCGCGATCGGGCGGATGGCGGGGCCGGGCGTGAAGTACGCCGAGCACTTCACGCTGCGGGTGTCGCACCTGCCCGCGCGACCCTACCTGGACTGAGGACGGCCTGTACTGGTGCGCGCTCCGGCCGGGTCAGTTCCGCGCGCTAGATTGAGCGCAGGATGTCCGAGTCGATTCAGTTGAAGCAGAACATCGTGGTGCGCTCCCGCCCGGACGTGCTGTACCGCCTAGCGCTGGAACCCCGGCGCCGCGTGAAGTGGGACAAGAACTTCGTGTCTGCCGAGTACGAGGGTGAGGGCGGTCGCCTGGCGAACAATGCGCTGGTGCGCTTCAAGTTTCCCCGGCGGCTGCTGGGGCTGGCCTTCACCGCGAAGTACGGGCAGCTTCAGGCCCCGCAGCGCGGCGGCTGGGAAAGCGTACGCCATGTGGGGCCGCTGGAGAAACTGACGCAGGCATGGTCGTTCAAGCCCATGCCGGGCGGCACAGAAGTCACGCTGAGCATGAACGCCCGCGTGCGGTACAAGTGGATCAAGGCCCCAATCGAGCGCGTGCTGAACAACATGCTGGTCAGTACCCTGATCGAACTGCAGCGCACGGTGGACGCCCAGGGCGCGCAGCTCATGGAGGACATGGGCAAGGAAATGGCCGAAAAGCAGAAGGCGGACGAGAAGGCCGCCAAGGAAGCGGCGAGGGCCGCCAAGAAGAAACGCTGAGTCAGGACTGCAGCGCCTCCAGCGCCCGGCGCAGCACCTCCGGCAGTACCGTGGGCCGCCGCGTCCCCCGATCCACGTACACATGCACGAAATGCCCCTGCGCGCACGCGGTCTCCTCGCCAGCGCGGAACACGGCCAGCTCGTAGCGCACGGAACTGCTGCCCAGCCGTGCCACGCGCACGCCCACACTGAGCAGCTCCGGGAACTCGGCCGGCGCGAAGTACGCGCAGCCCGTCTCGACGACCAGCCCGATCACCTCGCCCGCGTGGAGATCCAGCGCGCCGTGTGCCACCAGGTACGCGTTCACGGCCGTGTCGAAGTACGCGTAGTACGTCACGTTGTTCACGTGGCCGTACACGTCGTTGTCTGCCCAGCGGGTCGGCGTGGGGTGGTGGTATGGGTAGGCCGTGCGGTGGTGCGGGGTAGGCCGGGTCATGACGGCACTGTAACGGGATGAGGAAATCCTTTCGTCTAAGACGGGAGCTTCAAAGGAAGGTCATTCCAACAGTGTCAGTGACGGTGGGGAAGAATGCACCTCAATCACTCCGAAGTCACCCTGTAGACGGTATATATCTCCGTCCATCTCCAACACGTCTACCGTGCCGAAATCCTCGCCATCTTCGTCCACCGTCACAGCGCCCGGAATATTCTGCTTTGACCACACCACTGACATCACGTCTTGAAACACCAGCTCAGCGCGGCGATAACACCACAACTGACCTTGAGGCAGTGCTTCATACCTTAGGTGCCAAGGCAGCAGCATTGCCAAAATACTGACGCTCATTTGGCGGTAGGGAATTAGCACCCCCAGCACAAACGAGTCGTCAAGGAAAATACCTTGGAGGCTTGCAATTGAGGGAGGTGGCACAGCCATCGCTTCAGGCTATGCGATATTCGTTCTTACTCCCCGTCCACCACCAGCAGGATCACGGTGCCCTCGCGCGTGTCGAAGGGCACCCAGGGTTCACTGGCGGTCACGCGGTGGCCCTCGCCGGGGCGCAGGCGCACGAAGTTGTTCAGGGGCAGGTCGATCACGGCCTCGCCACTGAGGCACACCACCCACCCGTCCAGACCGGCCTGAGGAGCCTTGCCGCTGAGGTTCAGCACCCGGACATTCCCACCGGGCAGCCGCACCCACTCGCCGGGCGTGCCCTGGGCGAGGCGGGTCAGGTGCAGGGCGTGGGGAACGTCGGGGCGCGGCCTGGGCAAGGGCTTATTCTCCGCGCGCCGCCTGGTTCAGTTTCTTGCTGGCCTGGAGTGCCATGCCCTTGGCCTTCTTGATGTCGAGGCCCAGGCCGGGGGCGACGTCCTCGACCTTGCGACCCTGTTCACGGGTGGCGGTCACCAGCTGGCGTTCCTCGCTGCTCAGCACGTTCAGGTGCGGTTTAAGCTGCGCCCAGGTGAGGGGGGTCTTGGCAAGGGCCTTCGCTTTCGCAGGAGCCTTACGAGCGGCGCTGGCCTTGGAGGCCGGAGGGCGGGTCGGGGTCTTGCGGGTGCTGGTCTTCGCGGTGGCCTTCCCCGCTCCGGCCTTCGCGGTCGTCTTCTTCGTGCTAGCGCTGGCGGCCTTGCGCGGGGTCTTGCCGGGCTTGGCCTTGGGTTCCTTGCCACGCTCTTCCAGGATCTCCAGGGCGCGGTCGGCGGTCAACGTGCCCTCGTCCTCGCCCTTGCGAAGGGTGGCGTTGCGCTCGCCGTCGGTGAGGTACGGACCGAAGCGGCCGGACTTCAGGACGATGCTGGCGCGGCCCGGATACTCGAAGCTGCGCAGGGGCGGCGCAGCAGCCGCGCGGCCCTTGCCGAACCGGGGCTGCATGAACAGTGCCTCGGCCTCGTGGATGCCGACCTCGAACAGCTGCTCGTGGGTGGTCAGGCTGCGGCTGTCGCTGCCGCGCTTGAGGTAGGGGCCGTACTTGCCGTTCAGCGCCCAAACCTCCTCGCCCTCGCTGGTGCCGACCAGCCGGGGCAGGCTCAGCAGTTTCAGGGCGCGTTCCAGGGTCAGGGTGGTCAGGTCGTCGGTGGGGAACAGGCTCGCGCTGCGGACGGGCGGGTTGTCTGCGCCGAGCGTCACGTACGGGCCGTAGCGTCCCGCCCGGGCGACGACCGGCTGCCCGGTGGCGTCGTCGGTGCCGATCACCCGGTCGCCGCTGGGGCGGCTCATCAGTTCCTCGGCGTTCTCGGCGGTCAGTTCGTCCGGGGCCATGCCCTCAGGGAGGTTGGCCTTCTCCCCGTCCCGCTCCATGTACGGCCCGTAGCGGCCGACGCGTACCTCGATGCCGCTGCCCTCCAGTTTCGGCACGGCGATCGTGGCGATCCCGCGCGCGTCGATCTCGCCCATCTTCGAGTCGATCAGGGGGCGCAGGGCCATGCCCTCGCCGCCCACGCCCAGGTAGAAACGCTGGAGGTACGGCACCCGCTGGGCACGGCCCCCGGCGATGTCGTCGAGGTCTTCTTCCATCTTCGCGGTGAAGTCGTAGTCCACCAGCGAACTGAAATGCCCCTCCAGCAGCGCGGAGGTCGCGAACGCCGTCCAGGAGGGCACCAGTGCCTGTCCTTTCTTGGTCGCGTACCCACGGTCCTGGATGGTGCCCAGGATGCTCGCATAGGTGCTGGGGCGGCCGATGCCCGCGCCCTCCAGCGACTGCACCAGCGACGCCTCGGTGTAGCGGGCGGGTGGCTGCGTCTCGTGGCCCTCGGGTTTCACGGCGTCGGCGGTGACGCGCTCGCCTTCCTTCAAGGGGGGCAGGGGAGTCTCGCGGTCTTCAAGGGCGGCGCTGGGATCGTCGCTGCCCTCCACGTAGGCGCGCAGGAAGCCGGGGAAATCGATGGTGCGGCCCGAGGCGCTCAGGGCCACGTCGTCTCCGGTCTTCGTTGTTCCGCCCAGGCGCACGCGCAGGCTGCGGCCGCGCGCGTCGGCCATCTGGCAGGCCACGGTGCGTTTCCAGATCAGGTCGTACAGCCGCCACTCGTCGCCCGACAGTTCATTCCGGAGCGAATCCGGCGTGCGGAAGCTGCTCCCGGCGGGGCGGATCGCCTCGTGGGCCTCCTGGGCGTTCTTGGCCTTCTTGGAGTACACGCGCGGCTGCGGCGACAGGTAATTCTGGCCGTACATCTGCGCGACCTGCGTGCGGGCGGCGGTCACGGCCTCGGTGCTCAGGTTGGTGCTGTCGGTGCGCATGTACGTGATGTAGCCCTGTTCGTACAGGCGCTGCGCGGCGCGCATGGTGCGCGTGGCGGCGAAGCCCAGCTTGCGGCTGCCCTCCTGCTGCAAGGTGGAGGTAATGAACGGTGGGTACGGACGCTGCGTGAAGGGTTTCTCCTCGGCACTCGTGACCGCCAACGTCTGCCCAGTCAGGCCGTCGGCCAGCGCGCGGGCCTCGGCTTCCGAGAGCAGGCGGGCGGTGACGCCGTCCTTCAACTTCCCGGTCAGCGGGTCGAAGTCGCGGCCCAGCGCGAGCTTCTGTCCGACCACGTCCGTCAGGCGGGCGGGGAAGGTCTGGGCATCGGCGGTCTTACCGGTGACCAGCAGATCCCACCACGTGGCGCTCACAAAGCGCATGCGCTCGCGTTCACGTTCCACCAGCATGCGGGTCGCCACGCTCTGCACGCGGCCTGCGCTCAGCTTCGGCGCGACCTTCTTCCACAGTACCGGGCTGACCTCGTAGCCGTACAGCCGATCCAGCGCGCGCCGGGCCTCCTGCGCCTCGACGAGGTTCGTATCGATCTGGCGCGGCGCGGCAATGGCGGCCTGGATGGCCTCCTTGGTGATCTCGTGGAAGACCATGCGCTTGACCGGCACCTTTGGCCGGAGTTCCTGGAACAGGTGCCACGCGATGCTCTCGCCCTCGCGGTCATCGTCCGTCGCGAGGATGATCTCGTCGGCCTCGGCCGCCATCTTCCGCAGCTTCGCCACGTGCGCTTTCTTTTCCGGGGCGACCACGTACAGCGGGCTGAAATCGTGTTCCACGTCCAGGCCGAGCCGGGACCAGGCCTGTCCCTTGTATTTCTCGGGGATATCGGCCGCGCTCTTGGGGAGGTCGCGGATGTGCCCGATGGACGACTCCACCGTGTACCCCTTGCCGAGGTACTTTTCGATGGTACGGGCCTTCGCGGGCGATTCGACGATTACAAGGGTGTTGGACATAAGGTTGATGGGCTCCCGGCCACACGCGACGCAAGAAAGGGCAGCGCAGAAATTCAGGGGTGAGCGTAGCACGCACCTCCCGCCGCGTCAGGAAGATGATCGCCACTCGCGCGCCGAATTCGCGGGTGTGAAGAAACCGACAGGGACGACGGGAATCGCCAGACTTGTGGTTTTCTTTATGTTACGCTCCGCTCGTGCGCGCGCGCGGTTCCACCCTGACCCTGTTGCCCCTGGCCGTCGTGGCCCTGCTGGCGGCCGGCTTCCTGGCGCTCCCGAACCTGCGCGTGCCGAACGCCCGCACCCCCCACGCCACGCTGCTGGTGCTGGGCGCGGCGCAGTACGCCGGGCGGCCCAGCCCCGCCTTCCAGCGCCGACTGGATCATGCGCTGGGTCTGTACGAACACGGCGGGGTGCTGAAGATCGTGGTCACCGGGGGGCGCCGCCAGGGGGATCCCTATACCGAGGGCGGGGTGGGGATCACATACCTGAGCAAACACGGTGTTCCACAGACCGCCCTGGTGGCCGAGACGCGCAGCCGCACAACCATCGAGAACCTGCGCAACGCCCGCGTGGGCTTGGCCCCCGGTACGCCCGTCACGCTGGTCACCGACGAGGCACACGCGCCGCGCGCCCTGGCGCTGGCACGCGCGCTGGGCATGGACGCCAACGTGAGCGCCAGTCCGCTCGGCGCGGGCACCAGCCGCACCTACCTGCTGCGCGAGAAGCTGGCCATGCTCGGCTACGCCCTGATCGGCCTGCGCCTGTAAGCGCGTCCGGCCCAGAGCCGGGGAAGGAAATCCGCCGTGAACAGCTGTAAGACGCGTGTAGGCGCACGTTCCATACCATGAACGCATGATGTCCGCTCCGCGCCTCACGCTGCGGCCCGGCGAGCCCGGCGATCTGCCCTTTGTGCTGGCGCTCGCGCCCCGACTGGTGGCCAGCGCGCCGCCGTGGCGGGATCGGCAGGTCATGCTGGCCGAGTACGACACCCTGTTCACCCGGGCACTGACCGATCCGGAACCCGGCAGCGCCGTCCTGATCGCCAGCGCCGACGGCCTGCCGGCAGGCTTCACGCTGCTCTACTGGCATCCCGAGGATCACGGCGTGTTCGTGAAGGATCTGGCCGTGACGGAGGAATCCGAGGGAACCGGCGTGGGCCGCTTTCTGCTGGACGCCGTCAAGCGCTGGGGCCGGCACCAGGGCGCCGCCGAGATCATGCTCAAGACGTCATGGTTCAACGGGCGAGCCCGCGAGTTCTACGCCGCGCAGGGCTTCAGCGAGGATCACGTGACGCTGGTGCTGCGGCTCGACCCGTAGGCGAGCCGTCCGCTCTACCCTGCGGCATGACCTTTCATCCCGCGTACCGGACGGCGGCGCTCGACCCGGATTACGCCTTTGCGCGTGCCCACCTGCTGCCCCTGTTCCTGGAAGCCCTGAGTGCCCACGCCCTCGATCTGCGTCGCAGCGGCACCCCGCACGCGGATGAGGCCGTGACGACCCTGCGCGCGCTGCGTTCCTTCCAGCCGGGCGAGGTCGACCCGGCCATTCCCGACCTGTTCTTCACGCTCGACCGGGAAATCGCGCGCCTGAGTCCGGAGGGCGCGGGGGCGCTGCGCACCGCCCTGTCGCGCAACGACCTGGACATGACCGTGTACCGCCTCGCGGCGCGGGCCGAGCTGATGACCGCCATGCAGACCGTGCTGCGGCTCCGGGGCACGCTCCTGAGCCTCGCGGAGCGAGAACGGGCGACGGTCATGGTCGCCTTCACCCACCACCAGCCCGCCCAGCCGACCACCCTCGGCCACTACCTGGCGGCCGCCGAGAACGTCCTGGCGCGCGACAGCGCCCGGCTCCAGGATGCGCTGGGCCGCCTGAACCGCAGTCCGCTGGGGGCCGTGGCCCTGGCGGGCAGCAGCCACCCGCTGAACCGGGAGTACGCAGCCGCGCTGCTGGGTTTCGACGGCCCGGTCGAGAACACCTTCGACGCGGTCGCCAGCGGCGACTGGCAGGTCGAGATCGCGGGCGCCGTCAGCACCTGCGCGGTGAACCTGTCGCGGGTGGTGTACGACCTGCTGGATTGGGCCGCGCGGGGCCTCATCACCCTGGAAGACGGTCTGGTGCAGGGCTCGAGCGTCATGCCCCAGAAACGCAACCCGGTCACGCTGGAGCACACCCGCACCCGCCTGAGCCGCACGCTGGGGGCGGCACAGACGCTGGTGTATGCGAGCCACAACATTCCCTTCGGAGACGTGAACGACGTGGGCACCGACGTCCAGGAACCGCTGTGGACGCTGTGGCGCACCTTCGGGCAGGCCCTGGAACTGCTGGACGCGTCCATCAGCGGCCTGAACGTGAACCGGGACGCGTGGCGCATCCTGGCCGACCACAGCGAAAGCACCCTGACCGAGCTGGCCGACGTGCTCGCCCGCCGCAGCGGTGACTTCCGCGAGGCCCACCGGCTGGCGAAGGCGCTGCTGGCCAGCGTACACGCGCAGGGCCGCGCGCTCCACCTGGCGACCGACACCGACCTGCGCGCCCTGGCCCCGGAGCTGGACATTCCAGATGGGCTGGTGGCGGACGCGCTGGACACCGCCGCCTTCGTGACCCGCCGCACCACCCTGGGCGGGCCGGCCCCGGAAGCGATGGCCGCGCACCTGACCATGGCGGCCCGACGGCTGGACACCGATCACGCACGCCTGGCCCAGCGGGCACAGCAGTTCGCGGACGCCCGGCTGGCCCTCTGGATCGGAGACCCGGCGCAGTAAATATGGCGGTTGGGTCGCCATGGAGTCCTTGAACGGCGCACCAGCAGCGAGAATCGTCCTCTCTGGACGAGACCGGTCGGAGTCGGCACGATCAGGCCAAAGAAAAACCCCAGCATTGCTGCTGGGAGTCTTCGTGGTGCCGAGGATGGGATTTGAACCCACACACCTCGCGGCGCTAGTCCCTGAAACTAGTGCGTCTACCAATTCCGCCACCTCGGCACGCTTGTTCTGGTGGGGCCGCCCCGTGGGGCGCGTTTCAGGCTCGCTTACTTTAACGGCGAAGTCCTGGGCTGTCAACCAGTGGGCGCGGTCCGCAGCCGGGCGTCGAGGAAGGCCCAGATATCGGCCGCCTCCGCGATCACCAGCGAGGTTGGTTTGCCCGCTCCGTGGCCGCCACGCGTCTCGATGCGGATCAGCACCGGCTCGGTTCCCGCCTGGTCACGCTGTAGCTGCGCGGCGAACTTGTAAGAGTGGGCGGGTACCACACGGTCGTCGTGGTCGCCAGTCGTGACCAGGGTGGCCGGGTAGGCCGTGCCCTCTCTCAGGTTATGCAGGGGCGAGTACGCCAGCAGCGTGCGGAACATCTCCGGGTCGTCGCTGCGGCCGTAGTCGCTGGCCCACGCCCAGCCGATCGTGAAGTGCTGGTAGCGCAGCATGTCCATCACGCCGACCTGCGCGATCACTGCGCCGAACAGCTCCGGGCGCTGCGTCATGGCCGCGCCGACCAGCAGGCCCCCGTTGCTGCCGCCCTGGATGCCCAGGTGTACGCTGGACGTGATGCCGGTGCTGATCAGGTGCTCGGCGCACGCGATGAAGTCGTCGAACACATTCTGCTTGCGCTCGAGGGTGCCCGCCAGATGCCAGTCCTCACCGTACTCGCTGCCGCCGCGCAGGTTCGCCACGACCGCCACGCCGCCGCGTTCCAGCCACGCCAGCCGCCCCACGCTGAACGACGGCGTGAGGCTGACGGTGAAGCCCCCATACCCGTACAGCAGCGTGGCGTTCTGGCCGTTCCGCGCCAGGCCGCGCCGCGCCACAATGAACATGGGGATGCGGGTGCCGTCCTTGCTGGTCGCGAACTCCTGCGTGACCTCGTAGGCCGACGCGTCGAATTCGATGGTGGGCGTCGAAAGGGCCTCCAGGTCACCGTCTGGCCGCAGGCAGTAGGCCGTGCCGGGACTCAGGAAGGACGTGAATCCCAGGAACACCTCCGGGTCGTCCTGCCGCGCGTTCAGTTCGGTGACGCTCCCCAGGCCCGGCAACGCGACCTCGCCGATCACGGCCCCCGAGCGGTCGTGCCGCGTGAGCCGGTGACTGGCATCCCGCAGGGTCAGGGACAGCAGGCCCTCCGGCACAGCGTGAACAGCCTCCAGCGCGTCCTGTCCCTCGGGGATCACCTCGTACCGCTCGCCCGTGGCCACATTCCATGCGAGCACCCGGCCACGCGGGGCGTCCTCGTCGGTGCGGACATACAGCGTGGGGCCGTCGTTCCCGACCACGTCGTATGCCGCGCGGAAGTCCGGCACGAGTTCCGTGAACGGCCCGCCCGAGGCCAAAGGCCGCACCCACAGCAGGTTCTTCGGCTCGGTGCCGCGCGACACGACGACAAGCAGATACTCGCCGTCCTCGGTGACGCCCGCCGAGAACCGCCAGTCCGGTTCGTCTGGTCGGGCGATGATCAGCTGATCCTGCGCCTGCGGCGTGCCGACCGCGTGGAACATCAGCCGGTAATTCCGGTTCGCGCCGGTCAGGGCCGCACCCTCCGGCGGGGCATCGTACGCGCCGTAATAGAAGCCCAGACCGTCGGGCGACCACGTCGCGCCGCTGAACTTGCTCCACTCCACCGCGTGTGGATCGTCCTCACCCGAAACCACGTCACGCACGTGCCACGTGATCCAGTCGCTGCCGCCCTGCTGCACGCCGTACGCGACCCGCGCGCCGTCCCGGCTGACCGACGCGCTGAGCAGGGAGGCCGTCCCATCCTCGCTGAGCGTGTTCGGGTCGAGCAGCGTCCGCCACGGGCCGCGCGGGCTCTCGGCCACCTCCAGCAGCGGCTGGTTCAGCAGGCCAGGGTTGAACGACCGGAAGTACCGCGCGCCGCGCCGCCACGGCACACCCTCACGCGCGTAATTCCACAGCTCCGTGAGCCGCTCGCGGTACCGGGTGCGGGCGGGCAGGGCGTCCAGCACCACGTCCGTCACGGCGTTCTGCGCGGCCACCCACGCCCGCGTCTGGGGCGAATCCGGGTCTTCCAGCCAGCGGTACGGATCGGGAACGCGCACCTGCTGGCCATGCTCGTCGGTGTACACGTCCACGTGGTCTCCACGCGGCGACTCCAGGTACCGGCCATTCAACAAGTCTGGGCTCACGTGCCTACTCTGGCACGCGACCCTGAGGAGCGGCCCGCTGGAGTGGACACACGACGACGGGGGCGGAGCCCGCTGGCCCCGCCCCCGCCCGGCTCGCGTTACTTCACCAGACCGAGCTTGCGAACCTCGTCGCGCTCCTCGGTGAGTTCCTGCGCGGTCGCGCCCATCTTACCCCGGCTGAAATCCGACACCGGCAGATTCTGCACCACGGTGTACTGGCCATCCTTGGTGGTCACGGGGAAGCCGTAGATCAGGCCCTCCGGCACGCCGTAACTGCCGTCACTGGGGATACCCATGCTGACCCACTCGCCCTCCGGCGTGCCCAGCGCCCAGTCGCGCATGTGATCGATGGCCGCGCTCGCCGCACTCGCCGCCGAACTGGAGCCGCGCGCCTCGATGATCGCCGCGCCGCGCTTCGCCACCGTCGAGATGTACGTGTTCTCGTACCAGTCCTGATCCACCAGTTCTAGCGCCGGCTGGCCATCCACGGTCGCCTGACTCAGGTCCGGGTACTGCGTGCTGGAGTGGTTCCCCCAGATGGTGATGTTCCGGATGCTGCTCACAGGCTTCCCGGTCTTCTCGGCCAGCTGCGAGATCGCGCGGTTGTGATCCAGGCGCACCATCGCCGTGAACTGCTTCGGATCGAGATCCGGCGCGTTCTGCTGGGCGATCAGCGCGTTCGTGTTCGCGGGATTCCCCACCACCAGCACCTTCACGTCCCGGCTCGCCACAGCGTTCAGCGCCTCGCCCTGCGGCTTGAAGATCCCGCCGTTCGCGCCCAGCAGGTCTCCGCGCTCCATCCCCGCCTTGCGCGGCATCGCCCCGACCAGCAGGGCGTAATCCACGTCCTTGAAGGCCACCATCGGGTCATCACTCGTGACCACGTCCGCCAGCAGCGGGAACGCGCAGTCACGGAGTTCCATCACCACGCCGTTGAGCGCCTTGAGGGCCGGCGTGATCTCCAGCAGGTGCAGGATCACGGGCTGATCCTTGCCGAGCATGTCGCCGGACGCGATACGGAACAGCAGGCTGTAACCGATCTGGCCGGCAGCGCCGGTCACGGCCACACGGACGGGTGGTTTCATGGTCATGGGACTTCCTCCTGGGGAATACAGCTCAAAGGTTTACGGCCCACAATAACGCGCGCCGCATGAGCAGGGACGGGAGTTCCCCGAGGGGGGACAGGGGCGGTGTAGCGCTGGAGCCATCCGCAATCATTCCCCAAACTCTTCAAGCAGCCCCGCTTGTATCTGCTCAGCCCACCGCCGTTCCTGATCCGAACGCGCCTTTTCTGGTCGCAGATATTCTCGGTCGAAGTCGGCTGGATAGAGGTGAAACTGTGGCATTGACCAGGCTCCATCCGTGGACACTACGACTCCACGTGTCAATTCTGCCAATGCCGAGGCCAGAAAGCCATACAGCGCCTCGACCACCGCAGGTTGACCAGCGGAGCGACGAACGTACCAGTGCGTTCCCAGCGTGACCGTCGGAGATAAGACACGTGCCCTGGTTTCAGATTCGAGTTCCTCCAAGTTGACGGCCAGTTCGGCCGGTTCCCAGCTCACGCAGTAAACGTCTGTGCCTCCCTTGACATCATCTACTTCAAACCAGAGATAGCCGTCATGCCAGACAAATTTGTCGTCAGGATCAACCGGCACGCACTCCCGAGTCAAAAAACTCCAGAAAGTCGCCGACACGGTAGGGCGCGATTCCAGACCCAGACTCGCCAGAAAGACATGCAACTTTTCAACGCACAACCGCTTGACCTGCTGGATCGTTGGAAGCTCATTGATTCCCGGAAAAACATCGAACGTCATAGACATCTTTCACCGTCTCCCGCACAGTCGCAGAGGTGGAGTGTGAATCTTCCCTAGCCTCAGATCGGCGCGTCTTCCTGGAACGTCGGCTCGCGCTTCTCGCGCAGGCTGGCAAGTCCTTCTCTCACGTCAGGGCCGGTGAAGCCCAGGAATTCCAGCGCCAGGGACGCGTCGAAAATCGGCCCGGCCTGCCGCAGCCAGTTGTTCAGGGCATATTTCGTCCAGCGGATAGCGGTGGGGCTGCCCTGGGCGAGCCTGCGGGCGACCGTCCAGGCCCGGTCGAGCAGTTCCCCGTCGGGCACGCACAGGCTGACGAGGCCGATGCGTTCGGCTTCTTCGCCAGAAACCGGTTCGCCGGTCAGCAGGTGGTACTTGGCCCTGTTCAGACCGCACAGCAGAGGCCAGATGATGGCGGCGTGGTCGCCCGCCGCGACACCCAGCCGGACATGCCCGTCAAGCAGGCGGGCGCTGCGGGCGGCGATGCTCACGTCCGCGAGCAGGGCGACGGCCAGGCCCGCGCCGACGCAGGGGCCGTGGATGGCGCTGACGATGGGTTTGCCGCAGTTCACGACGTTGTACACGAGGTCGCGCGCTTCCTTCCACACGCGGGCGAGGGCGCTGAAGTCGCTGGCCATCTCCTCGATCAGCGTGAAGTCCCCGCCGGACGAGAAGCCGCGTCCCTCACCCCGGATCAGGACGCAGCGGATGCCGGGCGTGTCGTCAATGTCACGCCACACTCGGGTCAGGGCACGGTGGGCCTCGGCGTTCACGGAGTTCAGCGTTCGGTCGCTGCGAATGACGATCTCCAGGATGCCCTCGTCGTGCAGCGTGAGCTGAAGGCCGGGGTGCGCGCCGTCGGCGGTGAGGTGTGCGGTCATGGCCCGAGGCTAACACCGGCTCCGGTCAGGGCCGTTTCCAGCCGACAACGCCCACGACGCCGGCCAGGGCCATGCTGCCCACGACGAGGGGCACGACGCCCTTCCAGCCGCCCGCCTCGAAGGCGTGCCCGGCGACCACGCTGGCGACGGCCGCCCCACCGTAGTACGAGAGGTGATACAGGCCCGACGCGAGGCTGCGGGCCTGCGTGACGGCGCGCTGCACGGCGGCCAGCGCAGCGGACTGCGCCAGGAACACGCCGCACGCGCTAGCGGCGACGCCCGCGACGATCAGCGGGAGGGGACTGGTGAGTGTGAGGAGCAGGCCCACGACGCTGGAGCCGACGGCGGTCAGCAGCGCGAAGCGGGGGCCGCGCGTGGCGAGCAGCGGCCCGGCGACGGGTGTGATGACCACGCCGAGCAGGTACACGGCGAAGATACTGCCCGTCTGCGCGGAATTCAGGCTGTACGGCGCGGCGGCGAGCCGCAGGGTGAGGGTGTTGAAGGTGCCGACCAGGGTGAACAGGATCAGGAATCCGACCGCGCAGGTAGCCAGCAGCGCGGGCGTGTGCAGATGGGTCACGAGGCCGCTGAGGACGGCCCGCGGGTCGCGGCTGGGCCGGAAGGCGCGCTCCGGGGGCAGGCCCGTGCGGGCGAGCAGAAAGCCGATCACCGCGCACGCGGCCAGACCCCAGAAGGCCGCATGCCAGCCGAAACGGGCGGCGATCAGGCCAGCCAGGAAGCGGCCCAGGAACCCGCCCAGCACGGTGCCGGTCACGTACATGGTCAGGGCACGCGCACGCACGGCGGCCGGAATCTCCTCGCCGATGTACGAGGTCAGGGCGACCATCACGCCGGGAATCAGCAGGCCCTGAATGAACCGGGCAGCGTTCAACATCGGCAGACTGGGCGACAGGGCCGCCAGGACGGCCGGAATGGTCAGAAGCGCGAAGGCCCACAGCACCGTGCGGCGGCGGCCCAGCGCGTCGGCCAGCACGCCGACCAGGGGCGAGGCCAGGGCCATGGCAAGCATGGTGGCCCCCACCACCACGCCCACCTGGGCCGCGCCTGCATGGAATTCGCGGGCCAGCACGGGCAGCAGGCTCTGCGGAGCGTACACGTTCAGGAAGACCAGGGTGCCCAGTGCCGCCAGCAGCCATCCGGACGGTTCACGGGCTTCAGCCGTCAAGGCAGGCCGACCAGGCCGAGGGGACTGACCAGCGCCGTCGGCACGCCGAGCACGGCGGCCCGTTCGGTATCCGGCCAGCCGGGTGGGCCGGGAATCAGCAGGGTCGGGCGGGCCTCCAGGGCCACACTGCCACTATCGTCCAGGCGGGCCAGCACTGCGTCGAAGACCCAGTCCTGCGCCCACAGCCGCTTCACCGCGTGCAGGGCGGCCGTGCCGGGCGGCGTGACCTGCGCGGATTCGGTGCTCAGGGTGCCGGGGCGGCGAGCGTGCAGCTCTCCCACATCCAGGCCGGCTGTGCCCAGGGCGCGGTAGAACGCCTGCACGGCGTCATCGAGCAGGTATGTGGTGCGGATCAGGGCCTGGGCCCGCGCCGCCAGGGGTTCCAGCGCGTCCTCGTCGATGCGGGCGGGATTGACGGTGGAAAAGAGGCGGCGCAGTTGCTCGGGCAGGTTCCCGCCCCGGTAGTAGGCTTCCTCGAAGTCCGGCGGGATGACCAGGCCAGGCACGCCCTGCGCGGCCAGCCGCTGCGTTTCCTGGCCAGTCTCCGTGGCGGGGTGGGCGGCGGCCTCGGCAATCCTGAACATGCCCGCAGGGTAGAGCACGCCACGCCGGGTGTCCTGCGGAAGAGGGGCCGCGTGAAGTCGTCGGGCGACCGTTCGCGAGACTCTGGCTCAGTGGAGAAGCGTGCTCGGTGCCGAGTCGGCCCAGCGCTGCCTCACCCAGCCCTTCACGCTGCTCGCGGCGGGCGTGTCGCGCACCACCACGGCCAGCATCTCGCCCGGGCGGAAACACGCGACCAGCACGCGGTCACCGAACTCCAGCTGCGAGGCCCGCGCCGTGCCCTGGGCGTCCAGGTGCGCGCCGAGGGTCTGCGCGGTGGTCGCCAGAAACCGCAGGTACACGCCCACCTTGGCGTGCAGGTCTCCCTGCACGCCCAGCAGGGTGCCGTCCTCGCTGAACATGGCGGCGCTGATCACGCCGGGCAGCAGCGTCACCGGCCGCAGCAGGGCCTGGGCGGCCAGACCGGGATCGGGCGCCAGCCCGCGCTGCGCGGCCGAAGCCAGGATGGGCCGTTCCGCTGCATCCACGGTGGTCGGGGAGGGCATGGGCACGGACAGGTCCAGCTCCGGGTGCTGTCCGGCCATCCATTCCTGCAGGGCGGGCAGCAGCGCCTCGGAACGCAGGGGTTTGCGCAGCACATCCAGCGCGCCGAGTTCGCGGGCGCGGCCGCGCAGGCCATCCTCGACCACGCCGGTCATCAACACGACCGGGAGGGCCGGGTGGCCCTGACGCAGGACGCGCGCGAGTTCCAGACCGTCCATGCCGGGCATGCGGATGTCCGCCAGCACCAGGCCCGTCTCGGCCGTGACGGCGCGCAGCGCGGCGGTGGCGCTGTCGGCCACCTGCACAGGCAGGTGCGGGGAGAGCAGTTTCTCCATGGCCGTCAGCACACCGGGGCTGTCGTCCACGATCAGGACGGCGGGTCGCCGGGGCTGGGAGCCAGTCATGCGGGCAGCGTACGGGCGGGCCGCTCACCTGCGCCTTACGCGGAGGCCTTTATTCGTGAGGTTTCCGACCCTGTCTCCCCCACCGGACGGCGGGCCGACGCGACCGGCTGGCATACTGCACCCATGACCGGCTCCGTGCCCAGGTTCCCGATCGGCTCCATCCAGCCGCTTCCCACCCACGACCGCCCGGCGCTGCGGGCGGTGGCGGCCCGCATGACCACCGCCACGGCGGAGTGGCAGGCCCTGCTGGCCCCGCTGGACGCGTCGGCCCTGGCCCGCCGCTCCCGCCCGGGGGCGTGGACCGTGGCGCAGCTGGCCCACCACACGGCCGACGCGCACCTGCACGGCCTGAACCGCCTGCGTTACGCCCTGACCACCCCCCACTACGTGATCCAGCCCTTCGACCAGGACGCCTGGCTCACTCTGCCGGACGCCGGCCTGCCGGTGACCGTCGCCCTGGGACTGCTGGACGCCGTGACTGCCCACTGGATCGCCTTGCTGGAGGGCGTGGAGGTGGCCGCCCTCGACGCGACTGTCACCCATCCGGACGAGGGGCCGCAGGAGCTGTGGCAGCTGATCGCCAAGCACGACTGGCATCTGCGGCACCACCTGGCGCAGGTGCGGCAGGCGCTGGAGTAGCCCGGTGGATCTGCACGCACTGCTTGCGCAGGACGCCCGCCTCCCAGCCGTGTGGGCGTGGGTTCACGCGCACATGCAGGGAGACGCCGCGCACGACGACGCCCACCTGCTGCGCGTGGCCCGCTGGACGCGCCGCTGCGCGCCGGATCTGCCCGCCGGTGTCGCCATTGCCGCCGCATTCACGCACGACGTGGTGAACCTCCCCAAGAACCATCCGCAGCGCGCCAGCGCCAGCGACCTCAGCGCACAGGCGGTGCGGGCCACGCTGCCCGGCCTGGGCTTCACGCCCGCCGAGACCCTGGACGTCGCGCTGGCCGTCCTCGACCATTCGTACTCGCGGGGCGCGGTGCCCGACACGGAACTCGGGGCGGCCCTCCAGGACGCGGATCGGCTCGACGCCTTGGGCGCGCTGGGCGTGTTGCGGGTGGCCGGGGTGGGCGGACAGCTGGGCCGCCCGCTGCTGCACCCGGCCGATCCGTGGGCGCAGGGCCGTGACCCGGACGACCTCGCGTACACGGTGGATCACTTCTTCACCAAGCTCCTGAAACTCGACGGCACCTTCCGCACTCCCGCCGGGCAGGCCGAGGCCCGTCGCCGCACGCTGACCATGCGCGCCTTCCTGGCGGAACTGGCCAGCGAACTGGAGGTCGCCCCCCCGGACTGAGCGCCCTGCTCAGACCAGGGCGACAGGTTGCCCAAGTCGACTGGAGTCGTATGCGGCCAGCACGATCCTCAGCGCCTCCAGGCCAGACCGGCCGTCCGCAAGGATTGGGGGTGTGCCGCCCGTGCAGACCGTCAGGAACTCGCGCAGCATCGCGGCGTTCAAGTCGCTCCCGAACCCCGCCCACTGCCGCCCGTGGGCGTTGGTGACGGTCAGGTGTTCCGCGAAGGCGTCCAGCGAGCGCATCCCTCCTGTCCCCGTCACGTCCAGTTTCAGGTGGCCCCAGCGCGGGTAGGTGCGCGGGCGGCTCCAGGAACCGTCGATGGTGGCCACCGCGCCGGACGCGAGGGTCAAGGTGACCAGGGCGGCCGCGTCCGTCTGGTCATGTCCGGGCACTGTCCACTGCGGCACGGAACGGAGCTGCGCGGCCATGCGCTCGACCCGCTCGCCGAAGTGGTGCAGCAGGTCGGCCAGATGGATGATGTGATCCATGCCCGCGCCGCCCCCGGCCAGTGCGGGATCGCTGAACCACGCGCGCTCGTGATCCGGGCTGACCGAGTGGTTCACGCCGCTGTACGCGAGCACGCCGCCGAGCCGCCCGCCCTGAAGCTCGGCGCAGAGGGTCTGCACGGCGGGCGAGTACCGCACCGGGAACGCCGTGTGGAAGGCCACGCCCGCGCGCCGACAGGCGTCCAGCATGGCCTCTGCGTCTGCCAGGGTGGTGGCGATGGGTTTCTCGCACAGGACATGCGCACCCGCCGACGCCGCGGCCTCCACATAGGAACGGTGATGGACGGTCTCGCTGCACACGATCACGCCGTGTGGGTGCAGGGCCAGCAGGTCTGCGAGCGCCAGGTGCCGGAGGCCCGTGGACGCGGCGAACCCGGCGGCGAGCGCCGAACCGTCCTCGGCAAAGCCGATGACTTCCACGTCCACCTGACGGGCGAGCCACGTCGCATACCCCTCCGCATGCACATGGGCGATGCCCAGCAGGGCCATCCGCACGGGCGTCATGCCTCCACCACCACCGGCTGGCCGGACTCCGAGCTGCGGATCACAGCGAGGGCCAGGGCCAGAGAGGCGCGGGCGTCCTGCGGCTCGATCAGGAACGGGGCGCCGCTGTCCAGCGCGTCGTAGGCGTGCCACAGTTCGGCGGCGTAGGGATCGTCGGCCCCCAGCTCGGGCAGCGCGGCGCCGTCCTGCTCCGGGGTGACAGAGACGGCGCCGTGCGCCTGCCAGGGCGTCGGTGCGTCGGACGTCCACTCGATCACGCCCGCCGTGCCCGCGATGTCCAGATGCGTGCGGAACACGCCAGGCGGCGCGGCCCAGCCGCCCTCCACCAGCGTGATCGCCCCAGACACGTGCGAGAGCGTGGCGTGGACGGTTACGCGCCCCTCCCGGCGGGCCTGCACGGCAGATACACTCCGAACGTTTCCGGCGATCCAGCGGGCGTAGTCGAGGTCGTGGATCAGCAGGTCGAGGGGCACGCCACCGCTCTGGGCCTCGTCCAGCAGCCAGCTGCCGGCGGTGGGAGGCGACGACATCCGGCCCAGGCGCAGCACACGTGGCTCCCCCACCGCGCCCGCCTGCACCTGCTGCCACGCCAGGCGGTACTGCGGGAAGAAGCGCAGGACGTGCGCGACGAACAGCCGCACGCCGCCCTCCCGGCACGCGGCGATGACGCGGTCGGCCTCCTCCAGCGTGCGGGCCAGGGGCTTCTCGCAGATCACGTGCTTGCCAGCACGGGCGGCCTGCACGGCGTACTCCGCGTGCGTGGGGGTGGGCGTACAGAGATCCACCACGTCCACCGCCGACCAGAAGTCGTCCAGAGTAGCGTACGGAGTCAGACCCTGGCGGGCGGCGAACCCGCGGGCGCGGTCGTCCGGGGCGTACACGGCGTCCAGCACGCCGGGCCGCTGCGCCCAGGCCTGCGCGTGAACGGTACCCATCAGGCCCGCGCCGATCAGGCCCACGCGCCTCATATCAGCGCCCCGGTCACTTCAGCGCCCCGCCGGTGATGCCGCTCACGAGTTGCCGGGAGAACAGCACGTACAGGATCACGACCGGCACGATGGCCAGGGTCAGGGCCGCCAGGACAGCGTTGTAGTCGTTCACGAACTGACCCAGGAAGGCGCTCGCGCCCAGCACGATGGTCTTGGTCTTCTCGCCCGGCGCGAGGATCAGCGGAAACCACAGGTCGTTCCAGATGGGAATCATGGAGATGGCCGTGACCGCGCCCAGCGCCGGGCGGATCAGCGGCAGGATCAGGCCGTAGATGCGGTATTCGCCCGCCCCGTCGATACGCGCAGCCTCCTTCAGGTCGCGGGGCACACCGCGCATGAACGAGGTGAGCACGAACACTGCGAGTGGAATGCCCTGCGCGGTGTACACCAGGATCAGCGCCCAGAGGGTGTTCACGAGGTGCAGCCCGACCATCAGGTTCAGGATGCCGACCGTCCCCAGGCGGATGGGCACCATGATCCCGATGCTGAGGTACAGGCCGGTCAGGGTGTTCAGCCGGAAGCGGTACTCGCTCAGGGCGAAGGCCGCCATGGAACTCGTCAGCACGATCAGGAACAGCGAACCCACCGTCACCACCAGGCTGTTTAGGAAGAACAGCGCGAAGTTCGCCGAAGTCGCCACGGTGTGGTAGCCGTCCAGCGTGAAGGTCGACGGGGTGGGGAACGCGAAGGGGTGCGAGAAGATGCTCAGGCGATCCTTGAAGGAATTCATGATGATCAGGAGGGTGGGCAGCGTGGCCAGCAGGCTGAACAGGATCAGGCCCACGTGCGCCAGCACCTGCGTGCTCCTCCCGACCACCGCCTTCTCTGTCGGGGCGGGGCCGGTCACCTGACCCGGCAGGGCGCCTGGCGCGGTCACAGCTCCACCTCGGTCAGGCGGCGCTGCACGGTCACGAGGTACAGCAGCAGTCCGGTCAGGATGATCAGCAGCATCACGCCCGCCACGGCCGCACCCATGTACTGATCCCCGGCCTGGAGCTGGTATCCGAAGAAAGTGCGATAAAAGAGCGTGCCCAGTATGTCCGACGCGAAGTTCGGTCCGGCCAGCGCGCCCTGCACCGAGTAGATCAGGTCGAAGGCATTGAAATTGCCCACGAAGGTCAGGACGCTCACGATACCCACGGTGGGCAGGATCAGCGGAAGCTGGATGCGCCGGAAGATGGTCCAGCCGCCCGCGCCGTCGAGCCGCGCGGCCTCGTACAGCTCGTCGGGAATGCGCACCAGCGCCGCCAGGAACAGCAGCATGGGAATGCCGATGTTCTGCCACACGGAGATCAGCCCCAGGGTGGTCAGGGCCGTGCCGGGCAGCCCCAGCCACGGCTGATCCAGCGCCTGGAGGTGCAGCGGCTCCAGCAGGCTGCGCTGCACGCCCCACGCCGGGTTCAGGATCAGCTTCCACGCGAAGCCGATGATCACCACCGACAGCACCGTGGGCGTGAACAGCAGCGTGCGGTAGACCGCCGAGCCCCGCAACCGGAAACTGAGGAGCACGGCCAGCAGCAGGCCGACCGGATTCTGCGCGAGCATATGGATCACGAAGAACACGAGGTTGTTGCGGATGGCGTTCCACAGCGGCTGGGCGTACAGCTCCGTTCCCAGCAGCCGCTGGTAGTTCGCCAGGCCCACGAAATGCTCGGGGCCGTCGGCCACGTGGTTGCGCAGCGACAGCCACAGCGACGACAGGATCGGGTAGATCATCACGACCGTGTAGATCAGCACGGCCGGGGCCAGGAACACCACGACATGCCACGGAAAAGGCCGGCGGACGCGGCGCGCGGGATAGGTCATTCAGGGCACTCCTCGATAAGACTGAGGCCCGGCCCGGCACCTGCCGGACTGGGCCTGGACGGGCTCTGACTTACTTGCCTTTCTGCGGGGCGTACCAGCTCGCCAGGTTCTTCTGCACCAGATCCCCGGCGGCCTGCGGTGTCAACGCGCCGTTCAGGAGCTGCGAGGACACGTTCCACAGGTCGTTTTCGTTGTTCGGGTTGGCATTGCGCGACAGGATCTGGTACGAACTGCGGAAGCTCTTGCCGCACTGGGCGCGCCAGCCCAGGAACTGCTGCGCGACCGGATCCTGCACGGTGTACTTCACGTTCGCCAGCGGGAAGAAGCCCGGCAGGGCGTTCGCGTACAGCGTGGCGAAGGCGTCCGAGGCCACCCAGTTCAGGAAGGTCTGTGCCGCCGCCTGGTTCTTGCTGGCCGCGTTGATGCCCATGCCGATGTCGGGATGATCGTCGATGACGCACTTCTTGCCGCCGATCGAGTACGGCGGGAAGGCCCCCAGGTCCAGCTTGGGGTTCATCTGCCGGAACGTCCCGATGTCCCAGCTGCCCGCCGGGTAGATCGCGCCACGTCCCTGCGCGAACATGTTCTGGGCGTCCGGGTAGGCAAGCGCCTGGTAGCCGCGCGGCAGGAAGGGCTTCCAGCGTTCCAGCGCCTGGAAGGCCTGGAGGAACCCGCCCTTGTTGTACTGTGCCGCGCCGGAGATCAGCCCCTTGCGCCCGGTTTCACCGTTCCAGACGGTCGGCCCGATGTTCTGGTAGCCCATGGTCGCGGACTCCCACTGATCCTTGGTGCCCATAACCAGCGGTTCGTACTTGCCGCCCTGCTTAACCTTCGTCAGGTCGGCCAGGAACTGATCCTCGGTCTTCGGTTCGGTCAGGCCGAGCTCCTTGAAGGCCGCCTTGTTGTACAGGAAGCCGTGAATCACGGACGCCATGGGCACGCAGAAGGTGGTCTTGCCGTCGTCGGTGGACCAGGCGGCCTTGGCGACCTCGTCGAAGTTCTTCAGTCCACTCAGGCTGTTCAGGCTGGTGAGCTGCTTGGCCTTGTACAGTTCCAGGCTCTTGTCGAAGGGCCGGCAGGTGAGCAGGTCGCCCGCCGTTCCGGCCTTGAGTTTGGCGTCCAGCACGGCATTGTATTCGGCCGGCGCACTGGGCGAGAACACCACGTGGATGTCCGGATTCTGCTTCTCGAACGCGGGAATGATCGAGTCCCGCCAGACCTTCAGGTCGTCGTTGCGCCAGCTTTCGATCGTCAGGGTCGTCTTCTGGGCACCGGCGGCGCCGGCCAGCAGCAGGACAGAGAGCGGAATGAGCATCCGTTTCATGGGCGAACCTCCGAAAGAACGTGGGCTAAAGTGTGGCGGGACCAGCAATTGTGCAGAGTACCGGTCAGGTATACCCCCCGCATAGGGGAGTGTCAACTCCACTACAAAGCCCCCGGCACCCGGCGGTGTCGGAGGCGGGGCGGCAGGAAGACTTAAGGGCTGGACAGCCGCGCCTGGGCGTAGGTGGTGGCGAGTTCGGGGTGCCCGGCGTCGATCAGCGCCTTGTCCCGGATGCGGCACGAGTCGCATACCCCACACGGCTCCGCGCCCCCCTGGTAGCAGCTCCACGTCAGCTCGATGGGCACCCCGAGTTGCAGCGCCGCATTCACGATGTCCGTCTTGCTCATCTCCACCAGCGGCGCCGTCAGGATCGCCCCATGCCCCTCCAGTCCGGCTTTCGTCGCCAGATCGGCCAGGCGCTGGAAGGCATTCAGATACTCCGGGCGGCAGTCGGGGTAGCCGCTGTAGTCCACCGCGTTGATCCCCAGGTAGATGCGCTCCGCGTCGATCGCCTCGGCGAGACTCAGCCCCACGGCGATGAACACGGTGTTGCGGCCCGGGACGTAGGTCGGCGGAATCACTCCATCTGCGGTGCCGTCGGTGGGAACGGTGATGGTCTCATCGGTGAGGGCGCTGCCGCCGAACGACCCGATGTTGATGTCGATGACGCGGTGATCCGCTCCGAAATGCGCCGCGATCTTCGAGGCGCGTTCCAGTTCCACCGTGTGCCGCTGCCCATACCGGAACGACAGCGCCGTGCACGTGTACCCATCCTTGATCGCCATGGCCAGGACAGTGCTGGAATCCAGGCCGCCCGAGAGCAGCACCACCGCGCGTTTCTGAGTGTTCGTCATGGTCAGTACCCCAGTTCCGTGTTCCCGCCGAGCGGGACGAGTCGCTTGTCGCTGTGCACATCGAGGTCATCGGCCCGGTACAGCTTGTGCATCTGGTAGCCGGCGCGGAGGCGTGGATTGGACTTGACGGCCTCGGTGATGGCGTTGAGCACGGTGGTATCTCTGTCTCGTGCCCTGCTCCATTCCGGGTGCAGCCAGATCACCGCGTCGTCCCGCAGGCCCGTCAGGGTGTCCAGACCGGCCTGGAGGTCACTGGGGTCGTGGACGATGATCTTCACCTCGTCCGCACGGGCGACCACCGAGGCCTCCGGCCACTGGCCGAAGGGTTTCGGGGACAGCGTCACCCAGTCGATGTCGCCGCGAAGCTGAGCAATGCCGCTCGTCTCGATGTGGACGCGCCGGTTCATCCCGTGCAGCAGGTCGACCAGGGGCCCGAGATCGAACAGGATCGGCTCCCCGCCCGTAATGACCACGAAGGCCCCATCCGGGCTGTCGTGCGCCACCACGTCCGCGAGTTCCTGGGCGGACATCAGCGTGACGCCTTCGGGCCGGTAGTCCTTATGCCACGTCCCGGCGCTGTCGCACCACGGGCACGCCTGCGGGCAGCCGTACAGCCGGATGAAGTACGCCGCGCGCCCCAGGTGCACGCCCTCACCCTGCCAGGTGTAGAAGCGCTCGTGGACGGGGTACTTCATTCCCAGTACTCGCAGGATGAATCCGGCGTTTCCCAGAGGGTGACCTTGAGTTTCAGGTCTTCCCCATCGTCCCCGTCGGGCAGGTCAGCACGGACGCGTTCCATGGTCTTGCGGTGGATGTAGGCCGCAATGACCTCGGCGGTCGTGTCGTCGCCGAGATCCGGCAGGTCGTTCAGGAACGCGTGATCCAGGCCGCCATGCTCGACGTCCTTCTTGGCCCATTTCAGAGTTCGGAAGTCCGCGACCATGATGTTTCGTTTCACATGGGCACTGGGCCGGAGTGTGTCGCTGCTCAGTTCCATCCGCACGCGGTAGGTGTGGCCGTGCAGACGCCCGCAGGGACCGTCGTAGCCGGTGATCACGTGCGCCGAGTCGAACGTGAACTCTGTGCGGAGTGTCCAGGGCACCTCAGGCTCCCTGGTGGTCGGCGGCCCTGTACCGCACCGTGCAGATGGTGTTCATGCCGCCGCGCATGCCGTAATCGCAGCGGAGTTCCATGCTCAGCGGGTCGAGGAGCTTCACCAGATCGGCCAGTACGCGGCGCGTGGCGTGCTCGTGGAAGATACCCACGAAGCGGTAGCTGGTCAGGTAGTACTTGAGGCTCTTGAGTTCCACGCAGTGGTGCCGGGGCAGGTAGCGGATCTCCAGGCGCCCGAAGTCCGGCAGGCCGCTCCATGGGCAGATGGGGCTGAACTCGTCAGTGACGATCTCGATCTGCATGGGCTCGCCGGGATAGGCCACCGGATCGTCCGCGCGCACGTGGGGAAAGGTGCCGAGCACCTGCACGTCGATGTCGTCCAGGCCGCGCACGTCGTAGCGGCGGTCGAAGCCTGAGTTCTGCGGCACGGCCATGCGGGGTTCGGAGCTGGTCGGCGCAGGGGCGGCCTGGGCGGCCGAGGCCACCCCGTCTTTCACTTCAGTCATATGGGCTCTCCTGGCGCGCCGTCCGGTCTGGACGGGCGGGATGACAGCACAGGTCATCCGGTTGGGAAGAGTGCTCCGGCTGCGCTGGCGGCCGGAACCTGCGGCCATTATCGGGGCCGGTGGGAGCTGGCGCAAAGGGCCGTCTCACCTTACCGATCAGGCCGCCCCACTCAGCAGACCTGCGCCACCGGCATGCCTTTGAGCGCCCCGAGCTTCCGGATGCGATCCGCGACGTGCCCCACGCCGATGGCACAGTGGTGCGCTGGCCCCTGCTCGTTCCACGCCTCGACGAACGCCCGCGCGCCGATGGGAAAGCGGTAGCGGCTGTTGGTATTCCCGATCTCCAGGATCGGGCCGGGCACGCTCTCGCCCTGCGCGACCAGCAGCTTGAGGCCGCCGCCCTCCTCGACCACCGACAGCAGCGTCACGGGGCCGTGCTGGACGCTCATCTCGACGCTCAGGCCACGTCCGACCTTGCCGTGGTAGACCTCCAGCGGCCGGACTTTCGTGCGGCCCTGCGCGATGTTCGTGTGGCCGGGGCCGTCGTGGCCCATCAGCACCACGTCGTCATTGAAATCCAGGGCGTAATACTCGGTGAACGACCCGCCGGCGCCGAGGATGTCCATGATCTTCATGGCCTGCGCGTTCTTCACCTCGTACTCGCCCGCCACGGGAATGCCGCGTGCGGTCAGCAGCGAGCAGCCCAGGATCACGGAGGTCAGCACGTCCTCGTTCTCGCTGCCGGGCGAGCCCTCGGCGTAGTACGCCAGCGAGGTCAGGTCGTGCCGCTCCACAAAGGCGTCGAGGGCCACGCTGGTTCGCGCCGCGCGGGTCAACTCGGCGGGGTCGCAGTCCGGCTGCACGTCGAACTCACGCTGGAAGTCGTCCAGCCGCGCCGACACCTCGGCATCCGTCACCTCCCGCCGGATCGCGCTCAGCTCGTCGGGTTCCACGATCTCGATGTGCGTGCCGAAGGTGATGGCCTGCAGGGTCAGGTCGGAATAGATGTCCAGCATGCCGTTGTAGTAGCGGCCCATCACGCCCAGACGGCCATGCGCCATGCCGTGCGACACGCGGGCCGCGTCGATCCAGCCGTCCACCTCGCGCCACACGTGGTCGTCGCCCTCCAGCACGCCCGTCACCTGATGAAACGCGATCCCCGCGCGTTTCATCACGTTCGCAATCTCGGGCACCGGGCACGCCGCGCAGAACGCCAGCCAGTCGCCGGTCATGGCCGTGCGGTTCCCCAGCGCATTGAAGCGCGCGTAGTCGATGGCCGCCTCGGGTTGCAGGTTCAGGATGACCACAGGAACACCTGCCCGCTGCACCACCGGCAGCACCGTGCTGGACAGCGCATACGTGGTCACATACAGGAACACGATGTCCACGTCGGCCCGGCGCAGCGCGTGCCCCGCCTCCAGGGCCTTCGGCGGCGTGTCGATCAGGCCGAGATTCACGACCTCCACGCCCGGCCGCTCCAGCCGCGCGGCCACCTGCGCCACGTAGCCCTTCAATCTCTCCTCCAGGCCCTCGAACTGCGGCCAGTACGTGTCCAGGCCAATGCCGAACAGGCCGACTCTGAGTGGGTAGGTGTTGGTCATCTTGCTCCTCGATAAACACGGCGCGGCGGGCGATCCCTCAGTCGGCTTCGCTCAGAAGGGAGCCTCGCGTTTCACTCTTAAGGAGTGCCGGAGGAGTCGCCTTGCGCCCAGACGGCAGAGGGCCGTGAGCCTCGTTCTCGCTCACGGTCCACAGTTCAGAGCCTAGAAGTCGAACTTGTCGATGTTGGCCTTGTCGAAGGTGTAGGGCGGCCCGACGATGATCTCGCCGTTCTTGCCGATGGTGTACTCGCCGAGTTTCCCGGCCTTGAACTTCTCGCCTTCCTTGCCGGTGATCTGGCCGCTGACCAGGGCGGCGGCGGCATACGTGGCGAGGTAACCCACGTCGGCCGGGTTCCACAGCTGGAAGGCGGTGACGGTGCCGTCCTTGACGAAGGCGCGCATCTGGTTGGGCGTGCCCAGGCCAGTCAGCATGACCTTGCCTTTCTGCGGGCTGGTCGAGAGGTACCGCGCGCCGGCGCTGATGCCGACCGTGGTGGGCGAGATGACGCCCTTGAGGTTCGGGTACGCCTGGATCAGGCCCTGCATCTCGGTGAAGGACTTCTGGTCATCGTCGTTGCCGTACGCGATCTTGACGAGTTTCATGTCCTTGTACTTGGGCAGCTTGAGTTCTTCCTGCATCCACTTGATCCAGGTGTTCTGGTTGGTGGCGTTGGGCGTGGCCGACAGCACGGCGATGTCGCCCTTGTAGCCGATCAGCTTGCCGACCAGTTGCACCTGCGCGCGGCCGATGCCCTCGGAGTTCGCCTGGTTGATGAACAGCGTGCGGCCGGACACGGCGGTGTCCGAGTCCATGGTGACGATCTTCATGCCGCTCGCCTTGGCCCGCGCGAGGTACGGCAGCAGGGCGTTGGCGTCGTTCGCGGCGAGCACCAGGGCGTCCTGCTTCTGGGCGATCGCGGTGTTGATGTAGCTGACCTGGCTGCTGGCCCCGGCGTCGGACGGGCCGACGATCTTGACGTTCGCCTCGATTTCCTTGCCGGCCTCGGTGCCGCCGCTGGTCTCGATGACGTTGTAGGGGTTGTTGATGTTCTTGGGCAGCAGCGTGATCTTCAGGCCCTTTTTCAGCGCGGGCGTCTGCGCGTAGGCCAGGGTGGCGACGGAACCGAGGGCGAGCGCGGACAGGAGCAGGGAACGTGATTTCATACGACCTCCAGGTCAGGAGTGAGGGGCGAGGGCGGTGAAGCCGGGCCGAGGGCCTGCACGTCAGGGCGACACGGCTTCCCCCCTGGGGCGGCGACGCTGCCGGGCGGCCTGGACGCGGGCCACGAGGTTGGGGACGAGCACCGAGCCGATCAGCAGCAGGCCGGTGACGATGGTGAGGATCTCGTTGCTGACATCCACGATGGTCAGCGCGCCGTTGATCAGGCCGATCAGGAACACGGCGAGCACCGCGCCGATCACGCTGCCGCGCCCGCCGAAGATACTGACACCGCCGAGCAGCACGGCCGCGATCACGCCGAGTTCGAAGCCGGTGGCGTTGTCGCCGCGCGCACTGGCGAAGCGGAAGGTGTACACGACCCCCGCCAGGGCCGACATCAGGCCCGACATCACGAACAGGAGCAGTTTGGTGCGCTCGACCCGCAGGCCGGAGAAGCGCGCGGCGACCTCGTTCGCGCCGATGGCGTACAGGCTGCGGCCGAAGGGAGTGGCGTGCAGGATCACGGCGGTCAGGATGGCCAGCACCGTGCCGAGCGCGATGGGAATGGGGATCAGCGTGCCGGGCACCGTGCCGAAGCCGAAGTTCGTGTACGCCTGCGGGAAATCCGCGATAGCGCGGTCGCCCAGCAGCACGAAGGCGAGCCCCCGGTACAGCGCGAGCGTGCCGATGGTCACCGCCAGCGACGGCAGGCCCAGCCGCGTGACCAGCACGCCGTTGAGCAGCCCCGCCAGCCCGCCGACCACGAAGGCCGCCAGGATCGCCAGCGGCATGGGCACGCCCGCCGCGAACAGCACGCCCAGCACGGCCGAGCACAGGCCCAGGATCGACGCGACCGACAGGTCGATCTCGGCGACGATCACCAGCAGGGTCATGGTCAGGGCCATCAGCAGGGTCTCGCTGAAGTTGGCGGTCAGGAAGGAGAGGTTCTGGCCGGTCAGGAAGTCCCCTGAGAGCAGGCCGCCGCCGAGCAGGGCCACGACCACCAGGACGACCAGCGTGGTCTCCCAGCCGGGCAGGTTCCGCAGGCCACTCATCAGGGCTTTCATTTCGTCCTCCCGGTGTGATCGGGCGCGGCCTGGAGATGCTTCGCCGTGCGTTTCGCCACCAGCATGTCCACGCTGATCGCGCCGAGCAGCAGCGCGCCCTGGATGGCCTGCTGGTAGAAGCCGGGGGCACGCAGGGTGACCAGGGCGCTGCCCATCACGCCCAGCAGCAGCGCGCCGATGCCCGCGCCAAACAGCGTGCCCACGCCGCCGCCGATGCTGACGCCGCCCACGACGGCCGCCGCGATGACCTGAAGTTCCAGCCCCGTGCCAGCGGTGGCGTCCACCGTGCCGAAGCGCGCGAGGTACAGCACGCCGGCAAGCCCGGCGATGGCTCCGCTGAGCACGAAACCGGTCATGGTGCGCCGCGTAACGCTGATGCCCGCCAGCACGGCGGCCTCGGCATTCGAGCCCAGCGCGTAGTACTCGCGCCCGCCGCGCCATGACCCCAGGTAGAACCCGAAGCCGATCATGATCAGGACCACCAGCAGCACGAGGTTGGGAACGCCGAGGGTGCTGCCGGTGCCAAAGGTCAGAAAACCGGCGGGCAGTTTGGACGCGTAGATCTGGCCACCGTGCACCACCGCGTACGTGATGCCCCGGAACACGTACAGCGTGCCCAGCGTGGCGACCAGCGCCGGAACCCTGCCATAGGCGACGAGCAGGCCGTTCACAGAGCCCATCACCGCGCCGAGCAGCAGGCCGAACAGCAGCGCCACCGGAATCGGCATTCCGGGATGCGCGATGAACAGCGACCCGCTCAGGAAGGCGCTGAGGCCCACCACACTGCTGATGCTCAGGTCGACGTGCTTCATCAGCAGCACGATGGTTTCCCCGACGACCAGCAGCGCGATGATCGCCACGTTCAGGAACAGGTCGCGGACGCTGCCCGCCCCCAGGAACAGCGGGTTGATGGCCGCCGTGCCCAGCGTGACCAGCAGCAGCAGCCCGACCAGGCCGGCCTCGCGGGCGCGCAGCAGGCGCGTGAGCAGGCCGGGCGTGGTCGGCGCGACGGGCGCGGGATCGCTGCGCGTCATCACGCCGCGCCGCCCAGGCTGGAGGGCCGCTGCCCGGTGGCGAGGTACATCACGGCCTCCTCGCTGCCCTGCGCGCGGCTGAGTTCTCCGACCAGGGTGCCCTCCCGCATGACCAGAATCCGGTCGGCCATGCCGAGCACCTCCGGCAGATCGCTGGAGATCATCAGGACGGCCAGTCCCCCGGCCGCGAGTTCTGCCAGCGTGCGATGCACCTCGGCCTTCGCGCCCACGTCGATGCCGCGCGTGGGCTCATCCACGATCAGCACGCTGGGATTGGTGGCCAGCCACTTGGCCAGCACGACCTTCTGCTGGTTCCCGCCCGAGAGGCTGCTGGCCGGATCGCTCAGGCGGTGCGCCTTGAGCTGGAGTTTCGATGTCCATTGCTGCGCGTTCCTGGCCTCGGCCCCCCGGTTCATCAGCAGGCCGCCCGTGAGGCGGTTCAGGATGGCGAGGTTCGCGTTGCGCTCGATGCTCATGTCCATCACCAGGCCCTGGGCGCGGCGGTCCTCGGGCACCAGGCCCAGCCCGGCGTCCATCACGGCGCGCGGATTGCCGGCCGGCAGGACGTGGCCGCCCACCTTTACCTCTCCCCCCACGCGGGAATCGACGCCGAAGATCGCGCGGGCGACCTCGCTGCGGCCCGCACCGACCAGCCCGGCCAGGCCGACGATCTCGCCCCGGCGCACCTCGAAGCTGATGTCGTGGAACACGCCCGGCTGGCTCAGGCCGCGCACGCTCAGGGCCACGTCGCCCACGCGCGCCTCGCCACGCGGGTACAGGTCGCCCAGGTCACGGCCCACCATCTGCCGCACCACGACGTCCGTGTCGTAGTCCGTGATGGGGCCACTGCTGACCCAGGTGCCGTCGCGCATGACGGTCACGCGCTGGCACTCCGCGAAGACCTCCTCCAGGCGGTGCGTGATGAACAGCACCGCCGCGCCGCGTGCCCGCAGCGAGCGCACCACCCGAAACAGCCGCTCGGTTTCCTGCAAGGTCAGGGCCGCCGTCGGCTCATCCATGATCAGCACGCGCGCGTCCAGCGACAGGGCCTTGGCGATCTCGACGAGCTGCTGGTCCGCGATGCTCAGGCCGCGCACCGGCCGCGCCGGGTCGAGGGGAACGCCCAGCTCGGCCAGCAGGCCCGACACCCGTACCCGCATGGCCTTCACGTCGATCCGCCCCAGCGCCCCGCGCGGCTGGCGGCCCATCAGGACATTCTCGGCCACGCTCAGGTCGGGGAACAGCGTGGGTTCCTGGTAGATGATCGCGATTCCGGCATCCCGCGCGTCGGCCGGCGAGTGGAAGTGCTGTTCCTCGCCGCCCATGACCAGCGTGCCCGCGTCGCGGCGGTGCACGCCCGCCAGGATCTTCACGAAGGTGCTCTTCCCCGCCCCGTTCTCGCCCAGCAGCGCGTGCGCCTCGCCGGGATACAGGTCGATGCTCACGTCCCTCAGCGCCTGCACCGGCCCGAAGGACTTGCTGGCATTCGTGAGGGTCAGGAGGGGGGAGTTGGACTGTCCGCGCCCCTCCGCTGCAGTTCCAGCCACCACCGGGACAGCGCCGGTGGTGGCTTCCACCTGCCCAGAGGGACTGTCTTCGCTGCTCGCGGGGCGATTACTCAAGGTGAAACACCTCCTCCAGCTGCAGGAAGCCCTGATCCGGCGTGCCTTCCAGTTCCACGAAGAACGGGGCCATCTCCGACTGCCAGCGCGCGTTGACTTCGGTGCGCGCCATGCCGTCGCGGGCCGCCTGGAGGCTGGGCGTCTCGAGGTAGCCGATGAGCAGGCCGTCGGGGCGGAGGAACAGGGAGTAGTTGTGCCAGCCGGTCGCGCTCAGGGCCGCCAGCATGTCAGGCCACACGGCGCGGTGGCGTTCTTTGTACTCCTCCAGGCGCTCTGGGCGCACCTGAAGTTGAAAGCAGACTCGTTGCAGTGGAGCGGACATGATCCTCCGGGACGGCCGAGGTGGCCGTGGGGTGCGTGTTGTAGGTCAGGGAATGACTGCCCGCATTGAACACCATCCCACAGAACATTGCAAGACCTTGTCATATTTTGTTCGAATCGTGTTAGGATTTGGGCATGTCCAACGAAGTCATGGGCCTCCTGCCGGGGAGGCAGCAGGACATCCTGCGCCGCGCACTGACCCATAAGGTCGTGCGGATCAAGGAGCTGGCCGCCGAACTGGGCGTGCATGAAATGACGGTCCGGCGCGACATCGACGCGCTGTGCGAACAGGGCAAGCTGCTGCGGACCCACGGTGGCGCCCAGCTCCTCGACCGCACCAGCGAGGAACTCTCGCAGCAGTTGCGCGCCGGACAGAATGTCGAGGCCAAGGAGCGGATCGCCCGCGCCGCCCTAAATCTCATCCAGGACGGCGACACCGTCGCGCTGGACGCCAGTACCACCAGCCTCGCCCTGGCCCGGTTGCTGCCCACCCGCAAGGTGCAGGCCATCGCGTGTTCGCTCGACGCCGCGAACGTGCTGGCGGCCGGCGGCGTGCCCTTCCTGATGGTCGGCGGCAACTTCCACGCCCCGGCACGCTCGTTCGTGGGGGCCTTCTTTCTGGACACGCTGGCGCGGCTGCACCCGGATCTGGTGTTCTTCAGCGCCAAGGGCTACGCGCCCGGCGCGGGCTTCACCGATCCACACCTGCCGGAGGTGGGCAGCAAGCAGGCCCTGATCCGCTCCGGCAGCAGCGTGGTGGCGCTGGTGGATCACAGCAAGTTCGGCCGCCGCGCCCTGGCGACCATCGCCACGCACGCCGACGTGAACACCCTGATCACCGACGACGACCCCGGCGACGACGTCCGCACCGGCCTCGACACCGACGACATCCAGCTCATCGTGGCCCCGTAACCCGACCGCCTGCAAGGAGACGCATGACGCACCTGACCGATCCCCTGAACGCCGCCCTGAGCCGGCAACGCATCGAGACGCCCAGCTGGGGCTACGGCAACTCCGGCACGCGCTTCAAGACCTTCGCGGCCCCCGGCGCGGCCCGGGATGTGTACGAGAAGATCGACGACGCCGCCGAGGTGCACCGCCTGACCGGCATCGCCCCCAGCGTCGCCCTGCACATCCCCTGGGACGAGGTCGAGGAGTACGCAGAGCTGAAGCGCTCCGCAGAGTCCCGTGGCATAAGCATCGGCGCGATCAACCCCAACGTCTTTCAGGACGACGTGTACAAACTCGGCAGCGTCACCCACCCCGACGAGGCGGTGCGGGAACAGGCCACCCAGCACCTGCTGGACTGCGTGGAGGTCATGAACCAGACGGGCAGCCGCGACCTGAGCCTGTGGTTCGCGGACGGCACCAACTACGCCGGGCAGGACGACCTGCGCCGCCGCAAGCACGCCATGCGCGCCGCATTGAGGCGCGTCCATGACGCCCTGCCGGACGGCGCGAGGATGCTGGTGGAGTACAAGCTGTTCGAGCCCGCCTTCTACGCCACGGACCTGTTCGACTGGGGCGCGGCGTACGCGCACTGCGTCGCCATCGGCGAGAAGGCGCAGGTGCTGGTGGATCTGGGGCACCACGCGCAGGGCGTGAACATCGAGCAGATCGTGGCCTTCCTGCTCGACGAAGGCCGGCTGGGCGGTTTCCACTTCAACGCGCGGCGCTACGCGGACGACGACCTGATCGTGGGCACCAGCAACCCCTTCGAGTTGTTCAGCATCTACGCGGAACTCGTGGCAGCCGAACACGCAGACGATCAGATCACGCAGACCACCGCCGCGCAGGTCGCGTACATGATCGACCAGAGCCACAACATCGAACCCAAGGTCGAGGCCATGCTCCAGTCGGTGCTGAACTGCCAGGAGGCGTACGCCAAGGCCCTGCTGATCGACTGGGAGGCGCTGAAGGCCGCCCAGCAGGCCGGGGATGTCCTGGCCGCGCACCGCACGCTGACCGATGCCTTCAAGACCGACGTCCGCCCGCTGCTGGCCGAGTGGCGCGAGGCGCACAGCCTGCCGGCCGATCCCATCGCCGCACACCGCGCCAGCGGGTATCAGGCAACAGTCGCCCGCGAACGCGGCACCGCGCAGGGCGGCGGCGGGTACCCCGTCAAGGAGAAGACCCTCTCCCTCTGACCCGCCCCGCCCGCTTCTCCCACGTCCACTCCACAGGAGCCCCCACCATGACGACCACACAGCCCAAGACGACCATTGCCAACCGCTGGAACGATGCCGAGGCCCCGCAGGGCGACGGACTGGCGTCGCTCACCTACCGCTCGAACCTGCTGGGGGCCGACCGGACGCTCGTGAACATCTACGGCGGGAACACCAGCACCAAGAGCGTGGAGAAGGACCACTTGGGCCGGGACGTGACGGTGCTGTGGGTCAAGGGCTCCGGCAGTGACATCGCCAGCATCACCGAGAAGGGCTTCGCGGGCCTGAAGCTGGACGAGGTGCTGCCCCTCTTCGACCGGCCGAGCATGACCGACGAGGAGATGACCGCGTATCTCGACCGCACGGCCTTCGAGGTCGGCAGACCCCGGCAGAGCATCGAGACGCTGCTGCACGCCTTCGTGCCCGCCAAACACGTGGATCACACGCACCCGGACGCGATCATCGCAATCGCCTGCACGCCGCGTGGGCCGGAGATCATGCGCGAGATCTACGGCGAGCGGGCCGCGTGGGTGGACTACATCCGCCCCGGCTTCACCCTGAGCCAGCAGATCGGCGCAGCGGTGCGGAACAACCCGGGGCTGGAGGCCGTCGTGATGGGCAAGCACGGCCTGGTGACCTGGGGCGACACGTCCAAGGAGAGCTACGACAAGACGCTCCGGATCATCGGGGAAGCGCAGGCCTACCTGGACGCGCACGCCGAGGCGCAGCCCTTTGGCGGGGCGAAGGTGCAGGGTGTGATGGAGAACGCCGACGCGCTGCTGGCCGCCGTGCTGCCCGTGCTGCGCGGCGCGATGAAGGCCAGCACACCGAACAGCCGTCCGGTGATCCTGAGTGTGGACACGAGCGCGCCCGTGATGGAGTTCGTGAACTCGCGCGCGGCCGCCGACCTGTCGCAGGTGGGCGCGGCGTGCCCGGATCACCTCGTGCATACCAAGCGGGTGCCGCTGTACCTCGACTGGACGCCCGAGCAGGGCCAGGACGCGCTGATCGCGGCGGCGAGGGCGGGCGTGGAACGCTTCAAGACCGAATACGCCGCGTACTTCGACGAGAACAGGACGGACGGTGACGTGATGTTCACGCCCGCGCCGCGTGTGGTGCTCATTCCGGGCCTGGGCATGGTGAACAGTGGCCCGGACGCCATGGGCGCGGAAGTCTCCCGGCAGCTGTACACGCGCGCCATTCAGGTCATGAAGTCCGCCAGCAGCCTCGGCGGCTTCGTGAGCCTCAGCGCCCCGGAAAGTTACGCCATCGAGTACTGGCCGCTGGAACTGTACAAGCTGAGCCTGAAGCCCGCGCCGAAGGCCCTGGAAGGGCACGTGGCGCTGGTCACGGGCGCGGCCAGCGGGATCGGCCGGGCCATCGCGCAGCGGCTGTCGGCCGACGGCGCGCACATCGTGATCGCCGACCTGAACGCGGACGGCGGGCAGACCGTGGCAGATGAACTGACGAAGGCGCGCGGCTTCCGCCGGGCCACCAGCACCGGCATGAACGTCACCGAGGAGGCGCAGGTGCAGGCCGCGTACCGGCACGCCATCCTGAGCTACGGCGGCGTGGACATCGCCGTGAACAACGCCGGGATCGCGTCCAGCGCGCCCATCGAGGAGACCAGCCTGGAGATGTGGAACCGCAACCAGAGCATCCTCTCGACCGGCTATTTCCTGGTGGCGCGCGAGGCGTTCATCCTGATGAAGTCGCAGGGCACCGGCGGGAATCTGGTGTTCATCGGCAGCAAGAACAGCGTGGCGGCCGGGAAGAACGCGGCGGCCTACAGCACCGCGAAGGCGGCGGAACTGCACCTCGCGCGCTGCCTGGCGGAGGAGGGCGGTGCGGCCGGTATCCGCGTGAATTCCGTGCTGCCCGACGGCATCCTGGCCGGGAGCAGCATCTGGGACGGCAAGTGGCGGGCCGAGCGGGCGGCCACGTACGGCATCGCGCCGGACAAGCTCGAGGAGTTCTACCGCGCCCGCACGACCCTGAAGGTGAACGTGCTCCCAGAGGACATCGCGGAGGCCACCTACTGGCTGGCGTCCCCGGCCGCCGCGAAGACCACCGGCGGCGTGATCACCGTGGACGGCGGCGTACCCACCGCGTATGTCCGCTGAACCCACCCGGCATGTCGCCATCGACCTCGGGGCGTCCAGCGGGCGGGTGGCACTGGGGACGGTCGCCGGCGGTCGCCTGACGGTCGAGGTGCTGCACCGCTTCCCGAACGGCGGCGTGCCCGTGGCGGGCGGCCTGTACTGGGACATCCTGGGCCTGTGGCGCGAGGTGCTCCAGGGCCTCAAACTCGCCGGTCAGTGCGGCGAGGTCGCCAGCATCGGCGTGAACTCCTGGGCGGTCGATTATGGCCTGCTGGACGGGCACAGCGAGCTACTGGGGGGCGTGCACCACTACCGCAGCCCGCGCCTGAACGGCGTGATGGAACGCGTCCGCGCGCGGCTGGGCGACAACGTGATCTATGGCGCGACCGGTATCCAGTTCCTGCCGTTCAACACGCTGTACCAGCTGGCCGCCGAACGCCCGGAACGGCTGGCGCAGGCGGACGTGCTGCTGCTGGTGCCGGATCTGCTGCACTTCTGGCTGTGCGGCGCGCGCGTGACCGAGCGCACGAACGCGAGCACCACGCAGTTCTACGATCCACAAACGCAGGATTGGGCGTGGTCGCTGGTGAACGCCGCCGGGATTCCCCGGTCGCTGCTGCCGCGCATCGTGGAGCCTGGCACCGATCTGGGAGGACTGCGGCCCGAGGTGGCCGCCGAGACCGGCCTGAGCGGCACGCGCGTGATCGCCCCGGCCACGCACGACACCGCGTCGGCCGTAGCCGCCGTGCCCGCCACGGGCGAGGGCGGCTGGGCGTACGTGTCCAGCGGCACGTGGAGCCTGGTCGGCGTGGAGTCGCCGCAGCCCGTACTGACAGACGCGGCGCGTGACCTGAACCTCACGAACGAGGCCGGGATCGGCGGCACCACCCGCCTGCTGAAGAACGTGATGGGCCTGTGGATCGTGCAGGAATGCCGCCGCGCGTGGAACGCAGACTTCGCGGCCCTGTACGCGGACGCCGCCGGCCTGCCCGCCGGTGGCCCCCGGATCGACCCGGACGACGCACGTTTTCTGGCGCCGGGCACGGACATGCCACAGCGCGTGCAGTCGTACTGCCGCGAGACCGGACAGCCGGTGCCGCAGTCGCCGCCGGAGATCATCCGCTGCGTGCTGGACAGCCTCGCGTACCGGATCGCCGAGGTGCTGGACGGCCTGGAGGCGGTGACCGGCACGGCCATCCACACCCTGCACGTGGTCGGCGGCGGCTCGCAGGGCGACCTGCTGAACCAGCTCACCGCCGACGCCACGGGCCGCCCCGTGATCGCGGGGCCGGTCGAGGCGACCCTGATCGGGAATCTGCTGGTTCAGGCGCGCGCAGGTGACGCCCTGAACGGCACGTCCATCCGGGAGGTCGTCCGGGCGTCGGGGGAACTCCAGACCTTCACGCCCGCCCCATCCCGGCCCGCCGCGCGGCAGACTGGGCCGGAGGTGACCCGTTGAAAATCGATCTGTTCATCACCTGCCTGAACGACGCGCTGTTCCCGCAGACCGGGCAGGCGACCGTCGCCCTGCTCGAGCGGCTGGGCCATGAGGTGCGCTTCAATGCCGCGCAGACCTGCTGCGGGCAGATGCACCTGAACACCGGCTACCGCACTGACGCCCTGAGCCTCGTGCGCAAGTTCGTGGACGACTTCCGGGACGCCGAGGTGATCGTGCTGCCCAGCGGGTCGTGCGCCGCCATGCTGCGCGAACTCGCCCCGGACGCCGCCCACTGGGAGGGCGACGAGGCCCTGCGCGACGAGGTGCGGGCCCTTTCCGGGCGCATCTTCGAACTGAGCGAATTCCTGGTGAAGAAACTCGGGGTGACCGACGTGGGCGCGGCCTATCCGCACCGCGTCACGTACCATCCCACCTGCCACGCCATGCGCTCGCTGCACGTGGGCGACGCACCCCTGCAACTGCTGAGGAACGTGCGGGGCCTGACCCTGCTGGAACTGCCGCACGCCGACGAGTGCTGCGGCTTCGGCGGCACCTTCAGCGTGAAGAACCCGGACGTGAGCACCGCCATGCTGGCCGACAAGGCCCGCCACATCCTGGAGACGGGCGCGGAAGCCTGCACCGCCGGCGACAATTCCTGCCTGATGCACATCGGCGGCGGGCTGCACCGGCTGCGGAGCGGGGCGAGAACCGTGCATCTGGCCGAGATCCTGGCGAGCACCGAGGCGAAGGTGTGGGCGTGAGCGGCCTCCACCCGTCCAGGCCCTTTCCTGAGGCGGCCCGCGAGGCCGTGGGCAACCCGCAGCTCCGCGCCAACCTGCGGAAGGTGACCAACACTATTCGCGAGAAGCGCCTGCGGGCGGTGGAGGAACTGCCGCACTGGGAGGAGCTGCGGCAACTGGGGGCGGCCACGAAGGACGCCTCGCTGGCCAACCTGAGCGACCGGCTGCTGGAGCTGGAGGCGAGCGTGGTGGCGCGCGGCGGGCGGGTGCACTGGGCGCGCGACGCGGCCGAGGCGCGGGAACTGGTCGCGCAGATCGCGCAGGCCCATCAGGTCACGGAACTCATCAAGGTCAAGAGCATCACGTCCGACGAGATCGAACTGAACGCCGCTCTGGACGCGCACGGCATTCACGCCATCGAAACCGACTTGGCCGAGCTGATCGTGCAGCTCTCGCACGACACGCCCAGCCACATCCTGGTGCCGGCCATCCACCGCAACCGTGCGGAGATCCAGGCGCTGTTCAACCGCGAGCTGGGCGACCCGCAGCACCTCTCGGACGAGCCGGCGGTGCTGGCGGGCGCGGCGCGGCGCTACCTGCGGCAGAAGTTCCTGACGACGAAGATGGCGGTGTCCGGCGCGAACTTCGCCGTCGCGGAGACGGGCACCGTGTGCGTGGTGGAATCCGAGGGGAACGGCCGCATGTGCGTGACGTTGCCGGAGGTGCTGGTCAGCATCATGGGCATCGAGAAGGTGTTGCAGACGTGGGAGGACATCTCCGTGTTCATGGAGGTCTTGCCCCGCTCCAGCACGGCGGAACGCATGAATCCGTACACCTCGTTCTGGAGTGGCGTGACGCCCGGCGACGGCCCGCAGGAATTCCACCTGATCCTGCTGGACAACGGGCGCACGGACGTGCTGGCGGACGAGGTCGGGCGGCAGACGCTGCGCTGCATCCGCTGCTCGGCGTGCCTGAACGTGTGCCCGGTGTACGAGCGGGCGGGCGGCCACGCCTACGGCAGCGTGTATCCCGGCCCGATCGGCGCGATCCTCACGCCGCAACTGCTGAACATGACGGATAAGAACGCGAACACGCTGCCGGGCGCGTCCAGCCTGTGCGGCGCGTGCTACGACGCCTGCCCGGTGCGGATCAACATTCCGCAGGTCTTGATCTACCTGCGCGGCGAGGCGAACGATCAGAAGGGCGTGACGTTGGAATCCCTGGCCATGCAGGGCATGCGCTATGCCATGAGCGAGGGCTGGCGCTTCGAGGGCGCCGTGAAGCTCGCGCGGCTGGGGCAGGGGCCGCTGGTGCGGAACGGGCAGATCACGGCGTTGCCGGGCCTGCTGGGCGGCTGGACGCAGAGCCGCGACCTCAGCGCCTTCCCCCCGCAGAGTTTCCGGGAGTGGTGGAGAACGAGGAACGCCGAACCGGGGGCCGGGAGCGAGGGGGGACAGCCGTGAGCACCGCCGAGGCGAGGCTGGAGGTGCTGACCCGCATTAACCGGGCGAAGGAGGGAGCGCAGACGCCGGAGCGGCCGCCGTATCCGCGCGCCGCTGCGCAGACCCGCGAGGAGGTGCTTCACACCTTTCAGGATCGGATCGAGGATTACCGGGCCGGGTTCGTCCGGGTCGCGCCGCCAGGGCTGCTGGAGGCCGTCCGGACAGCCCTGGGGGGCGCCCGCCGGGTGGTGGTGCCGGGCGGGCTGGACGCGGTCTGGCTGCCGGACGGGCTGGACGTGCGGCGGGACGAGCCATTCCTGACGCACGCGGAACTGGACGGCGCGGACGCCGTGGTCACGGGCTGCGCGGTGGCGGTCGCCACGACGGGCACGATCATCCTCGACCACGGCCCCGGCCAGGGCCGCCGCGTGCTCACCCTGGTGCCGGATCTGCACGTGTGCATCATCCGTGCCGATCAGATCGTGCCGGACGTGCTGGATGGCGTTCAGGCCGTTGCAGCGGCCGTGCGGGCAGGACGGCCCCTCACGTGGATCAGCGGGGGGAGTGCCACCAGCGACATCGAACTCGTGCGCGTGGAGGGCGTGCACGGGCCACGTCGGTTGCAGGTGATCGTGGTGGACGGCCCCGCCTGGCGCGGTCGGGGCTGAACCGTTCCCACGCAGTGTCCCGTTCAGCTCTGGTCTGACGGTCGGCCCGTCCGGGTGGCGCTCAGAGCGCGGTAGAGCTGCGCTGCCTGGACGCGGGCGAGTTCCCCGTCGTCAGGATCGATGGCCAGAGCTCGGTAGAGACTCCGCACTGCACTGGTCACAGTGGCGGAAGGCACCTGGAGGTGCGCGGCCACGCTGTCGTCCGGGTGGCCCGCAGCGTGCAGCGCCCAGATGGTTTGGAAGCGGCCGGTGACGCGGTGGAGCAGGGGAAGCCGATCCGTCAGCCAGGTGCAGGGCACGGCGGGGCCAGCGTGGGAGGGGGACAACGGGTGCATGGTGGAACCTCCATGGCGGGGGACTGACCCCTGGAGTGTGCCCGAGGGGGCGTGAGCAGTCCGTTAGCAGGGCGGCCACGACCCTCTGGCGGCCAGTGCATGACTCCACCAGGCGCCGCTGCCCGGCCAAGACTTTAACTCTATATAGTTTAGGCTTATACTATCTGCATGAGCGATGCACCCACCCCCATCCGACCCCCGGCCGTTCGCCTGTGGGTCGATCTCGACCGCGTGTACACCGTGCTGAACCGTCGCGTGACCGCCCGCATGGCCGACTTCGACCTCACCACCCCGCAGTTCCGGGTGCTGCGGCAGCTCTCCGGCCAGCCGCGCAGCCCCGGCGAGATCGCCGACCGGATCGGCGTCACGCCCGGCAACCTGACCGGCATCATCGACCGGCTCGAACAGGACGGCCTGCTCACCCGCGAACGCGGCGAAGACCGCCGCTCCCTGACGCTGCACCTGACCCCGGCCGGCGAGGAACGCCTGCACCGCGTGGTGCCGCAGATGCACACGCACCTGCAAGCCCTGTTCAGCGACCTGACCCCCGACGAGATCACCCAGACCCTCGGTGTGCTGAACAAACTCGAACGGCACCTCAGCGTCAAGGACGTGGTGAACGCATGAGCACCCTGCACGAGAAATTCAGCTACAAGTGGCTGGCCCTGAGCGTGACCAGCCTGGGCGCGCTGATGGCGTCCATGAACTCCGGCACGCTGATCATCGCGCTGCCCACGCTGCTGCGCGACCTGCACACCACCCTGCTGAGCCTGATCTGGATTCTGCTGGCGTACAACGTCACGCAGACCGTGTTCGTGCTGAACGTCGGCCGGCTGTCGGACATGCTGGGCCGCAAACGGCTGTACGTGCTGGGCTTCGGCGTGTTCACACTGGCCTCGCTGCTCGCGGGCTTCACCAGCCATGTGCCGCTCCTGATCGCGCTGCGCGCCCTCCAGGGCGTTGGCGGGGCGTTCATGCTCGCCAACTCCAGCGCCATCGTCACCGACGCCTTCCCGAAGAAGGAACTGGGGTTTGCCATCGGCACGAACCAGATGATGGTCGCGGTCGGCGCGATCCTGGGGCCGATCATCGGCGGAGCGCTGACCGCACTCGGCTGGCAGTGGGTCTTCTGGTTCAACGTGCCGCTGGGGATCATCGGCACGCTGTGGGCGGCCTTCACCCTGCGTGACCTGGCCAGCAAACGGGATCTCGGAGACCGGTTCGACTGGTGGGGCAACGTAACCTACGCCGCCGGCTTCGCGCTGCTGATGATCGGGCTGTCGCAGGGCGGCATCGAATCGTGGAACGGCGTGATCGGCTACCTGGTGGTGGGTGTGGCCGCACTGGCGCTGTTCACGGCCATCGAGGGCCGCGTTAAGGCCCCCATGCTTGACCTGCGGCTGTTCCGCGACCGGGCTTTCACGCTGAACAACGCCACCGTGTTCCTGAATGCCGTGTCGCGCATGGCCCTGACCTTCCTGTTCGTCTTCTACTTCCAGGGCGGCAAGGGCATCGACGCCGTGGTCGCCGGGATCATGCTCGCGCCGGTCGCCGTGGGCCTGCTGATCGCGTCGCCCATCGCGGGCCGCCTGTCCGACCGCATGGATCCCCGGACGCTGATCCAGTGGGGGCTGGTGCTCGGCACACTCGCGCTGGCCGGGATCGCCATGAGCCTCAGCCTGAGCACGCCGTACTGGCTGATCGCCGCCCTGATGTTTGTGGCGGGCGTCGGCAACGGCCTGTTCAACTCCCCGAACTCCAGCCTGATCATGGGCAGCGTCGCGCCGGATCGGCGGGGCGTGGCCGCCGGCATCCGCAGCCTGCTCATGAGCGTGGGCGGCGTGATCGCCATCATCTTCACGCTGAGTATCGTGGTGAGTGCCGTGCCGCGTGATGTGATGCTGCAGGTGTTCAGCGGCCTGAGCAGCAACCTGCCCGCCGCCACCCTCACTCCGTTTATCGACGGCCTGAAGACTGCGTTCTGGATGCTGACGGGCCTGAGTGCCGTGAGCGCCGCGCTCGCCTCCGCGATCCCCGCGCCGCGCCCGGTGAGCACCGTGCCGCAGGCCGCCGACTGAGCGGATACGACTCACCACCAACGGGGAAGGGCAGGCGTTTCAGCGACGCCTGCCCTTCCCCGTTGTCTGGCTCGGAACGGTCAGCCGGGCACGGGTTCTGTGTCCAGCCGGGCCAGCCAGCGTCGGTGGTAGCCCAACGGGTTCCCGGCGTCGACGGGTTTACCGCGCGTGGCCGCACTCAAGGCAGTCACGTCGGCCTTGGGATCGCGGGCCAGGCTGGTCAGGCCGTTGATCTCCTGGTACGTGTCGGTCAGCTGCGTGTAGCAGAAGCCCGCGAGCAGGGTGCAGTCGTGGATGGCGGCCATCAGCGCCTCGTAGCGGGCCTGGAAGCCCGCCTCGTCGGTCGCCTCGCTGTAGCCCCAGCCCTGGGTGCCGTCCACGTTGAAGGCAATGCCGCCGAACTCACTGAGGATCACGGGTTTGCCGGCCGGGTCGTACCCGGGCAGGGTCAGGCGGCGGCCGGCCGAACGGTAGTCCTCGAGCGTGGTGCCCAGCACGTCCCGCCGACCGTAGCGGCTCAGGATCACCTGGGGATCGGCGGCGTAATCGTGGATGGTCAGCAGGTCACCGACCACGTGCTCCCAGCCGTCGTTGCCGATGGCGGGGCGCGTGGTGTCCAGGCTACGGGTCAGGGAATACAGGCCCTGCACGAGCTGCTGCTGCTCGGGCTTCAGGGGCAGGTCCGGCACGCCCCAGCTCTCGTTGAACGGAACCCACGCCACGATGCACGGGTGTGAGTAATCGCGTTCGATGGCCTCCAGCCAGGTGTTCGTGAGCTGAGACACGCTCCTAGGCGTGAAGGCGTACGCGCTGGGCAGTTCCTCCCACACCAGCAGACCCACGCGGTCACACCATTCCAGCCATGTGGGGCTCTCGATCTTCTGGTGCTTGCGCACGCCGTTGAAACCGAGTTTGCGCGCAATTTCCACGTCGGCGCGCAGTTCCTCGCTGGTGGCCGTCATGCCGCCCTCGGGCCAGTAGCCCTGGTCGAGCGCCAGCCGGAGGTAATACGGGCGGCCGTTCAGCAGGAAATGCCCACCGTCCTGACCGACACTGCGCAGCGCCGTATAGCTTTCCACCGTGTCCTGCACGGTGCCCGACGCGTCCGTGATGGTCAGCGTCGCGTCGATCAGCTGGGGGTGCTCGGGGGTCCACAGCAGCAGGTCGCGCGCGTCGTCGATACCGGGATCGGGCAGGCTGACCGTGCGTGTGAGGGTCGTGCCGGTCAGGGTATACGCCTCATCCGCAAGGATGTCGCCGTTCATCGACAGCTTGAGGGCGAGGCGGCCGCCGACCGCTTCCGGCGAGACCGTTGCGGTCAGCGTAAGGGAGAGGCTCGCCACGTCCGGTGTCCAGCGCACACCCAGCAGCCGGACGGCGGGCACGCGCTCCAGCCACACGGACTGCCAGATGCCGCTGGTGCGCGGGTACCAGATGCCGTGCCCGGTGCCCTCCGGCAGCCAGTCCTGCTTGCCACGCGGCTGGCCCATGTCGGCGTGGTCGTCGGCCGCCCGCACCTCCACGCGCAGTTCCGGCCCGTCCAGCGCGTCGGTGATGTCGAGCGCAAAGGGCGTGTACCCGCCCTGGTGGCCGCCGACCCAGTGGCCGTTCACCCACACCTGGGCGTCCCAGTCCACCGCGCCGAAATGCAGCAGCAACCGCTCGCCCTCCGCGGGCGTCTCGTCGGCGTTCAGGGTCAGGTCGTGGCGGTACCACGTGACCGGATGCGGCGTGGGGTCGTTCAGGCCGCTGCGGGGCGATTCGGGCGCATACGGCACGGTGATCTGCTGGTCGAAAGTCACGCGGGCCGGGGTGCGGGCGTCGGTGAAGGCGCAGGCCCAGGGGCCGCTCAGGTCACGCCACGCGGCGCGTTTCAGCTGGGGTCGGGGGTAGGTCATCGGAGCTCCTTGCAGGGAATCAGCGGGCCGTTTCGCGCAGCCAGACCCGCATGGGCGTCGGCTCGCGGTTGTCCCACACGGCGTAGGGAATGGCCTTCAGGTGGGCCGGGCGGGTCTCCGGAGGCGAGGAGGTGTACAGGTCGTACCCGCCGATGGCGTCTGCCACTGCCTCGCCCTCGATCACGGTCACGCCGCCCAGCAGGTCCGGGTCGAAGCGGGCGCTCAGGGCCGAGTCGCGCGCGAGACTCAGGGCGTGCAGGTCGGCGTCCTGATCGACACCCTCCACGCAGTACACCAACGGGCCGTACTCCAGCGCGACCAGACCGGCGTCCTGCCGCACGGCGGGGTGGGCATACGTGCGCCGGGGCAGCAGCGGCAGCGTGAGGTCGATGCGGTCGCCGCTGCGCCACCCGCGCGTGAGGACGGCGTAGCCCTGGTCCGGAGTCACGGTCTGCGGCTCCCCGTTCACGCTCAGGGTCGCGCCCTGCGCCCACGCGGGAATCCGCAGGCGCACCGTGAAAGTTGCGGGCGCGTCGAGTTCCACGCTGAGGTGGATGTCGCCGCGCCACGGGTACGCGCTCTCCTGCGTCAGGGTGAGGTGCTGGCCGCCCACGTCGGCGCGCAGAGTGCTGCCCGCGTACAGGTTCACCGTGACTTCCTGTGTGCTCACGGCGTACACGTATTCGCCGAGCGACGCGAGCAGCCGCGCGAGGTTCGGCGGGCAGCACGGGCAGGGGTGCCACGCCCAGCGGCGGTGCGTGCCGTCGGACTCCAGCGGGTTCTCGTACAGGAAGCGGTCGCCCGAGAGGGACACGCCGCTCAGGACGTTGTTGTACAGCGCCCGCTCCATCACGTCCGCGTACTTCGCGTCGCCGGTCAGGGCGGCCATGCGCCGCGCCCAGAAGGCCAGACCCACGGCGGCGCAGGTCTCAGCGTACGCGGTGTCGTTCGGGAGGTCGTACGGGCGCGTCATGCCCTCGTTGCTGGCCGAGGGCCCCAGGCCGCCCGTGAGGTACAGGCTGTGCCGGGTCAGGTCGTCCCACAGCCGCTCGCACGCGGCGCGGAGGTCAGCGTCTCCGTCGGCGGCGGCCAGGTCCGCCATCGCGGCGTACTGGTACATGGCGCGCACGGCGTGCCCCACCACCTGCGACTGCTCGCGCACGGGCTGGTGCGCCTGCATGTACTCGTAAGTGCCCGCCCAGAAGTCCTGGGGGTTGTCGCCGCGCGCCAGGGCCTCCGTCTCGAAATACGGGGGCTGCTGGCCACGCTGATCGAGGAAGTACCGCGCGAAGTCCAGGTGCTCCCGCCGTCCGGTCGCGTGGTACAGGCGCAGCAGCGCGAGTTCGATCTCCTGGTGGCCGGGGTAGCCGGGCCGCTGCCCCGGATTCGGGCCGTACACGCCCGCCAGGTAGCGCGAGTAGCGTTCCATGATGTCCAGCAGCGAGGTCTTCCCCGTCGCCTGGAAGTGCGTGACGGCCGCCTCGATCAGGTGTCCGGCGTTGTACAGCTCGTGCCAGTCGCGCTCGTTGGTCAGTTTCTTGTCGGGTTCGATGGCGGTGAAGTAGGTGTTCAGGTAGCCGTCCGGCTGCTGGGCGCCCGCGATCCGGGCGATGGCGTCGTCGATCTGTGCGTCGAGCGCGGCGTCCGGGTGAGTGACGAGGGACGCGCTGGCGGCCTCGATCCACTTGGCGACGTCGCTGTCCCACCACATCTGCGGCGTGACCTGGTGGTTCTTGGGAATGGTGATGCCCCGCTTGGCGTACTCGGGAAGGTCGAAGGCGTCGAGGGCACCGACCTCCACCAGCTTGTCGTGCAGGGCCGGCAGGGTGCAGGCGCGGTTCGCTTCCAGGCGCGGCGACCAGAAGGCGTCGTGCAGGCTGACCTGCGTGAGGGCGGGCGGCAGGGACAGATCAACGGTTGTCATGGTTCGAGCACCACCTTGATGGCATGATCCTGATAGTCGGCGAGCATTTCGAAGGCCGGCCGCACCTGGGAGAGCGGCAGCGTGTGGGTCACGATGGCCGTCACGTCAATGCGCCCGGAGCGGACGAATTCGATGGCGCGCGGGTAGATGTCGCCCATGCGCCGCGAGAGTTTGATGGTCAGGCCCTTGCGGCGCACCTGCGAGCCGGTCAGCGTGAACTCGTCCCCGTCGGGAATGCCGACCAGGATGACCTTCCCACCGATCCGCACCGCCTCGGTGGCATGGCGTGGTCCGAGGGGACTGGTGGTGGCCTCCACGACCACATCCGCTCCGCGCGTGGGCGTGTGCTGCACCGCCGCGAGGTAGCTGGGGACGTCCGGGTAGACGGCGGTCGCGCCGAGTTCCAGGGCCTTCTCACGGCGGTACGCCAGCGGATCGATCACGCTCAGCGTGAGTGCCCCGCTGATCCGCGCGAGCATCAGCACGTACAGGCCGATGGTGCCCGCCCCCAGGATGGCGAGGTTCGTGCCGGGGCGCAGCTTCGCCAGGTCCAGCGCGTGCATGGCCACGCCCAGCGGCTCCAGCAGCGCCGCCTGGGCGGCCGTGAAGCCCTCCGGCACCGGATAGACGGTGCTGGCGGGCACGGCGATGTACTGCGCCATGGCGCCCGCGTAGGGGGGCGCCCCCACGAAGATCATGTTCGGGCACAGGTGGTGGTTGCCTTCATGGCACCAGAAGCAGTGCCCGCACGGCTGCGCCGGATCGACGGCGACCAGCGTGCCGTCCGGCAGGCCGTGGGCCTCGCCGCTGCCCTCCACGACCGTGCCCGCGAACTCGTGGCCGGGCGTGAAGGCCCCACTCACGACGGCCGAACCGATCTTGCCCTCATGCCAGTAGTGCAGGTCGGAGCCGCAGATAGAATTCGCGCCCACACGGATCAGCACGTCGTCCGGGCCGGGCACCGGCCGGGGGATTTCTCCGATCTCGATGTGGTGGTCACCCTGCATGATCGCGGCAGTCTGCGTCGCCATTCAGTTTCCTCCGTTCGGCAGCGCGCCCAGGTCGGGCCAGCCGTCCGCGTCCCAGCCGAGGTGGGCGGTCTGGAAGTGACTCACGCCATTCTGGTTGCCGTCGTAGTAGTGGTACACGAGGCGCTGCTCCGCGCCGTCCGTGTACACCTCCTGACCGCCGGGGCCGATGTAGCGCCCTTTGGTCGCCTGCACCTGCGTACCGCCGCCCTGCATCATCGGCACCCCCTCGCGGTCGGTGTACGGTCCGGTGATAGCTGTGGAGCGGCCCACCATGATCCGGTAGGTGCTCTCCACGCCCGCGCAGCAGCGGTCGAAGGACACGAACAGGTAGAAGTGGTTCCCGTGCCGCACCAGCGTGGCGGCTTCCACGGCTCCCCCGCCGCGAGACGCGAGATCGTACTGTTTCGTGCCCCTGAGCTTGCCACTGACCGGATCGAGTTCACGCAGCTTGATGCCAGTCCAGTACGAGCCGAACACCATCCAGGCCTTCCCGTCGGGCGTGTCGAGGCGGTACGGGTCGATGGCGTTGAAAGAGTCGCCCTTCTTCGTGGTCAGCACCGGGCCGCGATCCACCCAGCCGCGATCCGGGTGCGCCGGGTCGAGTTTCGCGTTCGTGGACAGGCCGATCACGCTGGTGTTCTCGCCGAACACGGACGCCGCGTAGTACAGGTAGGTCACGCCGCCGTGCGTGGAGAGCGTCGGAGCCCACAGGTTCGGAGGCTGCGTGCCGATCTGGTCGTAGATCCAGTCCGGAATGCGGACGCCCAGCGTGCCCGCGTCCGCCCAGGTGAGGCCGTCCGGCGAGGTGCGCAGGCGCAGGGTGCCGCCGTCCACGTTCTCGATGCCGGTGCCCATCGCCACGTACCCGCCGCCGACCTTCAGCAGGGTGGGATCGTGGAGCTGGGTGTCACCCTTCAGGACGGGCTGCACGGGCGGGCCTCCCCCGCCGGCCAGGGCGGCGGACGCGAGCAGGAGCACGGCCAGGAGCTTGCCCTTCATTACGCCCTCAGGCCCTGGGCCAGGACGTAGTACAGGTCGTTCAGGCGCAGGGACTGGCGGAACTCGCGCAGTTCGGTGTTCGCGTCGATGATCGCCAGTTCCACGCCGGCCATCGCGGCAAAGTCCTCGATCATCTCGGTCGTGACGGCCGTCGAGTACCCGGTATGGTGGGCGCCGCCCGCGTAGATCCACGCCGCGCATGCGGTCTTGAAGTCCGGACGGCACTCCCACACGGCCCGCGCGACCGGCAGCTTCGGCAGGGCCGGGTGCTCCACCGAGTCCACCTCGTTCACGATGAACCGGAAGCGGCTGCCCAGGTCGATCAGGGACACGTTGATCGCCGCGCCCTGCTGGGCATCGAACACGAGGCGCACCGGATCGTCCTTCCCGCCGATGCCGAGCGGATGGACTTCCACGCGCGGTTTCCCGTCGGCGATGGTCGGGCAGATCTCCAGCATGTGCGAGCCCAGCACCTGGTGCTTGCCGGGTTCCAGGTGGTAGGTGTAATCCTCCATGAAGCTCGTGCCGCCCTCCAGGCCGTGTGCCATGACCTTCATGGCGCGCACCAGGGCCGGCGTCTTCCAGTCGCCCTCACCGCCAAAGCCGTAGCCCTCGGCCATCAGGCGCTGCGTGGCGAGACCCGGCAGCTGCTTCAGACCGTGCAGGTCCTCGAAGGAATCCGTGAAGCCCCGGTACCCGCCCTCGTCCAGAAAGGCACGCATGCCCGCCTCGATCCGCGCGCCGTCCAGCAGCGACTGGTGCCGTTCACCGCCCGGCCGGAGTTCCTCAGCCACGTCGTATTCCTTGAGATACGTGTCGATGAGCGCCTGCACATCGGCGTCCGTGGCGGCGTTCACGCGCTCCACCAGATCCCCGATGCCGTGGGTGTTCACGCTGAAGCCGAACTTCATCTCGGCGCTGACCTTGTCGCCGTCGGTCACCGCCACGTTGCGCATGTTGTCGCCGAAGCGCACGAACTTCGCGCCCTGCCAGTCGGCCCACGCCCACGCGGCGCGCGTCCACGCGCCCAGCCGGGCGTGCACGTCCTCGTCACTCCAGTGCCCGACCACGACCTTGCGTTCCAGGCGCAGGCGGGTGTGCAGGAACCCGGCCTCGCGGTCACCGTGCGCGGACTGGTTGAGGTTCATGTAGTCCATGTCGATGGAGTCCCAGGGCAGTTCCCGGTCGAACTGCGTGTGCAGGTGCGCGAAGGGCTTCGTCAGGCTGCTCAGGCCACCGATCCACATCTTCGCGGGGCTGAAGGTATGCATCCACAGGATCAGGCCCGCGCATGTGGGGTCGGCATCGGCCTGCCGGCACAGCGCCCGGATCTCCTCAGCGGTGGTCATCACGCCCTTCGGGACGATCTTCAGCGGGATGGCGGCGCTGCCGTCGAGCGCAGCAGCAATCTGCGTCGCATGGTCGGCGACCTGATCCAGGGTCTCGGGGCCGTAGAGGTGCTGGGAGCCGCATACGAACCACAGTTCCGGGGTGTCGAGGTGAATCAGGGCAGGTGGACTCTGGGTGGGCACGGGGAACTCCTTCAGCGCTGTCCGTACACGGTCGTGTAGCGGGTATGGAGGGCGTCGATGTCGGCGGGGTCGAGGGTCTTGACAGGCGTGCCGAGGCTCGCGGCGAGCTGCACGGCCAGGAACACGCTGCGGGCGACGTCCTCGGCCATCACGGCGGCCTTGAGCGCCGCTTTTGGCGTAGGCCCGATGGTGAACACTCCGTGGCTCTGGAGGATGATTGCCGGGGAGCGGTGGCCGGTCAGGACGCGCACGACCTCCGCGCCGATCTGCTCGCCGCCGATCAGGGCAAAGCCGCCGCAGGGAATGGGGCCGCCGAACTCGTCGGCCATGGCGGTCAGGATGCACGGGATCTCGCGGCCCTGGGCCGCCCACGCGGTGGCGTAGGGGCTGTGGGTGTGCACGATCCCGCCCACGTCCGGCAGGTGGCGGTAGATGTACGCGTGCGTGGCGGTGTCCGAGGACGGGCTGTGCTCGCCCTCCAGCACCTTCGCGTCCAGGTCTGTCATAACCATGCTCTCCGGCGTCAGGTTCTCGAAGGTCACGCCGCTGGGCTTGATGAGCATGCCGCCGTCCACGCGGGCGCTGATGTTCCCGCTCGTCCACGTGACCAGCCCGTTTTTCGGCAGTTCCAAGTGCAGAGCGGTCAGGTCACGGCGGACGTCAGGGTGGCTGTGGGACATACTCATTCGGCCCTCCGGCGCGCCCGCAGGCGGTGCATGACCTCGTTCGCGCCACGCCCGAAGTAGTCGTGGAGCGTGCGGTATTCCCCGTACAGTTCGGTGTACACCGCCTGCGCCGCGGGGTCCGGCACGTAGACGTTGCGGCTGACCTGCCCCATCGCCCTGGCCGCCTCGAAGATGTCCGGGTAGATGCCGGCGGCCACGGCGGCGTGGATGGCGCTGCCCAGGGCGGGCCCCTGCTCGGCGTCCAGCACGCTCAGGGGGCGTCCGGTCACGTCGGCGTAAATCTGCATCAGCAGGCGGTTCTTCTTCAGGCCGCCCGCGATCACGAGTTCATGCACTGGGACGCCGCTCGCCTCGAAGGTCTCGATGATCAGGCGCGTGCCGTACGCGGTCGCCTCGATCAGCGCGCGGTAGATGTCCGGCGCGCGGGTGCCCATGGTCAGGCCCACGATCATGCCGCTGAGTTCCGCATCGACCAGCACGCTGCGGTTGCCGTTGATCCAGTCTAGGGCGACCAGGCCGTGCTCACCGGGGGCCTGTTTCGCGGCCTCGCGTTCCAGCAGGGCGTGGATGTTCAGGCCCTCCTGCTCGGCCTGGGCGTAGTACTCGGCGGGCACGGCATTCTTCACGAACCACGCGAAGATGTCGCCCACGCCGCTCTGCCCGGCCTCGTAGCCGTACAGGCCCGGCACCACGCCGCCCGGCACCACGCCGCACATGCCCGGCACCTCGCGCAGGTGCTCGTCCACCATGACGTGACAGGTGCTGGTGCCCATGATCGCCACCAGGCGGCCGGGTTCGGTCACGCCGGCGGCGGGCAGGGTCACGTGCGCGTCCACGTTCGCCACGGCGACCGGCGTGCCGGGATTCAGGCCGGTCCAGCGGGCGGCCTCCTCGGTCAGGTGTCCGGCGAGGCCGCCCAGCGGACTGAGCTGGTCACCCAGGCGCGTCTGCACGAAGTCCGCGAACTCGGGGTTCAGCGCGCCCAGGTACTCGGCACTGGGGTAGTGGCCGTCCTGGTAGATGGCCTTATACCCGGCGGTGCAGGCATTGCGGGTCTCCACGCCGGTCAGCTGCCACACGACCCAGTCGGCCGCCTCGATGAACCGCTCGGTGGCGGCGTAGGTGTCCGGGTCTTCCTCCACGATCTGAAGGGCCTTGGCGAACAGCCACTCGCTGCTGATCTTCCCGCCGTAGCGCGGCAGCCAGCTCTCGCCGCGCTGCTCGGCCAGGGCGTTGATGCGGTCGGCCTGGGGCTGGGCGGCGTGGTGCTTCCAGAGCTTCACCCACGCGTGTGGTCTGCCGGCGTACTCGGGCAGCAGGGCCAGCGGCGTGCCGTCGGCGCGGGTGGGGAGCACCGTGCAGGCCGTGAAATCCACGGCGATGCCGGCGACGTCGTCGGCGCGCACGCCAGAGGCGCGCAGCGCGGCGGGCACAGCCTGCTGGAACACGTCCAGATAGTCCTGCGGGTGCTGCAGCGCCCAGTCCTTGCCCAGCGGCGTGCCGTCGGGCAGGGTCGTGTCCATGACGGCGTGCGCGTAGGGCGTGACGCCCTCGCCGACGCTGGCGCCGTCCGAGGTGCGGACGACGACAGCGCGGCCGGATTCCGAGCCGAAGTCAACGCCGATGGTGTACTTGTCGGCCATGGGGCCTCCTGCGGGTCTGTGGGGGTGGGCCGTGACCGCTGGGGCCGTCTGGGAGCGGGGCCGGAGCGGGGGCCGTGCGGGGTCGGCCGGATGGGATGCTTGACTGTGAACGATCACAATGTATGATGAGTCGTCCGTATCTGTCAACGCAATCTGAGCAAGACGCCCGTGTCCCTCGCCCCCGCCTCACCCGGCTGCCCTTCGTCTGCACCGTATTGTCCGAGCGTTCTCGCCGTGTCCCGGAACTGGAATCCGGCCATCCCCGCCACCCGATCGTCCTGCCAGGAGGTGTTCCCAGACGTCGACCGCCTGAACTGACAGCGGCCGACCCAGAATCGGCCCACCACACCAGACGACCCCCTGCTTCCCCACCCCTGCTGGCCACGGGACGCCCTGTGCCGTCCCACCCGCTCCCGAGAGGATGACTGTGACTACCCAATCCACTGCTTCAACAAAGACTGGCCGCACCGCGACCGTGGCGCTGAACACGCAGCGCATCGTCTCCGACATCTCCCCGCTGATCTTCGGGGGCTTCGCCGAGCACATGGGCCGCTGCATCTACGAGGGCATCTACGATCCCGCCTCACCGCTGGCCGACGCGCGCGGCTTTCGCCCGGACGTCATGGCCGCCCTGAAAGACCTGAACTACCGGATCATGCGCTACCCCGGCGGCAACTTCGTGTCCGGCTACCGCTGGACCGACGGCATCGGCCCCAAGGCCGACCGCCCCCGCCGCCGCGCGCTGGCGTGGCGTTCCATCGAGACGAACCAGTTCGGCCCGCACGAGTTCATGGAATTCGCCGAGGAACTGAAGACGGAGCCCATGTGGGCCGTGAACCTCGGCACCGGCAGCATCCAGGACGCGGCCGATCTGGTCGAGTACATGAACCTGCCCACCGGCACGCACTTCAGCGACCTGCGGGCCAAGAACGGCCACGCCGATCCCTACGGCGTGAAGTACTGGTGTCTGGGCAACGAGATGGACGGCCCGTGGCAGATCGGGCACCTGGAAGCGAGCGTGTACGCCGACAAGGCCGTGGAGGCCGCCAAGCTGATGCGCTGGATGGATCCGTCCATCAAGACCATCGCGTGCGGGTCATCGAACACGGCCATGCCTACCTTCCCGGAATGGGACCGCGTGGTGCTGGAACGCGCGTGGGAGCACATCGACTACTTCTCCATGCACTACTACGTCGGCAACCCGAGCATGCCCGACGCCAAGGAAGCGGTGGACACGGACTCGTACCTGGCGAGCAGCGTGCACTTCGACGAGCACGCCGAGACGGTCGCGGCGGCCATCCGGCTGGCGAAGGCCAAGAACCGCAGCAAGAAGGACGTGGGCCTGTGCTGGGACGAATGGAACGTCTGGTACCGCGCGGTCGGCGGCGACGGCAACTGGGAGGAAGCGCCGCACATCCTGGAGGAGGTCTACAACCTCGAGGACGCGCTGGTGGTGGCACAGTGGCTGGGCACGTTCCTGCGCAAGTCGGACATCATCAAGATCGCGTGCATCGCGCAGATCGTGAACGTGATCGCGCCGATCATGACGCGCGCCGACGGCCTGTTCCTGCAGACGATCTACTACCCGCTGATGATGTTCAGCAACCACGCGGTCGGGAACTCGCTGGACGTGCTGGTGCAGGCGCCCACCCATGAAACGAAGAAGTTCGGGGAGGTGCCGCTGCTGGACGCCACCGCGAGCTACGACCCGGCCAGCGGGAAGGGCGCGGCGTTCCTGGTGAACCGCTCGCAGACCGACCCGCTCGACGTAACCGTGAAGTGGGAGGACGTGGCGCCGGGCGAGCTGACGCAGGCCTGGCAGATGGCGGGCCACGACCCGATGGCCGCGAACTCCTTCGACGCGCCGGAAGCGGTGACCATCCACACCATCGACGTGCCCAAGCTCGACGGCGGAAGCGTGACGCTGACGCTGCCCCCGCTGTCATTCACGGTGTTGACCAGCCAGCATACGCCGGGCTGACGGCCGAGGCTTGACAGCCCCCGTACGCCGAACTACTATGTGATCGTTCACAAATTCAGTGCCGGGGCGACCCAGTCCCCACCGCGTCGCTGCGGCATGTCCAGACGCCGTACGGAGCCGGTTGCCGTGTCAGCCGTCCTCCACCGCCCTCTCTTTTGCTTCAGGAGGCACCACATGCGCATCACCAAACTGCTCGCCCTGGGACTGGCCCTCTCCGCCTCGGCTCAAGCCGCCACGACCATCGTGTTCTGGGACTTCTTCGGCGGCGGCGACGGCATCCGCATGAAGCAGATCGTGGACGACTTCAACAAGTCCCAGAGCGACATCATCGTGAACCGCACCACCCAGACCTGGGGCAACCCCTTCTACACCAAGGTGCACACCGCCACGGTCTCCGGCCAGACGCCCGACGTCATGACCTACCACCTGTCCGCCGTGCCCTCGGGTCTGCAGAAAAACGACCTGCGGCCCTTCAGCACCGCGGACCTCGCCATGGCCGGCCTGAAGGCCACGGACTTCCAGGCGAACCTGGTCAGCACCCTGAATACCGATGCCAAGGCCGCCGGCAAGACCGGGCTGTACGCCCTGCCGCTCGACACGCACACCTACGTCGTGTACTACAACAAGGATCTGCTGAAGAAAGCTGGCCTGCTGGGTGCCGACGGCAAACCCACCGGCATGAACTCGGTGGCCGACATGACCAAGGCGCTGCAGACCATCAAGGACAAGGCCGGCGTCACGCCCGCCGCGTTCAGCACCAACCAGGATCCGGCGACCCTGTGGCGCATGTGGTACAGCCTGTTCCTGCAGTCCGGCGGCACCATGTACAAGGACGGCAAGCTGTACCTGGGCGACCTGGACACCAAGGGCAAGGCCGCGCTGCAGACCATGGCCGACTGGACCAAGAGTGGCCTAGTCACCAAGAACACCGCGTACCCCGCTGCTGTGGCGCTGTTCACCGCCGGGCGCACCGCCATGATGTTCAACGGCAACTGGGAAGTCCCGACCATGGTGGACGCCAAGTCCAAGGGCACCCTCAAGTTCGACTACGGCATCATGGCCTTCCCCAAACTCGCCGGCAACAGCGAAACCTGGGCCGACTCGCACACGCTCGCCATCCCGAACAACAGCAAGACGCCCATTAGCGCCGACAAGCTCAAGGCCGTCATGACCTTCATCGGCTACGTGAACAAGCAGGGCGGCCTCGGCTGGGCCGGCGGCGGGCACATCCCCTCCTACCTGCCCACCCAGAGCAGCGCGGCCTTCAAGGCGCTGCAGCCCAACGTGCAGTACTCTGCGACGGCGGCCAAGGACGCCACGCTGGAACCCAACGTGCCGATCTTCGGTGTGGGCGGCCCCGTGTATGACGCCGTGGGCAACAACTTCACGCCCGTACTGCTCGGCCAGCTGAGCGCCGATCAGGGCATCGCCAAGTTCAAGGCAGCGCTGACCAGCTTCAACAAGTAAGCGTGGCTTTCAGAGGAAGGGGAGTCGCGTCACGGCGTTCCCCTTCCTCTGAGCGTTTTTAACCCACAAGAAGGCAGGTGACATGCTCAAGACCGCCCCCTCCCAGACCGCGGTGCTCAGCCCCCAGAAGCAGCTTCAGGTCAGGAAACGCTGGCTGACGGCCGCGCTGATGTCCGCCCCCTTCGTGCTGATCTACCTGCTGTTCCTAATCTACCCCTCGCTGCGGGTCATCGTGCTGAGCTTCACGAATTCCGACCTGACCGGCAACGGGCACGGTGTCGGCCTGGCGAACTACACCAAGCTGTTCCGGGAGCCCACCTTCTGGGCGGCCCTGAAGGGCACGGCGTACTTCATCCTGCTGACCGTCGTGCCGAACACCCTGGTCGGTCTGGGCCTGGCGCTGCTGATCATGCGCCTCAAGCGGCTGCGCAACCTGGTCATGGCGGCGTTTTTCCTGCCGTTCGTGCTGCCGGTCAGTGTGGTCACCCTGATCTGGAACTGGGTGCTGGACTCGAACTTCGGGCTGTTCAACACACTGACCGGCTCGACCGTCGCGTGGTTCCAGGATCCCGTGTGGGCCATGCCTGCCGTGGCCCTCGTGACGATCTGGTGGACCGTGGGCTTCAACGTCCTGCTGTTCATCGCAGGCCTGCAGAACATTCCGCCGGACATCTACGAGGCCGCCGCGCTGGACGGCGCGTACGGCTTCCGGATGTTCCGCTCGATCACGTGGCCGAACCTCTGGCCGGTGACCAGCCTGATCCTGCTGCTGCAACTTATCGCGCAGTTCAAGATCTTTGACCAGGTGTACCTGCTCACCGGCGGCGGCCCCTTCGACAAGACCCTGGTGCTGCTGCTGTACTCATACCGCGAGGGCTTCCAGCAACAGCACGGCGGCTACGCCTCGGCAATCGGCGTGGTGCTGATGGTCATCATCCTGGTCGCCTCGGGCATCCAGAACAGAGTCCTGAACAGAGGAGCGCGTTAAATGACGGCGACAACGACTCCACTTCCCCGCACCACCAAGCCCCCACCGAGCCTGGGCGTGCGCCTGGCCCGCATGTGGGGAGCGCTCATCACCGGCCTGACGCTGCTGCTGGCCGCCGCGTGGTTCTTCCCGATCTACTGGGCGGTCATCACGTCCGTGAAGCCCGAGCCCGATACGATCACCGCGCCGCCGACCCTGTGGCCCAAGACCTTCGACCTGAGCAGCTACACCTACATCTTCCAGAACAGCCCGATCGTGCGCTGGTACGCCAACAGCGTGATCACGACGCTAATCATCACCTTCCTGGTGCTGCTGTTCTCCATGCTGTGCGCGTACGCGCTGTCGCAGATCGACTTCCGGGGCCGGCGCTGGCTGTACTTCCTGATCCTGGCCGGGTTCATGATTCCCTTCCAGGCCAGCCTGATTCCTCTGTTCATCTTCATCAACAAGCTGGGGCTGGTGAACAACTTCATGGGCCTGATCGTGCCGCAGCTCGCCGCGCCCGTCGCCGTGATCATCTACAAGCAGTTCTTCGATCAGGTGCCGCCAGAACTCGGGGACGCCGCCCGCATTGACGGGGCCAGCGAGTGGCGGGTGCTGTTCGGGATCTTCCTGCCGCTGAACTGGAGCATCACGCTGTCGCTGGGCATCGTGACGTTCATCGGCGCGTGGAACAACTTCCTGTGGCCCTTCATCGTCATGAACGACACGGCCAAACTGACCATCCCGGTCGGGATCACACAGGTGCAGTCCGCGTACGGTGTCGCGTATGCCAAGAGCATGGCGACCGCCGTGACCGCCGCCATTCCCACCGTGTTCGCGTACCTGATCTTCCAGCGCCGCGTGACCGAGGGCGTCATGGCCACCGCCGGCCTGAAGTAAGCTCACTCGTCCCGCCGGCCCGCCACTCCCGCCACACCACGCTGGGACACGGCGGGCCGGCCTTTTGGGCCCTGGACGTTCGACCGGCCAGAATGGAGGGTGAATGACCACGTCCGAGAAGTCCACTCCCTCTCCTCCCACCGACCGGGCCCGCCCCCAGAACGTCACCATCCACGACGTCGCCCGACACTCCGGCGTGTCCTACCAGACGGTGTCCCGCGTCATCAACAACCATGCGAACGTCGCGCAGCACACCCGCGCGCGCGTCCTCCAGACCATCCAGGAACTCAATTACCGCCCCAGCCTATTGGCCAAAGGGCTCGTCACAAGGCGCTCGCAGCTGATCGGCGTGGTCGCACACGGCATGAACCAGTACGGACCGTCACAGATCCTCCAGAACGTGCAGGAAAGCGCGCACGAGGTCGGCTATGAGGTCATGCTCACCACCCTGCAACAGGTCGACCTGGAGCAGGTGCAGGAAAAGGACGTCCTCACGGCCGCGCGCCGGCTCCAGCAGTTCGGGGTGGACGGCCTGGTGCTGCTTACCAACTACGACGCCCACGACATCGCGCACGGGTTGAGCGGCAGCCTGCCCTTCGTGATGATCGACGCGACCGCCGACGTCCAGGGCCCGACCGTCAGCATCGACCAGTTCGGCGGCGCGGCCAGCGCCACCCGGCACCTGGCCGCGCTGGGCCACCGGCGGCTGCTGCACATCAGCGGCCCGCCCGGCTGGAGCGACGCGAAACTGCGCCGCGAGGGCTTCCGGAGTGTCGTGCAGCAGGGCGGCCTGGAAGTCCTGCCCACCTACGACGGTGACTGGAGTGCCCAGAGCGGTCACCAGGCCACGCTGCGCGCGCTGGATGATGGCCTGGACTTCACGGGGGTCTTCGCCAGCAACGACCAGATGGCGCTGGGCGTCCTGAGCGCCCTCAAGGAACGTGGGCTCACCGTACCCGGAGACGTCTCCGTGGTGGGCTTTGACGATACGCCCGAGGCCGCGCACTACGACCCGCCCCTCACCACCGTAAGGCAGGATTTCGCGCAGCTGGGCCGCAAGAGCCTGGAGGAACTGCTGCGCCTGATCCAGGAACCCGCCGGCCGCGAACGGCATTTCGTGTTCGGCTCCCAGCTGGTCGTGCGCGCCACTACCGCTCCTCCGCGCTGAAGCAGGATGGCGAGAGGCGGGCGCTGAGCATGGCGTGGAGCCTCCGCGCGATCATGGCCTGATCACGGATCAACCGAATACTGAATCCAGCTGAAGCGTCCCCGCCGGTCTCGTGGGCCAGTGCGGTTCCGGCGCGCTCACGTCCACGGAGTGGGGGTTCACATGAAGCTTGCGGCGTTCCGGCCTGGCCTGCCTCTCGTTCTCGCTGCGCTGCACGGTACGGGGGCCGCACAGGATCCGGGGATGATGCTGGTGAACTTCAACGTTCCGGCAACCGTGCCCACCGGGGCCGTCGCCCGCAGCCGGGTCGCGGCGTCCCTGACGCGCTGGCAGGGGCTCGGTGCCCAGCCGGCCACGGGCCTTCAGAAAACCAACGTGGGCACCTACCTGGCCCGGAGCGGGGTCTTCACCGCAGCCACAGCCATGACCGTCGCGGCGGCTCCCATCGACGTGAAGGACGTGGTGGCGGCCGGTTCCGTCTCCTACCTGGGCAACAGGGTGACGGTGCTGCGCGGTCAGGGTTCCATTGCGCTGACGAACCAGGCGGTGACCCAGAACGGCTTCGACAGCGCCCCCAAACTGACGGTCGTGATGCCACTACTCGAACGGCAGAGCCACTTCAACATCGAGGTGAACAGCGCCCTGCTCACCCCGGACGCCGGAGCGACCGCCGGGGACGACTACCGCGTGGTGTTCGACCAGATTCCGGCAGACCTGCAGGTCAGCAAGACCGTGACCGAGGGCGGCAAGATCCTGCTGGATTTCTCGACCGGCGACGCGGCCATCAGGGATCAGGTCCTGTCGTTCGAGCTGTACCGCACGTTCCCGGCATTGAATCCCACCGTGTACGGCAGTGACTACCTCCAGCAGTCGTATGGCGCGGCGGTACCGCCCGGCAGTCCGCTGGCGCGGCAGGTCACGGTTCAGAACTCCAGCCTGCGCTGGACCCAGATCGACTCGCCGTTCTACCCCACCCGCCCCGCGCAGATCGTGCTGAACCGCCCGCCCCTCAAGGAGATCCTGGCCGGCTTCAGGCTCGCCCAGGGCGTCTTCAAGGATCCGGCGCAGGCCATCAGCGACGGCAACCTGGGCCGCAAGAACGGCTACACCCCGTCGAACGACACGCCGCTGTTCCGGGCGATCCAGACCACCGGGTCGTGCCAGGCGAACATCGTGAGTGTCGACGGCCCTGACGCCACCCACGGCGCCCACGGCTGGGTCTTCGGCGCCCGTCCCCCCTGTTACAACATTCCGGGCTGGCAGCACGAGGGCACGGACTTTCACGCCCTGCCGGGCCAGCCGATCTACGCCATGCTGCCCGGCGTGGTGAATGCCGCCCACCGCCTGCCGGGCAGCAGCGTCCGGCCGGGCGGGGCGGTGGAGGTCACCCTGGGCCGCTTCACGGATGCGAGCGGCTATGCCAACGACGTGGTCATGCGCTACCTGCACCTGAATTCCTGCCGGTTACAGGTCAAGGCGGGCGAGACCGTGAAGGCCGGGCAGCTGCTGGGCTATGTCTCCAGCCAGGGCGCCAGCCCGTGCACCATCTCCTTCGGGCCGCACTTTCACCTGGACGTGAAGGTGATCCGCTCGCGGCCCGCCGCGAATACCAATGTCGCCGATTACTACTTCGTGGACTCCATGCTGTTCGTGAACCAGGTGTACCACTACCTGCAGAACGCCTCCACGGGCACCACCACGCCTCCGCCGGATCAGGCCCCGGTCTTTACCGGCTGGACGCTGGACCGCTGCGTACACGCCGGTCAAGCGGGCAACGTGCTGCTGGCCGGTGCAGGCGTGCACCGCTGCGACATCACCATCGACACGGTGCCCAATGGCACCACGGCGGTGCGGGCGGAATTCTCGTACGAGCTGTACTACACCGGCCCGGACGGCCAGCGCGTGCGGGTGGCGATTCCCGACATGGACGTCTGGGACGCCCGGACATCGGGCTCCCCGGTGGGCTTCACCACGCAGGGCGCCCAGTTGCGCATCCAGCTGCCGCTCTCCGTGCGCAGACGCCCGGATCGCGTGTACTCCGAACTGCGCGTGATCGGCCGGGTATACTTCGACAACACGTCCAGCAAATCCATCGTGCAGGCCATCAAGGTGCAGTGAGCGCGCCTGCGCGTACGATGACCCATGGACACGCTGCGCAGACCCTTCTTTCTCGGCGCGGCGCTGTGCTCGCTGCTGGTCGTGCTGGTCGAACTGGGGCAGGCGTTCCTGATCGCGGGCGGGCAGGCGCGGCCGGGCTTCGGCGTGCGCTCGCTGGCGCTGATCGACGGGGTGCTGCTGTACAACGTCATCCTGATGGGCCTGGCCCTGGTCGTCCCGGAGCGCGTGCAGGGACGGCTGCAGGGCATCGTGACGCTGCTGCTGTCGCTGCTGCTGCTGCTTGGCGTGATCGTGCTGGGCCTCACGGCCTTCGTGACCCTGACCGTCATGCTGGGCCTGCTGCTGTCCTTCTTCGGATTTCCCGTGTACCTGGGGCTGTTCGGGCACTTCGACCGCTCGGGCGCGGCCGCGACCCTGGCCCTGCTGATGACCCTGAAAGTGGCCTTCGTGATCCTGCTGGTGCTGGCCCAGCAGCGCTTCCTGCAGAACCGCAGCCTGGTGCTGCTGATTCTGACGTCGATCGTGAGCAGCCTGCTGCTGGCGTGGCTGCACGCCCTGGTGCCGGGCCTGCTCGTCAGCGTGACCGACGCCATTGGCGCAATCGTGGTCGCCATCCTGGCCTTCATGTGGGGCGTCCTGCTGCTGATCGGCGGGGCGGTCGCCACGGTGAAGAGCATCCGCCTGCGGGTGTAGGTCGCGACTGCTAAGGCCCGCCCTGCTGGACGCTGCACGGGAGTTGCAGGCAGGTCACGATCACCTGCGCGCCGTTGCGGGAGACGTCCACGGTCACGTCGTAGCGGCCGTCCTTGACCTTGGCCGGTTCCGGGGTGCCGTGCAGGTCGCCGTAGACCAGTTGCACCTGAAACGGCTGCGGACTTCTCAGGCGCAGGTCACGGGTCACCGCGCTGGTCTGCGGCAGCGCACGGAGGACGAACGAACAGCCCTGCCCGGCGCCCAGCGTGAGCAGGTGCGGATCGGGACACGCGCCCAGCAGCGCCTGGATGTCGGCGTCCTGCACGGGGCGGTGGCGCACCAGCCGGCCGCCCAGCCCCTGCGCCCAGGCGGGCGGATCCGGCCTGGCGTCCGTGGCCTGGTCGCGCCGGGTCAGGCTCAGGCCGGACGCCACGTACGCCGCCACGACCAGCACCGCCAGCAGCACGAAGAACACGCGCGGATTCATGGGGAGGGAGGCGTGATCATCTCGGTGCGGAATTTGATGGTCGGATTGATGAGCACCGGGTCGATGGAGAGGTTGCAGAACCGGCCGCGGCAGGGACCGGCCGACACCGCGACCGTGACCGCACTGCTCTTCGTGACCGGCTGACTGGCTGGCGGCGCCGTGCTGATCACCTGCTCTTTCGGGACGGTATCCGAGTACGTGGGGGCGAGCTTGAAGGTCGTGATCCCGGCCTGTTGCAGGATCGTCACCGCCGACGACGCGGCCCGTCCCACCACGTCCGGCATGGGGAAACTGGCCGGGCCGTTCGACGCGACCAGGGTCACGGCCGCGCCGCGCGCCTGTTTCGTACCCTGATCCGGCTCGGTGCGGATGACCAGGCCCTGCGCGACGGTGTCGCTGTTCTCCTGCTTGGGCGTGTCTGCGACCTTCAGCCCGGCCGCCGTGATGAGTTCCTGCGCCTTCACGAGGCTCTGACCGGCCACGACTGGCACGGTCGCCTGCCGGTTGCCGAGCAGCAGGTACGCGCCGAGGCCGCCCAGCAGGATCACGGCAGCGACGATCACCACCCACCACGGGAAGGGCTTGACGGGCGGGGGCTCTGCCACCTGGAGGGTCACGCTCTGACCCTGCACCACGTCGTCGGGGGAACTCACGTCCTGCATGTCCAGCCGCAGGATGTGCTGCCCGACCGGGGCGCTGGGCGGCAGCGTGAACTTCACCGTGAACTGCTGCGTGCCGGCGATCGGGAAGACGCGCTCGGCGTCACCCTGTACGGTGGCCCAGCCGCCTTTGTCCGTGGCCCTGGGCTGCCATTCCAGCAGGGCGCGGCCCTGCATGGGGCGGCCGCTGACGTTGGTGACCACAAAGGTCGCCTCGCCCTGCCGGTCCGGGCCGAGGGTCACAGTATTGGTCGCGGTGGTGATGGTGAACGCTCCGGGCATGGATCCTCCTGGTGGAAGGGCGTCAGGACAGCGCGGTCTTCACGATTATGGCGACCTCAACCGGAGCCACGTCCACAGCCGTCGGAACTCAGGGAAGCGGCTGGAACGGTGAAGCCCGGCAGGAACTTGAACAGTCCGTCATTGCACATGATGTTCCTTCGGGAAGGCGCTGGGTTCGGCGAGAGGCCAGGCGTTCTCCGCCGGACCTCACTGCCACGCCCAGGGAATGACCTTCCAGCTCAGCAGGACGAACAGGGCGACGAGCGCCACGCCGAGCACGACCGTCCATACAGTGCCCAGCACCACTTTCGGGGAATGGCTGCCGCCAGCGGCATAGCCCATGGCCTCCCAGGGATTGCTGTCGTAGGTGTAGCCCTCGATGCCGTCGGCCACGCCGCCCTTCTTGCTGAGCAGCCCGGCGATCAGCCCCGGCACGAACAGCAGCACCATCCACGCGAGGTACGACAGCACGTAGTACGGGCCGGCCACGAGGTTCTGAACCACATGCACGAACTCGTGCCCGAACAGGCTCTGTTTGGTGTTGCTCATCACGCAGCCCTGCGTGAAGCCGTAGGTGCTCTTGAGGCGAAAGCCGGACTGGTAGCGGTGGGCCTCGGTGCGGGTGTCGGGGCTGTGTCCGGCCCACGCGAAATTGATGAGGTGCAGCAGCAGGCCGGTGGTGTTGCCGCCCAGCCCCCACGTGACGTTCAGCGGGAAGGTGATGATCCCCACCAGGCCGTGAATGCCCCACAGGCCGTTCATGAAGCCCACGCCGCCGCCCACCAGCGTGGCCAGCGCCAGGAGATGGTCCGGCGTGGTCAGCCAGCGGTGGCCGAGCAGCGCGGGAATGGTGTCGATGATGCCGGGCCACAGCAGGAACGCCCACCCGATCACGAAGGCCGCCCGCTCCGGGTGCGGGGCGCGGCTCAGCAGGAAGGCGATGAACAGGCGTACCAGGAACGCCCCGACGAGCAGCAGCGCGGCCGCCTCCACGCCGCGCAGCAGCGCCCAACCGGACTGCCCCTTGTACAAGCCCACGGCCACGCCCACGATGAAGGCCACCGCCGCCGCGATCAGCGCGGCCGTCAGGGGATGCAGGAGGAGCGCCCACGTCAGCGTCATGGCGTCCCTCCAGGCGCGGGTGCCGGCCACACGACCTCGTGCGTGAGGGCCACGGGTTTTTCCAGCTCGACGAGTTGCCGCACCAGATCGGCGTACTGCGCGGAGTCCGGCGGGGCCAGCACCAGCAGATGAAACGCGCGGGGGTCCCCCCCGGCCGTGACGTTCTCCTGCACGCGGAATCCGGTGAGGCCGGTCGCGGCCTCCAGCACGCCTATCAGGCCGCGCGCGGTGCCGCGCATGAAGTTCAGCGGCATGGTGCGCGCGATCAGGAGGCGCAACTGCTGCAGGCCCGGCGCGTACTGCGCCTCCAGCGGGCCGGGGCGCAGCAGGCCACCCAGGTCCAGCCAGCCGGCCAGGAAGGGCAGGAAGGCGTCCGGCGCGCGGTAGGGGTTGAACACGGCGTCCACGCCCGACAGCGAGTCCTCGACCGGCGTGATCAGGTCGGCCATGACGTCCAGGGCGGCGTCCAGCGGCTGCCCCGGCTGGGCGGCGCGCTGCATCACCTCGGGCAGCAGGCGGTCAAGGTCGGGTCGCTTCATCCTCGCTGATCACCTCGATGTCGTGGGCGCCGGAGCAGAACAGCCAAGTGGGCGGCAGCGTCACGGCGTCCGCTCCGCTTCCCGGCACGACCGGCTGGTAGGTCTGTCCGGCGTCACGGCTCAGGCGCTGGCCCCACGGCCCGCCCGCCAGGACGAGCTGCGGCGCCGCCGCCACCGCCCGGACGCGCTCGAAGCGCCGCCCCTCGTTCAGCGGCAGGCCGCTGTCCACGGTCGGCGCCACCCAGGACGGCGTGCCGGCGGCCAGGGGCAGGGACGCCACGCCCATGTGGTGTGAGGCGGCGTATGCGGCGTCCGGCGTGAAGGCCAGCGCGAGGCAGCTGCCGCCCTGCCACCCGGCGTTCAGGGGCACCCAGCCCTCCGGGGGATCCTCCTGGCCGCGCAGTTCCCAGCGGCGGCAGCCGGGGCCGTCCTCGTCGCCCACGGCGGCCAGGCCTGCCCACAGGAAGGCGCGGGCGCCGTCGCGCTGTACGGCCAGCACCCGCACGTCCAGGGTGTTCAGGCCGATCGACCGGAAGGACTTGCTGCCCCCGCCGCTGGAGAGGTACACCCCACCCAGCGACTGCGCCGCGACCGCGATGGTCACGTCGCCCTGCAGATCGTGGTGGGCGGTCACGGCGTACAGCGGCAGGTTCGGGGTGCCGGGCGTGACCGCCAGCGGCGTCACGCGCACCTGACCGGGCAGGGCGAGCACGTCCAGCAGGCCGGTGTCCGTGGCGAGCAGCAGCGAGGACTGCCCGGCCCGCCGAATCCACGCGGCGTCCTGCACCTTCACGTCCAGCGTCTGCGGCGGCTGCCAGCTCTCGCCACAGTCGAAGGACACCATGACCTTCACGCCCTGGTCGGCCGTGTCGCTGATCGCGGCCAGGAAGCCCGGCTGGGCGGGGTGGGCACGCACCAGCCGCAGCGTCTCGCCCGGCAGGGTCAGCACGGCCTCCCAGCCCTCTCCGTCGTTCAGGGAGCGGAACAGGCGATCCTCGCACGCGGCGTACCACGTGCCCGGCTGGAAGGCGTCGGTGGCCAACGAGCGCACCTCGCCCTGCGGCTGCTCGTCCACGGACAGACCCACGCGGTCGACCCACGCCACGCCCGGTTCCGCGAGGGCCACGCCGTAGACGTCCGAGGAGCGCAGCGTCTGGCCGAACCGCCAGCCGTGCTCGCTCCGTGCGGTGGGCAGCGGATTGATGGTCAGGTGCAGCCGCTCGGTGACGCTGGCCCGGATCTGGTCGCGGTTCTGGTAACGCCGCGCCACGACCCGCGCGCTGACCCGCACGGTCTTGAAGCGCGCCCACTGCACGTCGCAGGCGGTGCCCAGGATGCGCCGCGCCTCGATGGCCCGCCCGATGGCGCCCAGCACCTCGGGCTGCTGGGCGTCCAGCAGCTCCTCCGGCGTGAGGTGCGCGCGCTCGTCCGGGGGCACCTCCGGCACGAGCACCAGCCCTACCGTCCCCGGCGTGCCGTGCGCCCACAGCTCGCGCTGCGTGAAGGCCCGGGCCCGCGCGACCGACCGGGCGTGCGCCAGCGCGATGAACTCGTAGTCCGAGGCGGTCACTGCGCGGTGCTGGTGCCGGACGTGCATGGGGCCGCGCACCAGGGCACGGTCCAGCGTCTCGGCCGCCTGCCCGCCGGACGCGGCAGCCGGGTTGGTGACGCTCACGCCCGGCAGTGGGCCTTGCAGGGTGGTCAGGGTGCCGGGAGCCACGTTGCCGTCCTCGCCGCCGCCGCGCCAGTACCACGCGCGCACCTCGCGGCCCGCCTCCACCGGGGGTACGCTTCCCGCCGCGCCGGGTGGGAAGGTCACGGTGCCGGCCAGCCGGTCGGCGAGGTAGGTCTGCGGATCGGGCACGCCCGCACTGAAGAACGGCACTTCCCGGAAGATGCGGTAGACCTTGTCTCCCCAGGTCATGATCGGCGTGCTGGGCTGCACCTCGGCAGGCAGAGCCTCGACGGCCACGATCAGGTCGGCCCCCTGCGCGTCGGTGACTGGCGCGACGATGGGTGGCCGGGCCACCGTCCATGCGCCGCCCGCCGCCGCGCCCGTGAGGGCCAGCAGTTCCCCGCTCACGAACTCGGCCTGGAGGGCGGGCACATCCACGCCCGACCTGCCGGCCGGCAGGTCGGCATCCTGCATGGTGGAGAACACGGGGGGGCTGCCGGTGCCGCCCGCTCCGGCGGTGACGCGCGTGCCCGCCGGGATGCGCAGCGCCGTGCTGGCGGCGCCGCCCGTGCGGGTGAAGTGCAGCGTGACCCGAGCCGCCGAGGGCGGGAGCATCACCACGCCCAGCAGGCGCAGGAACTCCACGTACGCCTTGTGTGGCAGCCGGTTGAGGCGGTAGATCATGGTGTCGGTCAGGAACGCGAACAGTTCCAGCAGCACCGTGCCCGGCTCGCCCGCCGAGAAGTCCGTCCAGTCCGGGGCGCTCTGGCGCGCGCGGGCGATAGCGGCCTCGCGCAGCTGCTCGAAGGTGCGGTCGTCCAGGTTCGGCAGGGGCAGCGCCATTACGCTCCGCCCCCAGGGCCCGCCAGGTTCAGGCGCACCTGCAGCTGATCCTCGTGCAGCGTGGCGCGCACCCGGTAGCGCAGCGTCACCCGCAGCACTTCCGGCACGTCCGGGTCGCGGCCGGCGTCCAGGTGCAGGAGCTGCACGCGCGGCTCCCAGCGCTCGATGGCCTGTCTTACGTAGTGGATGGCGAGTCCGGCGGTCGTGTCGTCGTTCGGCGCGAACATCAGCCGCGACAGGTGGCAGCCGTAGCCGGGCCGCATGACCCGCTCGCCCGGCCGGGTGGAGATCAGCATCAGCAGCGACTGCCGCACCAGCGCCGCGCCGCGTGCCAGTTGCACGCCGCCGCCCAGCGTGAGCCGCAGGCCCGGCCCGTCGGTGGCGGCCTCGCCGGCGTCCAGATCCGGGTGCACGAAGCGCCAGCCCTGATCCGGCGCAGTCACGGGCGTTCCTCCAGCAGCTCCTGGCCGGGCTGGCGGACCAGATACTCGACCACGCCAGGAGGGGTGCCGTCGGTCAGGCCGCGCACGCTGTCGAGCGCCACACGCTGGCCGCCGATGCGTAGCAGCGTGGAGTACCCCTGCTTCACCTTGAGGGTGCGCTGGCAGGGCTTGATGCCCACGCCGTAGTTCGGGCAGAAACGGATGGGCCGCCCCTCCGGGTCATCGTCGACGAGCAGCGCCTGCCCCTCCACGAAGACCAGGGACTGCGAGGCCTGGAGGCCCACCCGGCCGATCTCGTGCGCGCAGACCAGCTGCGCTTTATCCGTCAGGAGTTTCATCAGGCCCTCTCGAAGTTGATGCGCTGGCCGCGGATCAGGACTTCCTGCCCCGGCGCTTCCAGCACCAGCCGCGTCTGCGCGTGGATGTGCAGGCCCTCCGGCGTGAGTTCCACGACGCTGCCCTGGCCGTCCTCCAGGCGTAGCACCCCTGCCGCCGCGTCCAGCACCACCTGCTGCCCGGCGGCCGTGCGCAGCGTGTAGCGCCGGGTGGCGCCGCCCTCCACACCGCTGTCTGGCATGCCTGGCGCGCCGTACAGACCGCCCAGCACCACGCCGGAACTGCCATCCCCGGCGGGCAGCAGCACCAGTACCGTGTCGCCCACGTCCGGCAGCGCCATCAGGCCCTTGTCCGCCCCGGCCGCGAGGCTCAGCACGTGCAGCCAGTCGCTTTCCAGGTCGCCCTGGGCGGGCAGCGTCACGCGCACCCGCCCGAGCGCCTGCGGGTCGTCGACGTGTGTGACCATACCGAAGGTCGCCACGGGCACCGGGGGCGACAGGGGTGGGAGGGGCGCGCTGCTGAACTCGGTCACGAAGCCGGTGGCAGCCTCGATGCGGTGCGTGACCTCCGTGAGGACGAAGTCGCCGTCCAGGCCGTCGCCTAGGCCCTCCAGGCGCACCCCACTGCCCGGCACGAGGCGCACGTCGCCGCCGCTCACGCCCCAGCAGGTGCGCGCTGCCCCCGAGCGCCGATCCAGTTCGGCCTGCGCCAGCCACCGCGCTTCCTCATCGTTTTCGGCCTGTACGCCCACCACCTGCCGGGCGCCGCCACCGCCCGGTGCCTCGGCGCGGCCCTGCACGGCTTGGACGGTCAGGGCGTTCCAGCCGCGCACCTCCACCGAGGCGCAGGCAGGATCGGCGTTGCGTTCCACGCGCACTTCCAGCAGCGCCTGCCCCAGCCGGAGCGTGACCTGCGAGCCGTCCCCGGCGGGCCCCAGGAAGTCGAGCTGGCCGTCCCGGAGGCGGAAGGCCCGCCCGCTGCGTTCACTGAGGAGCCGGAGCAGGTCGAAGTCCGACTGCCGCACCTGCGCGCCCCAGGTGCGCGTCAGGGCGGGCACGTCCAGTTGCACGGCCACGCCCAGGCCCGCCGCGAGTTCCTCGGCGAGGCCGTGCAGGTTCAGCCCTGCGCGCACCTGCGCGGTCTGGCTGCGGCGCAGGCGTTGCAGTGGGTCGTAGGCGCGGATCCGCACTTCCCGCGCGCCACCCGCCAGGAACTCCACGCCCACAGCGGACACCTCCCCGCTGAAGACGGTCGGCCCACCGACGGTGTCGACCACCAGCGGGTCTCCGGGCTGCGCCGGCAGCGGGCCAGGGCCCCGCAGAACCAGTTCGCAGGCGGCCGGCAGCGAGAGCCGCTGCACGACCCACAGCGCATGCACCGCGCCCTCCCAGCCCTCCAGGGTCTGTCCACCCAGACGCACGCGCAGGGCCGCCGTCGGCCGCAGCGCAGGCATGGGCGCCGTCATGGCGTTCCCCCGGAGGTCACGGAACCTGTACCGTCCAGGCCACCGGAACCCGCGACGGACAGCAACTCCGGCAAGTGGAGGAGTTGCCCGGCCACCAGTTCGAAGGGACTGGCGAGGTCGTTGACGGCCGCGATCCAGCGCCACGCGGCCGGGTCGCCGTATATCTGGGCGGCCAGCGTGTCCAGGCGGCTGCCCGACTGCAGGCCATCCCCCTGCACGGCATACACGTCGGCAGGAACGGCGCCCCCCCCCGCAGAGGGCAGAACCGGCCAGTCCCCCCAGCCGGGCGCGGTCGTCGGGCCGGACAGCGTCTCATCCGGCACCTGCTCTGGCACGCGGCGCAGCCGCAGATGCAACCAGGACCGCTGCGGAGCTCCGCTGGCGGCGAACTGCTCGAAGCGCTCACTGACCGCCAGGATCACGCCCAGCACATTCCAGGATTTGCCCCACAGGAAGCGCACGCGGGCCAGGGCTGGCGCGCGGCCCTGCACGCCCTGCTCCTCGGCCAGCTGCCACAGCGGCCGGGTGAGGTCGCGCACGTCCGTCACGCGCTGCGGCGGCTCCTGCACGGAAGTGTCGAACAGCAGGTGCAGCTCGAGTTCCGTCACTCCGCCGCCGAGGGCCAGCAGCGGATCGTCACCCGTGGCCCGGCCACCCAGCAGCCCCCCCACGGACCGGCTCTGGCCCACGCCCGCCTGCCGCGTGACGGTCAGGTGTTCGGGGTTCAGCAGGCACGACACCCGCTCGTTCGTGGCCTCGATCAGGAAATTGACCCGTTCCACCGTTCACCCGCCTGTTCGCGCTCCAGTTCCCGCCAGCGTTCCTGCTCGCGCCGCGCGGCGTGCCAGACGTCCAGCGGATCAGCCTGAACCGCGGGGAGGGTCGGCCAGTGTTCCAGCGGTGGCTCCTCCGCAGCGGCGCTCCAGGCAACTTCGGGCGCGCCGGAGACCCTCTGCGAATAGGTCGGCATGCCCACGGCATTGACGGGCGTCTGGGGCCAAGCTGTGATGCCCTCATCCTGAACGGGTGTGGAGCTGGTCGGCCATGCGGGCACGGGCGAATCCATCAGCTTCGGCGCGGCCAGCGGCCACGGGGGAGGCGCCGAGGGTGGGGCCACCGCAGGCCAGTGCGGCGGGGCGGGTGGGCGGGTCGGCAGGGGCTGATCCCAGGTTGGCGGGAATGGGGGCGGCACCATGGGGCGCACTTCCCGCACCTCGGTCTGGACGGCTGGCGGCGAGGCCGGGTGCTCTGGAAAGACCGGTCGGGAGTCCGTCACAGGAAGCGGAACGGAGAAGGTCAGGGGAATCGGGGTTCCAAGGCGGCGGGGCGGCGCGACCTCCCGGTCGGATGAGTGGGGAACGGCCGGTTGCACCGCGCTGACAGTGAAGCCACGCTCCGGCCCGGCCGGCCCCGACACCGCGGCGCTCTCCCCCGCCTGCATCCAGCGAATCCCCGACGCCCCGCGGACGCGCTCCAGCCATGCTTCCGGCACCCCAGGCCGGTCCGGAACGGGGTCATTCTCCTCCCAAGAGTCCACGGCGCGCAGGGCCTCGACCGCCCAGCGGCGCAGCCAGAGCCGCAGGGGTCTGGGTGGGCGTGGCACCTTCATGCGCGCTCGAGGGTGTCGTACACCAGTGTCAGGTGCTCCAGCGCGGCCTCCTGGCTCATGGCGTCCAGCACCGCGCCGCGCCACTGCGACGGCCACGCGTTCACGAGGTTCCAGCGCATGACCTCCTGCGTTCCCTGCGCGTCCAGCATCAGGATGGACACGTTCTTGCGCACCACCTCGCCCTGCACGGCAGTCATCAGCCAGTCCCACAGTTCACGCGACTTCGTCAGGCCGTACTTCAGTTCCACGTCCGCGTACTCCACCCGGCCCGGCAGCGCGCGGGCAACCTGCCCGTTGCCACCCTCGCGGTAGCGGATCACGCCCAGGCGCACGCCCAGGCCGCTGCACTGCGTGAAGTGCCCCTCCACGACGCCCTGGATGACGATCTTGAAGTTGTAGCTGCGGTACGGATCGAGAGTATCCGGCACGCTCACTCACCCAGCCCTTGCGTGTCGCTGCGCTGATCCATCTGGCTGAGGCGGAACACGATGAATTCCGCCGGTTTCACGGGGGCCACGCCGATCAGCGTGACGACCTGCCCGGCGTCGATCACCTCGGGCGGATTGGTTTCCCGGTCGCACTTCACGAAGAACGCCTCCTGCGGCGTGCGGCCCATCAGCGCTCCGTCCCGCCACTGGTGCAACAGGAAAGCGCTCACGTCCCGCCGGATGGACTTCCACAGCGTCTCGTCGTTCGGCTCGAACACGATCCAGCGCGTGCTCACGGCAATGGACTCCTTGATCATGTTGAACAGCCGCCGGACGTTCAGGTAGCGGAACTCGCTGGCGCTGTCCGCGACCGTCCGCGCGCCCCACACCCGCACGCCCTCGGTGGAGAAGAAGCGCACGCAGTTCACGCCGTGGCTGTTCAGCTGTTCCTGCTCGGCGCGCGTGAGGTGGTACGTGAGGTCCAGCGCGCCGCGCACTGCCTCGTTCGCCGGGGCCTTGTGCACGCCGCGCGTGGCGTCCGTGCGCGCCCAGATGCCCGCCATGTGCCCGCTGGGCGGCACGTCCACCAGCGCGGCCGGGTTCACCGGGTCGCGCACCCGTAGCCACGGAAAGTACACGGCGCCGTAGCCGTCGTCGGACTGCCGGGGGCGCAGGCCGTGCAGTTCGCCAGGCGGCGGTCGGTCAGCACCGTCGCGGGCTGGCGCGTCCGCTCCAGTGCGGGCGGCCGGGGCCGGGCGGGCCACCTGGGTCAGGGCCATCACGTCCGGAACGTCGTGCGCGGCGTCGAGGATCGCCACCCGGTCGCCCAGGCCCTCGCAGTGGCTCAGCAGGGCATCGTAACTGGTCGCGTCCGTGAAGCCCGGCGCGGCCACAATCGCCACGTCGTCCCGCTGCGCGACGAGGTTCAGGGCGGCCGGCAGATCGCGCGACGCCCCGGTATTCACCACGTAGCAGCGCTGCCCGCCGTTCTGGAAAAAGCCGAAGACCGCCTGCGACAGGTCGGTGCTCGCCTGCCCCGCCCAGGCGTACAGGCGCTGGAATTCAGACCAGTTCGTGACCGCGCGGATGTCCTGCGCCAGCGCGCCGGCGTCCGGCGCCACGCCGATGAACGCGGCCGTGCTCGTTCCGACCGCCTCGATGGGCCGTGGGCCGCCCGGCACTTCCTCGACGTAGACATCCGGCGCAAGGTAATTCGGCATGGATACTCCTTTATTTAGGACAACCAGCGAACGGGAAGAGTGGGCGGATCAGGCGGTCTGCTCGGGCGGCGGCACCTGCACCGGCCACGGGGTCTCCCGCCCCGGTAGCTGGGCCAGCACCTCTTGCACCTGGCCGCCCACGACGGCCGCGACGTGCAGGGTGTCTTCCGGGCGGGCGGCCAGTTCGAACTCTCCGGCCGGATTCGTGTACAGCGGTTCCGGCGCGCCCTCCAGCTGCACACGCGCACCGGCCACCGGCTGACCCTGCGCGTCGGTGACGGTGCCACGCCGCCAGACCCGCCCGGAGGACTGCACGCTGAGCACGTGCTCCCGCGCCAATGGAGCGTGCGGTTGTTCCAGCGGCACAGTGACGGGGACGAGCAGCCAGAAGGCCGCTTGGGGCCGCCAGCCCAGGGCCGTCCACAGCTCCGGGGCGGGGTCGCCCAGTTCCACCTGGAAGTCCGGCTCCTGCATGGCCCGAACCAGAAGTTGGCCCAGCAGGTGCTCCGCGGCAGGCGTGGAGCTCGGCGCGCAGGTGACGAGGTAGCGCAGCCGGAACCGCAGCGGCGCGCGAGTCTGTGACCGTGGCGGCGGAAAGGGCAGGATCGCCAGCAGGGTCAGCTGCGCCGACGCTTGACCGTCTGGCGGCGTCTCTGAGGCCGACGTCACGGTGCTCGCTCCCTGCGCGGTGGCCCAGTCGGTCAGCCGCCGGGTGACTCCATCGAACATGCCTTCCTCCGATACCGCTGGCTTCCCGGAGCTGGGCCCCAACGAAGATCGCGGAACTTACCGCTGACGGTCGCCACTGCCTTCAGGAACAGGCCGATCCGTGGCCGTGCCTTCACGCGAGGCGCTGAACCGCTGGGAGGTGGCAGGTCAAGGACTCATCAGGTCTCTCCAGGAAGGGCGGCCGGGAGCTGGACTCGGACGCCGCCGAGGGTGTGCGCTTCGCCCAGAGATGCCGACCACGCGGTCACTCACCAGTCGAAGTAAGTGCAGGGTAGGCAACGCCCCATGACCGGGCCATGATCAGCGGCCGTCGCCTCCTTTCCTGGAGAGAATCCGGAACCCTCAGAGCCCCCAGGGCAGGTCGTCGCGTTCGCCGGTTGCCGGGGCACGGTGAGCGGCTTGTCTACATCGCTGGCCTGGGCGTTTCGCCGTGGGCCTTGCGCTGGACTGTGGTGACCGTTAGGATCTATCAAACGGTTTGAGAAGATCAACCAGGAGGCCAGGGTGACCCAGTCGACCAGGGATGTTCCGCGCTACCTCATTCAATCCGCCGCCCTCACCCTCGAAGTTCTGCTGGTCTTCGGCCGCCCCCCGCACCGCTACACCCCCTCAGAGCTGGCGCAGCAACTCGATCTCGACCGCAACCAGGCGTTCCGCTGCCTGCGGACGCTCCAGCACGTGGGCTTCATCCGGCTCGACGAAGACGACCGCTTTGTGCTCACCACCCTGGTCGATCAGCTGGCCGCCGCCTCGCAGCCGCAGCCCACCTTCGTCAGCGCGGCGCAGCCGTTCATGGACGAGGTGTCGCAGTCGACCGGCGAGACCGTCAACCTGTTTGTGCTCGACGGCGACCAGATGACCAGCGTGGATCACCGCGACGGCCTGCGCCCGGTGCGGCTGGTCACCGAACCCGGACGGCGCACCCCGCTGCACGCCGGCGCCTGCCCCAAGGCCGTGCTGGCCTTTCTGCCGCCGGAACAACAGCACGCCGTGCTGACCGGCCTGCCGGACATGCCCCGCTTCACACCCCATACCGAGCTCGACCCCGAGGCACTCCGGGCCGAACTTGACTCGATCCGCCTGCGTGGCTACGCCGTGAGTGACCTCGACATCGACGAGGAGGCGCGCGGCGTTGGTGCCCCCATCTTCGGGGCGGGTGGCGCGGTCATTGGCGCGATCAGCGTTGGTGGCCCCGCCTCCCGCATGACGCCGCACCGCCTCGCGGAACTCGGTGAAGAGATCAGCGCCGCCGCGCAGCGCATCTCGCGCCAGCTCGGTCACAACCGTCCCCTGTCGTCCCCCCCCAAGTGAGGTGGCCCGTATGAAACGAACTGGCAAGCTGACGTCCCTGATGGCCCTGAGTCTCCTGCTGGCCGGCGCTGCCCGCGCCCAGAGTGCCGATCCATCCGGCACCGCCACCTTCGTGACGACCGCCGACCCGACCTTCAATCCCTGGAGTCCGAACGCCTTCGTGGAGTCCAACCTCATCAACGAACTGCTGTTCCCCGGCCTGACCCGCTGGGACAAGGACCTCAAGCCCGCCCCTGATCTGGCCCTCTCCTGGAAGGCGTCCGCGGATGGCCTGAAGTGGACGTTCAACCTCCGCAAGAACGTGAAATGGTCCGACGGCCAGCCCCTCACGGCGGACGACGTGGCCTTCACCTTCAACGACCTGGTGCTGAAGAAGGAACTCGGCGCGAACCAGGGCAGCACGTGGCGCAACGCGGTGACGAAGGTCAACGTGGTCAATGCCAGCACCGTCGAGTTCATCCTGTCGCGCCCGTGGGCGTCGCTGCCCACGTACCTCGCGTACTACGCCGGCATCCTGCCCAAGCACTCGTTCGCGGGCGTCACCGACCCGTGGAAGTTCACGGCCTTCAACAAGCAGAACCCCGTCAGCTCCGGCCCCTTCAAGGTCTCGCAGGTGGTGTCCGGCGCGACCGTCCGGATGGTGCGCAACGAGAACTACTGGGGCGGCGCGCCCAAACTGCAGGGCGTGACCTTCAAGGTCGTGCCCGACAGCAACGCCCAGCTCGCCCAGCTGCTCTCCGGCGACGTGGACCTGATCGCCATCGGCAATCCCGAGACGGTCGACCGGGTCAAGAGCAGCCCGAACCTCACGCTGGACATCGCCACCTCGAACATCTACTACTTCGTGGCCCTGAACCAGGACGACCCGCGCTTCCAGGACGCCCGCGTGCGCCAGGCGCTGCTGTACGCCATCAACCGCCCGGCCATGATCTCCAGCGTCCTGAAGGGCTACGGACAGGTCGCCACCGGCCCGATCGCGCCCATCCAGAAGACCTACTACAACGCCAATGTCCAGCAGTACCCCTACGACCCGGCCAAGGCCAAGGCGCTGCTCGCGCAGGCCGGCTGGAAGCCCGGCCCGGACGGCACGCTGATGAAGGACGGCAAGCCCTTCGTGATCAGCATGCCCACCGCGTCGTACCAGCAGCTCGTGCCGATCTCGCTGCTGGTACAGCAGTACTGGAAGGACATCGGCGTGAAGGCCGACCTCAAGACCATGGACTGGAACTCGTACATCCAGCAGGTGATCGTCAAGCGCGACTACCAGGCGTCCGCCGCATGGTGGTCCACGCCCGCCGACCCGGACGTGCTGCCGTACTACGACTCCTCGGCCGCGAACGTGGGCAACAACATCCCCAACTACAAGAACCCCAAGCTGGACGCGCTGCTCGAAAACGGCCGCAAGGCCGGCAGCGTCCTCGCCCGCCGGGTCGTGTACAACGAGGCGCAGGCGCTGATGGCCAAGGAACTGCCGTACCTGTACCTGTGGTACCCGCAGAGCATCACCGCGTACAACAAGCGCCTGCAGGGCATGCGCGGCATCACGCAGGCGGCCGACTTCCAGTACGCCAACGAGTGGTTCGTCACGAAGTAAGCGGAGAGGGCGCGCTCCACAGCGCGCCCGCCTCCTTTGAAGGAGGGCACTGATGCTGGGTTTTCTGGTTCGCCGCCTCGGGCAGGGCGCGCTCGTGCTCGTCCTGATCTCGCTGATCACGTTCTTCCTTATCAACCTCGCCCCCGGCGGGCCGAGCGCCGCGTCGCGTTTCGAGACGACCGCCGAGGAACGCGCCGCGCTGACCAAACAGCTGGGCCTCGACCAGCCGCTCGTCAGCCGCTACGGGCAGTGGGCAGGCGGGGTGGTGCAGGGGAACTTCGGCGTGACCCTCAACGGCGGGCAGCCCATCGGCCCGATCCTGCGCCAGCGGCTGGGGAACACCGCGCAGCTCGGCCTGTCGGCGCTGCTGCTGTCGGTGGTGATCGGCATTCCGCTGGGCATCCTGACGGCGATGCGCCGCAACTCCGCGCTGGATCATGTGGTGAACGCCATCACCACGCTGGGCATGAGCATCCCGGACTTCTGGACCGGCATCATGGCGATCCTGCTGTTCTCGGTGGTGTGGAAGGTGCTGCCGTCGTCCGGGCTGTACGACGCGAGCGCGGGCTTCTCGGTGGTGGGCTGGCTCCAGCACATGATCCTGCCGGCGGGCGTGCTGGCCTTCGTGATGCTGCCGAACCTGGTGCGCTTCACGCGCTCGTCGCTGCTGGAGGTGCTGGGCATGGATTACCTGCGGACCGCGCGGGCCAAGGGGGTCACCGAACCGCGCGTGATCCGCAAACACGCCCTGCGCAACGCCCTGGTGCCGATCATCGCCATGGTCGGCCTGATCCTGCCGGCGCTGCTCAGCGGCTCGGTGATCATCGAGAGCGTGTTCGGCCTGCCCGGCATGGGTCGCCTCGCGGTGGACGCCGCGCTGGGGCGCGATTACAACACCATCATGGCCGTCACGCTGGTGGCGGGCGCCGTGGTGATCGTCACGAACCTGCTCGTGGACCTCACGTACTCGTTCGTCGATCCGAGGATCCGTCATGACTGAGGCCCGCGATCTGGGCACCGCGCGCGTGCCGGCGGAGCGTCCGGTGCGGCGACGGGCCGGACTGGTCGCCCGGCTGGTCACGCACCCGGTCGGTTTTGTGGCGATCACCATCCTGGCGCTGCTCTACCTCACCGCCTTCCTGGGGCCGCTGGTGTACACGGCGTCGCCCATCACGGCCGATCCGCTGAACACCACGGCCGCTCCCTCCGCGCAGCACCTGCTGGGCACCGATGAACTCGGCCGCGACGTGTTCGCGCGGCTGATGTACGGCGGGCGCATCACCCTGATGATCAGCGTCATCTCGATGGTCGTCGCCCTGAGCATCGGCTCGCTGGTCGGCGCGCTGGCCGGCTACCACCGGGGCTGGCTGGAGACGGTTCTGATGCGGATCGTGGACACGTTCATGGCGATTCCCAGCTTCTTCCTGATCCTGGCGGCGCTGGCCGTGCTCGGGAACAGCCCGCCAGTGGTGGTGTTGGTCGTGGGCCTGGGCTTCTGGCCGCAGGTGGCGCGCATCGTGCACGCCGAGGTCACCAAGATCCGCAACTTCGACTTCGTGGAGGCCGAACGCGCGCTGGGCGCCTCCAGCAGCCGCATCATCTGGCGGCACATCTTCCCGCAGGCGCTGCCCGCCACGGCAGTGCTGACCACCCTGGGCATCGCGTGGTCGATCCTGACCGAGACCGGCCTGAGCTACCTGGGACTGGGCATCCAGCCGCCGCTGGCGTCGTGGGGCAACATGCTCCAGAACGCCCAGACGTACTTCTGGGTCAAGCCCGCCCTGGCGGTGTATCCGGGGCTGATGATCGCGGTGGCGGTACTGTGCTTCAACCTGATCGGCAACGTGCTGCGCGACCTGACCGACCCGAGGAGCCGGTGAACGCCAGTCCCGCGTGGTGGACGGCGCTGAGGGCCGAGCTGGCCCCGGTGCTGCCGCGCCTGCGGGTGGCGCTGTACGCCTCGGGCGGTTCGGCGTACCACCACGCGGCGCTGGTCGCGCAGTGGGGCGGCGTTCCTGAACCCCTGACGACAGCCCAGATCCAGGCGGGCGACCTGGCCGGGTATGACGTGCTGGTCATGCCGGGCGGCGGCCTGCTGGGCATGGGCGGCCTGCTGGCTCCGCTGGGTGAAGAGGGCAGTCGGATGATCCGCGACTGGGTGGCCGGGGGCGGGATGTACATCGGCTCATGCGCCGGGGCGTACCTGCCCGCCAACGTGCCCGCGAGCTTTGCCGGGCAGCATCCGGCCATCGTGCCCCTGCACCTGCTGGACGTTCCCCTCGCTAATGGCGCCGACGGTGGACTGGGCGGCCTCGATTCGCCCGGCGTGGGTGTCCTGCACGCCACGGTGAGCGCCCCGGCGCACTGGCTGACGAAGAGCCTGCCGCCTCATTTCGAGGTCATGCACTACAACGGGCCGTGCTTCACGCCCATGCATGGGTCAGACGTGACCGCCGTGACGCGCGTGGAGGGCACCGGCACGGCCTTCACCCCCTGGGAACGGAGCCTGCCGGGCACCACCCCGACCCTGGTGGACACCCTGATCGAGACCCGCGCCGCGAACGTCGTCGCCGGTGCCTTCGGTGAGGGCACGGTGGTGCTGTTCGGCTCGCACCCCGAATTCGGGTTCGACGCGCTGCAACTCGGCTGGGGCGAGGCCGCCCGGCTCTTCGGGAATGCGCTGCTCCACCAGGCCGGGCGGAAGCGGTCGCTGCCCTGCGAGGCCACGGGAGCGGCACTCACCGTCGACCTGGCCGACGTGGCGGACGCGCTGACCACCGCCTCTGAGCGCTTCCAGCGCCTGAGTACTATCACCCCGGAGCTCAGCGGGGCACCGGTGTTCCTGGGCCAGACGGCCCCAGACCTGTGGAGGGCGGCCCTGAGCGAGGCGGCCACCCTGAGCGCCGACACGGCCACGTACCTGACATCCCTGACGAGCGTGCCCTCGGCGTGCGCGGCTTGGATCGACTCGCCAGCCGCACCGGAGCAGGATTACGGCTTCGTGGGCCTGCGGCAGCTCGCCGCACAGATCCTCGGGCTGCTCGACCAGGCTGAGGAGCACCTGCGGTCTCCTCCACCGCCGGTGACGTCCCCGTACGGCGACTGGGATCGGCATCCGTACCACCTGCTGGCCAGCTCGTACCTCAGCGCCGCCGGACTGACGGCCGCTGCGAGCCTCGCCGCCGGCACCCTCGGCACCCTGGCCGGCACCGACCGCCTTCCCCCCCACCCGATGTTCCAAGAGGAAAGACCATGACTGACGTGAAAGACCCGACTGCCCAGCACGACGCCCCGCTGCAACGTAAGAACTACACGGGCTACAAGTCCTTCTCGTACCTGGAACCCGGCGCGGACTACAAGGTCTACCCGCTGGCGCAGGAACTGAACCGCGTGCAGAGCACCCGCCCGGAGGTCACGCCCGAGCAGGAGGCCCGCGTGCGTCGGCTGTTCCAGGAGCAGCTGATGATCTCGCTGCACGACCACTGCTTCATCGCGCCGGAAGACCTGAGTCAGTTCCTGGAATTCCGCCGCTGGGGCCGCGACTTCACCGGTTACGAGGGCCTGAGCGTGTCCGGCCTGGACGCCGTGTTCGACAACCTGATGAACGGCACGGCCATGATCACCTCGCGCGGCGGGTGGAAGTGGGACGACATCGTCTTCGACCTCGGGATGCGCCTGTCGGACATTGCGCACCAGGAGATGGTGGTGCACTGCAAGACCACCGAGGACATCGTGAACGCCAAGAAGAACGGCCAGATCGCCTTTATCGTGTCCATCGAGGGCGCGGCGATGATCGAGAACGAACTCGACCGCCTGGACATCCTGTACGGACTCGGCGTGCGCTGCCTGGGCATCGCGTACAGCGAGGGCAACCAGCTCGGCGGCGGCCTCAAGGAACCGCGTGACGGCGGCTTGACCACCTTCGGGCGGCAGGCCGTGAAGCGCATGAACAAGCTCGGGATCGCCATCGACGTGAGCCATTCCGGCGACCAGACCGCGCTGGACACCATCGAGGTGAGCGACAAGCCGATCTTCATCACGCACGCGGGCGCGCGGGCGCTGTGGAACTCCAACCGCCTGAAGCCCGACGACGTGATCCGTGCGTGTGCCGCGAAGGGCGGCGTGATCGGCATCGAGGCGGCCCCGCACACCACGCTGACCGAGAAGCACCCGCGCCACAGCCTCGAATCGTTCATGGAGCACTTCGAGTACTGCGTGAACCTCGTCGGCATCGACCACGTGGCCTTCGGCCCCGACGTCCTGTTCGGCGACCACGTGGGCCTGCACAACGCCCTGACCGAGGCGCTGTCCATCGGCGCGTCGCGCGGGCACCTGAGCTACGACAAGGTGCCGTTCGTGGACGGTATCGAGAGCCCCGCCGAGGCCTTCCCGAACATCGTCCGCTGGCTGGTGAAGCACGGCTACAGCGACGAGGACATCGGCAAGGCGGTGGGCGGCAACATCATGCGCGTGCTGAAGGAGGCGTGGTACCGGTGAGCCACAGAATCACCGTGAACGGCGTGGAGCTGGTCTACGAGGACGGCGGGCAGGGCACAGCCATCGTGACCCTGCACGGCGGCCCCGGCATGGGCAGCCGCGCCGGCGACTGGGCCGCGTTCCAGCCGCTGACCGACTCCTTCCGGCTGATCAGTTACGACCAGCGCGGCAACGGCGAGTCTGGCGCCGGCGAGCCGTACTCGCACGCGCAGTTCGTCTCGGACCTCGAAGCGCTGCGTCAGGATCTCGGGCTCGGCAAGATCGTGGTGCTGGGCGGCAGCTACGGCGGTTTCCTGGCGCTGGAGTACGCGCTGGCCCACCAGGAACACGTGCACGCGGTCATCCTGCGCGACACCGCCGCCAGCAACCGTTTCCAGGACACCAGCATGGAGCGCGCCATGAGCAGCGGGTTCCCGATGGATCAGGAACGGCTGGAGAGATTGTTCGCCGGACAGGTCGCCAGCGACGACGAGTTCCGCGAGAGCTTCGGCATGATCCAGCCGCTCTACACCGTGGAACGCGACCCGGCCGCCGAAGCCGAGCGCCTCGCCCGCATTCCCTTCCGGTACGAGACGCACAACTGGGCGTTCAGCCGCAACCAGCCGGACTACGACCTGACCGGCCGCCTGCACGAGATCCAGGTGCCGGTTCTCGTCACGGTCGGGCGCGAGGACTGGATCACGCCGCTGGAGGCGTCCGAGGAGCTGGCCGCCGGCCTGCCCAACAACGAGTTCGTGGTGTTCGAGCACAGCGGCCACTCGCCGCACGTCGAGGAGCAGGAGCGGTACCTGGGCGTGGTGCGGGACTTCCTGGCGCGGCACGTGCCGGCGTCCGTGACCGCATGACCACGGATCCGGCCCCGGCCATCCCGCCGATCAGTCAGGAGGAACGCGCCCAGCGCGCTCAGAACGTCTTCGAGCACCTGCCGGCGGGCACTGACGCCGCCGTGCTGTTCGACGACCAGTTCATCCAGTATTACGCCGGCTTCGCGTTCCACGCGACCGAGCGGCCCATCGCGCTGCTGCTCCTGCCCGGCGGAGAACGGCACCTGTTCGTGCCCCGCCTGGAGCGGGAACACGCGCAGGCCTTCGCCCAGGCCGAGCAGGTCGTGGACTACCCCGAGTATCCCGGTGACGTCCACCCCATGCAGCGCCTCGCCGCGCACCTGAAGTCGCTGGGGCTGGACCGCGGCCGGATCGGCGTGGATCACGACGGCTACCCGGCCGTGATGGGCTACAGCGGGCCGGCCGTCAGCGAAGTGCTGCCCGACGCGACCATCCTGAGGGTGTCGCCGGGGCTCGACGCACAGATGGCGCTGAAATCCCCGGCAGAACTCGCCCTGATCCGCGAGAGCGTGCGCTGGGGCGACCACGCCCACCGCCTGCTCCAGCAGTACACCGAGGTCGGCGCGAGTGAGACCGACGTGGAGGCACGGGCAACCCGCGAGGCGACCGCTGCCATGGTGGCCGCCATCGGCGAGCAGCGGCGCACCCCGAACCGCTGGCTGAGCGGCGCGGTTGCGCTATACCGGGGGCAGATCGGGGCCGCCAGCGCGCTGCCGCACGCCATGACCAGCGGCGTGCGCTTCCAGGCCGGCGACACGCTGGTGACCGGGGCGGGCGCGGGTGTGGGCGGGTACATCAGCGAACTCGAACGCACCATGTTCATGGGTGAGCCCACCGCCGAGCAGCGCACCTTCTTCGCGCACATGCTGGCACTTCAGGACATCGCCTTCGACGCCCTACGCCCCGGCGCGACGTGCGCGAGCGTGGACGTCGCCGTGCAGGCCTACGTCGACCAGGAGGGCCTTCAGGCGTACTGGCGGCACCACGTCGGCCACGGCCTGGGACAGCGCATCCACGAGGCCCCCTTCCTCGACCGGGGCGATCCGCGCGTGCTTCAGCCCGGCATGGTGCTGAGCGTCGAGCCGGGCCTGTACGTGCCGAACCTGGGCGGCTTCCGGCACTCGGACACCATCCTGGTCACGGAATCGGGCATGGAGCTCCTGACCTTCTACCCGAGGCAGCTGGACGACCTGATCATTCACTAACCACGCTCCGGCTTCACTGGGTCAGGCCTCATCCCTACTACTGATCGCTTGTACGTAGAGACAGCACCTACTGCCGGGAATCTGGATTGCACTGACGCAGGCTGTCACACCTCCAGGCCAGTTCAGAGGCCGCTGAATAGCCTTTGAACTGGCCCGCCCGAACAGATCCGGCGGGCCAGTTCGTTATTGCCGACGATATTCGGTCTTATCGTCGTCTAATCGGTGCTGACTCTGTAGAGCCGATCGCTCCCCCTACAAATGTTTGATATGCTCAACAGATGATCAATCCAAGAATAAAACAGTAAAGGCACCAGCCTATCCGTTTGTGCACATAGGAAACTATATTTCAGGACACAAGCAGCTATCATAAACGATCGTTCGCTTAAGGGAGGAGTATGGATCTCTATAATCTTGTTTCTTGGCGTCCCCCTAGCATCTTATGCCCAAGATGTGCCGCTATTCTTGTTACCTATGGAAAATCATACGGAGATTTATCGTCTGTGGGTCAGTATGAAAGCCTTTCAGCAACCTGGACGCCCGAACATAAGGCAAACTCATTGGAAAGTAAATCAACAGCACAAGGACTACAGCATTCCTGTCCAATATGTGATCTAACCTTCGACTTCAAGCCCAATCTTATGCCAGATTATGAGATAAAGAAATTGGATAATCTCAGTAAGCTAGTCGGGCTTGCGATCAACCTTCCGCCGTATACCCCCGTAGATAAAGTGAATGCCTCTCCATTAGCTCTAATTTTGGAGATGATTTCAAGTGCAGAAAACTTCATAAACTTCACCACTTGGAATATGGATTCAACCTTCTTGACTGCGCTGCACATCGCTTCTCAGAGGGTCAAAATAAGAGGCATAATCAGTCGACCCCTAGATCCGTACTCAGCCAGCCTCTACAAAAGCCTGAAGGATAATCCAAACTTGAAATTAGTCATCACAGAATCAAGAGATGTAAGTGCCGTACATACTAAACTTATGGTTATAGACGGATTAGTTATTGTGGAAGGATCTGCTAGCCTGAGTGTTAGCGCATTTGAAAAGGTGTCTGGGACAAACAAGCCGCCCGGAGAGAAGCTAGTTGTCTCTTGTGATTCGATGAAAGTCATTGGCGATAACAATAAATACTTCAGTACTAATTGGAAGCTGTACCAGAAAATGGACTCAAACAACCCCAGAGATGTATTCGACACCTTCTGGGATTACATCTGACTAACAGCTGAGTGCAACTACCTTTACAGACGGAGTCGTTGGGGGTTAGCCTAATACGGCGGAGACTTTTCGGCGACTCCACTCTGCTGTGATAAATGAAAAAACTCCGCACTAGACGGAGTTTCTTGGTGGCCAGGGCCGGACTTGAACCGGCGACCCAACGATTTTCAGTCGTTTGCTCTACCAGCTGAGCTACCTAGCCGTGCTCCCCTATCGGGGAGGGTGTGGCGGTCCGGACGGGATTTGAACCCGCGACCTTCTGCGTGACAGGCAGATATGCTAACCGCTACACTACCGGACCGTGCTGGTGATTGTGATTCGCTGCCGAAAAAGCAGCGGGGTTAAGGATAGCCGCGCTTCCCGGTCTTGTCAATGCGCAGGTGCGCAGATGATGTCTGCTCAGAAGGGCACGGCACGGACACTCTGCAGGGGCAGGTCCACGCTGGGCTCGACGAGGAGCTCAAGGTACTCGCGGGCGTGCAGGGCATCGATCATGGCGAGGCGGTGTTCCTCGTCGATCAGGATGCCGTCGTCGATCTGGGTGTGGCCGTAGACGCCGAAGCTCAGGCCCGCCATGTCGACGTATTCGGGCGTCTCGTGGAACCAGCGCTTGGGGCTGTGATCCGCGTAGAACAGGTCGTCGTAGTGGCTGTGGGCGGGCAGGGGGGACACGTGCGCGAACTGCAGGTTGCCGACGCGAATCTCGCGGGGGAAGGTCTGCATCCACAGGCGCAGGTGATCCGGGAGCATCAGGCCGCCATGCTCCGGGTCGAATTCGTTGTGCACGATGCCGCCACTGGTGCCGAGGACGTAGGTGGCATTCAGGACGGCATCGTCGTGGTTTCCAAGGATGATGTGCACGGCGTGCGGCGCGGCCTCCTGGTAGGCCTTGAGCACCTCAAGTTGCTTGACCTGCTCACGCGCCGCGAGGAAGAGGTGATCCGGGTCTTTCGGGTCGAAGCGGGCCACGCCGGCCAGCCGGGCGTACTCGCGCTCGTTCTTGGGATGAACGAGGTCGCCGATCAGGATGACCTGGAACAGGCCGGCCAGCACAGGCGGCGTGGGCTGAAGGGAGCCGTCAGCGCAACTGGCCGCGCGCAGGGCGGCCCACAGGGTATCGAAGTCGGCATGCACGTCGCCGAACGCCAGAAACTTGTGCATTCGCCCGCCAGTGTATCCGGCTGGTGGAACGCTGGGAAGGGTTCACCGGGAGGCCGCAGGAGTCCCAAGTCTCAGCGAAGCCTGCATTTTGTTCCACGTCCGGACTCCCGACCACGGGCCGCAGGCGAGCATCGGAGTTCGTTTCAGCCTTTGAGCAGCGCCTGGAGTTCCTTGTAGATGGCGCGGCTCTCGTCGAGCGTCTCGCCGTACCCGCGCATCAGGATGCGGGCGGCGTCGCCACCCCGACCGGCCACCTTGAGCTGCTCGAGCAGGTCTTCGATGTGCCGGCGGGCTTTTTCCATCTGCGGGTCGCGGGGCGGTTCGGGCGGCAGGGCGCGCGGCGCCGTGTCGGCGGGCAGGGGCGCCTCGGCGTCGAGATCCGTAGTGTTCGCGCCGTCATCCGGGTCGTATTCCACCCACGCGGGCTCGCCGGCGGGCGCCACGCCGTAGGTGCGGGCGGCGTCGGCCAGGGCGGCCAGTTTGGCGTCGTGCAGGGTGTGGGCCGTGGCGAGGCCCTCGCGGTGGGTGCCGTGCAGGGTCAGGCGGGCCCGCACCACGGGCGGCTGCACGCTGTCGCAGGCCCACGCGAGTTCCCACTGCGGATCGAGGCGTTCGAGGTGGGCGGCCAGGGCGTCCACGTCCGGGGCGGGGATCACGCGGGCCTGGTCGCCCCGCACTTCCAGGGTCGCCCAGGAGGTCATGCTGGCGCGCAGGGCCTCGCGCACGCGGTCAAGTTCGGCCATGCCGGCAGTCTAGCCCCTGAAAGGATGGGCAAAAGCAGGGCGAGCGGCCGCCGTGTGGGTCAGCCCGATCCGCCGAGAGCGGGAACTTCTGGCGGGCGGGATGATCCGGGTGAGCCGGGGGGGTTCAGAAGGCCGCCGCGGGGTGTCCTCGTCTCCTGCCAAATGACGGCTCTAGCGTGCAGGTTGCAGCGTGAGCGTCTGGACGCGGCCCCAGTCGGCCGGGCGGGTGCTCATGGGCAGGTACTCCCCGGCGATCCATTTGCCCTGCTGATCCGCCACATGGTCGCCCAGGGGGTTGCCGCCCTGCCCGAGGCTGCCCACATACACGCTGGCGTCCGGGTTGGCAAGGTCGATGATCTGCCGGTAGCTGGGGCCGTGCGTCTGCCGGAAGGTGCCGGCCTCGGGGCGGGCCACGTCCACGGTGTTCGTGCCGCCGGGCGTGGGCGCGGCGTGGTTGAACAGCCATGCCAGGGCGGGCACCTCGCCGAAGGCGCGGTGGTTGCTGGCGACCGTGTGCAGTCGGCCGTATGTCCACTTCGCAGGATCGCTGCCCAGCCGGGCCGTGAGGTCGGTCACGGCAGCAGACAGGGTCGTGCGGAGTTCGGTGGCGCAGTCGGGGACATTTCCGGCCTCGTTGCGGCACAGTTCGCCGTCGGCCTTCAGTTGGTTCAGGACACTGAGGCTGTTCATGGTGGTGGCGTCGCCCAGTTCGTCCTGGGCCATCTTCTGGAGCTGCATCAGCCACGCCTCGAAGATGGTGGCCTGCACGCTGGCCGTGGTCTCGTTGCCATCCCAGCCGCGCAGGAGATCCAGGGCCGCCGCTGCGGCCGCGTCGGCCGGGGTGGCCTTGAGCAGCACGCTCTGGAAGTCCCGCCAGACCAGGCTGGTGGTGTCGAGCTGTACGGCCCGCACGTCGGCCACGGTGAGGCCCGTCGGTTTGGCCTGGAGCAGCTGCGTGATGCGCTCGGCTCGGTACGGTTCGGCCCAGTTGCGCACCGTGCCCAGCGCGCCCGCGTCCGGCATGACCTGGTTGTTCGCCGTCACGACTAGGCCGTCGGCGGGGTTCAGGGTGTGCGGCAACTGGGCGAAGGGAATGTACCCCTGCCACTCGTGCTGGCCGTCACCGGCCACGGGCAGCGAGCCGTCCCAGCCCCGGCGGACGGGCACGCGGCCCGGCGCGTAGTAGCCGGTGTTGCCGTCCACATCGGCGTAGACGAAATTCTGGCTGGGGGCCACGTAGCGCGACAGGGCCGCCGTGAAGTCCGTCCAGCTCCGCGCGTAGTTCAGGTTCAGGAAGGCGTCCATGGTCGTGTCGCCCGGTTGCAGGGCCGTCCACTTCAGGGCCACGCGCTCCCCCACCCCGGCCGCGCCCGCGCCGCTCACGATCGGGCCATGCGCGCTCTCCTGCACGACCAGGGAGACGTCCGGCGCGCCCTTGACCCGGATCACCTCGGTGCGGGATGTGAGCTTCACGCCGGCGGGCTCCACGTACAGATCCTGCACGTCCGGGTTCACGTTCGTGACTCCCCACGCCACGCGGTCGTTGCGGCCGATCACGATGCCCGGCAGGCCCGGAATGCTCGCGCCGATCGCGTGGAGCGTGTTGCCCTGAACGTCCGCCAGGTACCACAGCATCGGGCTGGTCAGGGCCAGGTGCGGGTCGTCTGCCAGGATCGGCCGGCCGCTCGCCGTGCGGGTGCCCGCCACCACCCAGTCGTTGCTGCCCTTGCCCGGCACCGGTTGCAGGCCCAGGGCGCGCGCCGCCGCGAGATGTTCCCGCAATGCCGACAGGGCCTCGTTCGGCAGGAGCACGCCGCCCGAGGTGCGCGCCGGGACGGGGTTCTCGTGACCAACCTCGTCCGCGCTCAGGATGGTCGGGGCGCCTTTCGGGTACGGCGCGGTCACCTGGGCCAGACCCGAGGTGCCCAGGCGTTTGACCACGCGGCTGCCCAGCACCTCGTCGTCCATGTTGCCGCCCAGGTCGTAGGCCATCAGCTTGCTCCACGACAGGCTGTCCACGTCGGTCCAGGCCGCCGGGGTGAAGCCCAGAATGCGGAATTCCGGCGCGATCTTGCCCTGCCGCATGGCCGCGTTCACGCCGGCCGTGTAGGCGCTCACCAGTTGCCGGGTGCGCGGCTGGAGGGCCGGCAGGGCCGACTCCGCCGCGCGCTGGAAGCCCCAGGTGCGCAGGAACTTGTCCTGCGGCAGGGCCGCCGCGCCGAGCACCTCCGAGAGGCGACCCTGCGCCACCCGGCGCTGGAATTCCATCTGCCACGCCCGCTCCTGCCAGTGCACGAAGCCCAGCGCGAACAGGGCGTCTTCGTCCGTGGCCGCGCGAATGTGCGGCACGCCCCACTGGTCACGCGTGACCGTCACGGAACTCGACACGCCCGGCACGTCCAGGGTTCCGGACACGCGGGCGGCCGACGTGCTCCGCAGCCACAGCACCGCCGCCAGCAGCAGCGCTAGGATCAGTGCCACCGCCCACACCACGCCCCACCCGAAGCGCGCCACACGCGACCTCTGCCGCGTCACCGTTCCCGTCGTCATTCGAACCTCCAGCCAATTGGACTGGGTTCAATATAGCGGCGGCTCCAGCAAACGGGGCCGCCCGGGTGCATCCCGGCGGCCCCTGGACTTCACGCTGACGCTAGAACTCCTCGTCCTCCAGCGACATCAGCGAGTGCTGCCACGCCGGGTGCAGCGGCAGCGTCTCGGCGAGGGGCAGCAGCGCCGCCACCTGCTCGTACGACGCGCCCTGCACCACCGACGCACACACGCCCGGCTGCACCGTCAACCTCGGTTCCGCCAGGGTGCAGTCCAGCACCCCGAACTCGAAGGCCGACTCCAGCGCCACGCCCAGGGCCCGCGTCACCACCGCGCCGTAGCCGTTCGAGAAGCGAAAGGTGAGTACGTCGCCCCCCGGCACGGACTGGCGCTGCGGCAGGGCCAGCACCTGCGGGAACTCCACCGCCTGCACGAAGAGGTACCCGTTGTCGTGGTCTGGAGGATCCAATAGCGTCATGAGCAGCGCACTCCCGGTCACCCGGACGTAGCGTGACGAACAGTCCGGGCAGCCCGCCAGCACAACCGCTGGCCTTGAGGACACCGTAGGGACTGTCAACTTACCCGCCCCTTACCCCACCGAAAGCTAAAGACCCCCGCCGGGCCGCATGCGGTCAGGATTCGGCGCGCCCAGCGGCCCTTTCCCACGACCCGGCTAGGGATCACCCCAGGTGGACGCCGCCACAGGGGGTTACTTGGACGGGACGTTACGGGAGACGGCCACGGTGGTGATCGTTCGGGATGTCACCGTCTGGTTCCCGATGGTCTGCGCGGCGGCCAGGGTGAGCGTCACCTGCCGGGCGTGATCGACGGCGGTCTCACAGCAGGTGTCGAAGGTCGCGGTGCCGAGCAGGTCGGCCACGACCCGGACAAGGCCGCCGGCTGGCGCGGCGCTCGGCAGGGTGCCGCCGGGCGTGCAGGCCCGGTACTGCATCAGGACGCGCTTGTCGGCGTTGGCCGGATCCGTGGGCAGGGTGGACCACACGCTGCCGCTGGTGACGCTGCTGCGCAGCACGACGTAATACACGATGTACTCGAAGGCGGTGGTACAGGAGCCGCCCGGATCCGCCGGGACGACCAGGGCCAGCAGATCCGGGCCGGCGACTGCGGGCGCTCCCGTGGCGTCGGTTCCCACCGGAGCGGCCTGGCCGGGGGGCAGCAGCGTGTAGGCGCGGCGCACGTCGTCGGCCACGACGTTCGAGGTCTGTTGCAGGTGCTCGATCCCGGCGGAGGTGCTCACGCTCTGCTGAGTGACATGGCTGGTGCTCTGCACGAGTGCGAAGACCAGGCCCAGGATCAGCACGCCGATGGCCATGGCGACCAGCAGTTCGATGAGCGTGAAGGCCGCGACGCGGTTCATCGGCGGGAGAATTCCGTGCTGGTCGTCAGAGGCTGCCCGCTGCCGGTGGGGCTATAGGTGACCGTCAGGCGCATGAAGTTCGCGGCGGGCGAGGGAGTGAGGGTGGCGGCGGCCGCCGTGCTCTCCGTGAAGGTGACCGTCTGGGGAGGCGCGGCGCAGGGGAAGGCGCTGGTGGCCGCCGTGTCGGTGGGCACCGTGACCTCGCAGGCCGTGACTTCCCAGGTGTAGCCGCCGAGCGTGGCGGGCCGGGGGGACGAAGCGCTGACCGTGCCGAAGCGGTGCGGGTCGAGCCAGTCACGGGTCATGACCTCGATGTACTGCTGCGCGGCCTGGTTCACGCCAAGCCGGGTGCGCGAGTGGCTGTTGGTGGTCAGGGACGTGATGATCGCCGCCGACAGGGCGATCACGATGGCCAGGATGGCGATGGCGACCAGCACCTCCACCAGCGTCAGGCCCCGCACGTGGGAACGGGTCGTCACGGGGTGACCACCTTCAGCAGGGCCGTGGGGCCGAGCAGGTACGCGTCACGGCTCACGCTGGGCAGGCTGACGGTGAACAGCAGGTCCGTGGCGAGCGTGCCGAAGGGGGCCTTCAGGGTGACCGTGGTGGTGGCCGTGCAGGTCTCGCTCCCGCCCACCACCGTGCGCTGGCACAGGCCCAGGCTGCTGGCCCCCACCGGGAAGACCGCGCTGTAGCCAGCGGCCTGAATGAGCGTGATCGTGCGGGCCGCCGTGTCCACCCTCAGGGTGATGTCCTGGTTGGTGGTGCGCACCCGGGCCTTGGCCTGCGTGACGATCCGCTGCACCTCGGCCACGGCCGCGTCGACCTGCGCCCGCTGCGCCCAGCGCAGGTAGGAGCTGATTCCGAGGGCCGCCAGGATGCCGATGATGGCCAGCACCATCAGCAGTTCCAGCAGGGTCACGCCGCCGTGGCCCATGGCGCGGGGGCGCGTCAATGGCCGTTCTCCGCCCACGAATACCGGGCGACCGCCACCCTGGGTTTCGCGGACTCGGGCAGGGCCGCGTTCAGCCCGCTGAGCAGGCTGCTCAGGATGCTGCGGTCGTAGCAGAAGGTGGACGCGCCCGTCGCTCCGCTGGGCGTGGCACAGCGGTTGGCGGCGGGGGGCGCGGTGGTCGTGCCGCTCAGGGTGGTCGTGCGGGCGGCGTTCAGCGCGTCCGTCACGGCATTCTCGACGAGCACGCTGCCCACGAAGGACCCGTCCGTGGCACTCAGGGTGACGTTCGAGCCGGGGCCGGTGGGCAGGTGGTCGCTGGCCGAACTGGCGCTCAGGTCGTGCGTCCCGATCACGTACAGCAGGCCGTGAAACACGCTGCCCGGGGCGAGGGTCACGGTGATGTTCACCGGCGCGCCGCCGGGGACGTCGGCCAGGGCAGGCGCCCGCACGACCACGATCCGGGCCGTCGGGCAGTCGCTCAGGGTGAGGGTGGGGGCGGGGCTCTCCGGCAGGTCGATCCAGCGCACCACGCCGCTGCACGCGTCCGCGTCGTAATGCGCGCCGATCTCGCCGCCGAAGGTCGGCTTGCCGATGCCGAAGGTCTCCGTGAACAGCCGATCCGCGCGCACGTCGAGTTCACCGCAGGCGTAGGCCTGACAGTCCATGCCCCCCACGGGCAGGCCGCCCGCGGCCGAGGTGAGCAGCGCGGCACCACGCGCGGTCTGGGTGAGGCTCAGACCGTCGGACAGGGCGGTGTTCGAGCTGTCCAGCGCGGCCAGATCGACGGTGTGGGCCAAGGCGTCGACATGCCGCACCTTGAAGGCCAGATCCGTGGCCGGCTGCGACGCCAGTGTCACGACGTCCCCGACGTCGGGCAGGGGGCCGCTGCGGACGCCCACAGTGTACGTGACGGGAGTTGTGCCGGTGGGCTGGCACGTCGAGCGGCAGCTGATCGTGAAAGGCGTGGAGGAGACGGGCGCGGCCGGGTTGCCCTCGACCAGCCGGTCGCTGCTGACCAGACGCCCGGTGGTGTTCACGGCGGCGTTCGAGAGCGTCTTGAGGATGTAATAGACGTCGTACTTCAGGGAGATCGACCGGCTCGCGCCGCTGGGGGCATTTCCCACCGACACGAGATCGACACTGCCGCCGTCGGCGGTGCCGTGCACAGCGAACGCACCACCGGGCAGTTCCGCACCCGAGGTCAGATCACTGAGGTGCAGGACATTCGCCACCTCGTTGGCCACGACGTCCGGGCGACTGTTCACGTAGCGGCTGCCGCTCGCGCCCAGGTAGGCGTCGATGCGGGCCACGGCGCGTTCCAGGCCAGCGTTCGCGGCGTAGAACGCGGGGATCTTCTGCGCTTCGGCCGCCACGGACTGCCGGGCCGACACGGCGAAGGTGGACGCCACGACCAGCAGCATCACGACCAGGACGGCCATGGAGAGCACCGCGATCAGCACGAATCCGTCTCGTTTCAAGCCACCCTCCTGAGCGTCACGTCATTCATGATGGGGGGAAACCCGCACGCACCGTTCTATCCCACTCCGCGGAACTGCACATGAAGTCAGTCCCGCACGTCGACCAGTTCAGCGGGCCGGTCAGGGCGCACCTGCACGGCGAGGACGCGGCGGATGGGCGTGACATGGTCGGGCAGGAGCAGTTTACAGCGTACAGGTGGCCTGAACCCACCAGTCCGGGTGACCCGCCGCGATGGCCTGCGCGGCCGCGTGCGCGGCGTCCTCGCTGGCCGCCAGGGCAAAGCAGGTGCTGCCCGACCCACTCATCAGCGGCGACCGCAGGCCCACGTCCGTCAGGGCCTGGAGCGCCTCCCGGATGGGCGCGTGACGGGCCGCGACCGGTTCCTGAAGCGCGTTCGGGTACGGCACGGGCCGCCCGTCGGCGAGCGTGGCGAGCACCTCGTCGATGTCCAGCGGCGGGGTGGTGGTCTCCTCGGCATCCAGCCAGAGGTACGCGTCGCGGGCACTGACCTCCACGCCGGGATTCACGAGTACCAGCGGCGTGCGCGGCACGGGCAGGGGCGTCAGGATCTCGCCGGTGCCCTCCGCGACGGCCGCGCGGCCCAGCAGAAAGAAGGGCACGTCGGCTCCCAGCGTCCGGGCCAGGGCGTGCAGGTCGAGTCCCGCCGGATACAGGCGGGCCAGGGCCATCAGGGTGGTGGCGGCGTCGCTGCTGCCGCCACCCAGCCCGCTCGCCACCGGCAGGCGCTTGTGCAGCGTGAGGTGCGCGCCCTGCGTCATGGCGGCCGCGTCCAGGTAGGCGCGGGCCGCGCGGTACACCAGGTTCCGGTCATCGGTGGGCAGGTCGGCACCGTGCCCCCCCGAAGCGTGCACCTCCAGCGTCAGCGTGGCCGCCGGGGCAATGCTGAGGTCGTCGCCCACCTGCAGCGGCACCAGCAGGGTGTGGAGGTCGTGGTAGCCGTCGGCCCGCAGCGCGCGGACGCTCAGCCCCAAGTTCACCTTGGCGGGCGCGAAGTAGGTGGCGGCGCCAGCGGAGGGCACATCAGGCATGATCCTCAGCATCCCACACCCTAGCCACCGCCTGCGCGAGGGGCAGATCCGCGGGCGTGGTGACCTTGAACAGCCGGGCGTCGCCGGGCACCAGTCTGACCGCGCCGCCCTGCCGGGCGATCAGGCCCGCATCGTCGGTGGCGGCGTGTCCATCGGCCACGGCCAGTTCGTGGGCCGCGAGCAGCAGCGTGCGGAGAAAGGCCTGCGGGGTCTGCACGGCCCACAGGCCCTCGCGGAGCACCGGTATGCCCCACTCACCTCCGGGGGTGGCGCGCACCAGCGTGTCCGCGACGGGCAGGGCGGCCGTGGCGGCGCCGGTCTCCGGCACGGCGGCCAGCAGGGCCCTGATCGTCTGGGCACCCAGGAAGGGCCGGGCGGCATCGTGAATCAGGACGACCTCGGCCGTGGTGGCGCGCAGCAGGGCATGGACGGTGTCCTGGCGGGTCGCGCCGCCGCCGATCACGCGCACGCCCGCTTCCTCCGGCAGGGTATGACCGGCGGGTAGGGCCACGATCACCTCGTCCACGTGTGGGCGCAGCGCGTCGATGCTGCGCGCGAGCAGGCTGCGGCCGTTCACGCTCACGTAGGCCTTGGGGCCCTGCCCCAGCCGTGTGCCGGCCCCGGCGGCGGGGATCAGGGCGGCGGTGCGCACGGTTCTCAAGGGCTCCCGGATCTGTCCCAGCGACGGAAGTCCGGCGTGTCCAGCCCGAACTGGTCAAGCACGCGCGCGGTCACGAAGTGCAGCAGGTCGGCCACGTCCTTCGGCGCGTGGTAGAAGCCGGGGCTGGCCGTCATGATGGTCGCCCCGGCGTCGTGCGCGGCGAGCGCGTTTAGCAGGGCCGGCCTGGGCAGCGGATCTTCCCGCAGGGCCAGCACCAGCGGCCGGCGTTCCTTGAGCGTCACGTGGGCCGCGCGGGTCAGCAGGGTGTCTGCGAAGCCGTGCGCGACCTTCGCGAGCGTTCCTGCCGAGCAGGGAATGATCAGCATGCCCTGTGTGCGGTACGAGCCGCTGGCGATGCTGGCGGCCAGGTCGCGGTCGTCGTGGACGTGCGTCGCCAGGGCGCTCAGGTCGGCGAGGGTGGGACCCCCCTCGGCGCTCATCACGCGCTTGGCCCCGCTGGACACGACCAGGTGCGTCTCCACACCGGCCGCGTGCAGGGAGCGCAGGGTGTCCAGGGCATAGGGAATGCCGCTGCCGCCGGTCACGCCGACCACCAGCTTCATGCAGGGTGCTCCATGCGCTCAAGCTAGCAGGCCGCGCCGCTCACCGGCCCGCCCACGTCAGGAGCGGGCCGGAGCGGGTGCATCCCGCCGCACGCGCCGCGCATGCCGGACTTCCGCACCCACGAACACCAGCGTGTTCAGCGCGTAGGTGACCACCAGGGCGCCCAGCACGGCAGCCTGCCCGCCCGCGCCCGTCAGGGTCGGCAGATCCGGGAAGCTCACCAGTCCGCTGCGTGGAGCCAGCGCGGCCACGGCGGCGCTCCAGGCGAGGAGCAGCACGCCGCCCCAGGCGCTGTCGAGCAGGGTCGTCCCGGGCAGCAACAGGCCCAGCGCGCGGTACGCGAACGGTCGGGAGCGGCGCAGGGCCAGCGTAGCGCGCGGCAGCAGCAGCGACAGGATCAGCAGGGCCGACAGCAGGATCGCGCCGGACAGCACAGTGCCCAGGCGTACGCTGCGGCCCGCGCCCGCCGTGAACAGATCCTGTGGCGACCTCAGCAGACCGCCCAGCGTGACGCTCAGGTCGCCGGTCACGGCGCGGGTCAGGCTGCGCTCGTCTGGGTAGCACAGTCTGGGCTGCCCAGGGCGGTACGTGCGCTGGAACGTGGCGGAAGGCGTCGCCGGATTCAGCCCCAGGTTGAAGGCAGGAGCGGCCAGATCCGGCCGGGCCGACAGCGCCGCGCGGTAACGGTCGCGGGCCTGCGCTTCGTCCCCCCGGCCCTGCGCGATCACGCCCAGGTTGTTCTGCGCGCAGGCGTCCGGCAGCGCGCGGGTGTAGGCGTCGCGGGCCGCGCCGTCGTCGCCGTCCAGGTGCGCGGCGAGGCCCGCCAGCAGCGCGGCGTCCGGGCCGGGGCGCAGGTTCAGGTCGGCCAGCTGGGCTCCACTCCACCCGCCGCCGTAGGTGCCGAGGTTCAGGGCGGGGGCGTGCAGCGCGGCGCTGGCCTGGTTGGCCCACTGCCAGCCGGCCAGCCCCGTAACCAGCGCGGCGGCCAGCAGGGCCAGCAGCAGCCGCTCGCCCAGCGAGGTGTAGGCCACCGTGACGCGCCGGGCACGGGCCAGCGGGTGGCGCAGCCAGGAGCGCCAGCGGCCGCCCAGCGGCGCGGTGTCGGCACTCTGGGTCGTCCACGCCCGGGCCTGGAAGGCCAGCAGCGCGGCGACCAGCGCCAGCGCCAGCGTCAGGGTGACCAGTCGGGCGGCATCCCGCACGCTCCGGAGGCCCTGCGGCCCGAGGTTGTACAGGGTACCGGCGTTCAGGGAGCGCGTGAACTGCCGCCACTGCTCGGCCTCGCCGCTGCGGCCCTGCGTGTCCAGCACGCGGGCGTACCGCTCGTACAGCGCGGGCCCACCCTCGAAGCGGGGGTGAAGGTCTCGCAGGTAGCGCATCCAGACGTCCGCGCGGGCCAAGCGGTTCTGGGCGAGTAGGGTGCCCACGTACCCACTCGGATTCCCGTACGCCGACAGGGCGGCGCGGCTGACCGACAGTTCCGGGTCGAGGCCGCGCGCGGCGGCGTCCTTCAGGGCGCGGCCCAGCGCGAGATCGGCGGCGGCCGGGTACCCGTCCCGGTCGAGTCGGGCGGCCAGCTGCACCCACGCGGGAAAGGGCAGCGGCCCGGCCAGGGCCCGCCGGACTCTGTTCAGGGCCCGGTACGGATCCGCCTGGGCGGCGTGCGCCTCGCGCAGGGCCAGGAAGGGATTGGTCGGATCGGCCCGAACCGCCTGGGCGAGCAGCGCGGCGGGCATGGTGTCGGCCACGCGGGCCAGCCAGCCGGTCACGCGGATATCCGGAGGCAGCACCACGCGTTCACGCACGTCCAGACCGTCAGTGGTGTCCAGCGTGTAGCGCTCGGTCAGGCTGCCCTCCTGCGTGGTGACCAGGACTGCGCCGCCGGAAGCGTCGATGGAGGTCACCAGGCCGGGCAGATCGGCGCGGCCGAGCACGCTGCCGGCACTGCTCAGGGCGTACACGCTGGGGCCCGCCCCCAGGTAGGTGACGCTGCCCACCTGGAGGGGCCCGCTCAGGTCGCCCATGGCCGCCGGGTAGGTGCGCTGCCATACGACGCGCGGACCGTCTTCGAAGCTGAGGGTGCGGCCCTCCAGCACCGGGACAGCCTGTCCGGACACCGTCAGCAGGGCCAGCAGGAGCGGCAGCCACCGCAGGGCGGTCATGGGCGTTCCGCCTCTGCACCCGGTTCCGGCACGGGTCGCGGCGACGGGCGGGCCAGCAGGTGCCCGGCCCGCACGGCCATGGCCCCTCCCCCGGCGAGCAGATCCGGCAGGCCGCCGTAGCGCGTGGCGAGCAACAGGCCGACCGGCACGGCGATGGCCGTGGCAAAGGGCACAGCGTTCAGCTTCACGCTGGCTTGCAGGGTCGCCCTGTACAGCGGAATCAGGATCAGGGCGGTGCCGAGCATGCCGGCCAGCGTAATGGGCGCCACGACCAGCAGTGCGCCCAGCAGAGGCGCGATCCCGCCACCGCCCCGGAACCGGAAGTACAGCGGGTAGCAGTGCCCCAGGACGACCCCCAGCATGGCGACCCAGGTGGCCTGCGGCGTGAAGTGCAGGGCCAGCCCGGCGGCCAGCACGCCCTTGAGGATGTCGAACGCCGTGACCAGGATGGCGGCGCCCACGCCGTACTGGCGGTAGGTGCCGCTGCCGCCGGGCAGGTCACGGCCCCGGATGTCCTCGCCGCGCGCGCGGGAGTACAACACGCCCGCCACCAGCGATCCGAGGAGGTAGGACGCGACGGCGACGAACAGCAGGGCGGGCATACGCGCTGCATTCTACGGGCACGCCCCACACCGCGCCCTACACTGGGCCGCATGTCTGGAACGGAGCACACCGGGGCGCTGTCCCGCGCGGAACTGCGGCGCTACTCGCGGCCCCTGCTGGTGCCGGAGTGGCTGGATGCGGGCGCGCAGGAGCGCGTGCGGGCGGCCACGGTGCTGGTGGTCGGGGCGGGCGGCCTGGGCAGTCCGATCATCGCGCAGCTCGCGGGCGCCGGCGTGGGCACGCTGGTGATCTGCGAGGGCGACCGGGTCGAGTTGAGCAACCTGCACCGGCAGACCCTGTACTCGGTGGCGGACGTGGGCCGCGCGAAGGCCGATGTGGCGGCGGCGCGGGCTCAGGCGATCAATCCGTACGTGCGGGTGCGGGTGGTGCCGCCGCTCTCCGGGGACAACGCGGACGCCCTGGTGGCCGCAGCAGACCTGGTGATCGACGCGACCGACAATTTCGAGGCGCGTTATGCCATCGCCGATGCCTGTAGGCGGGTCGGCCGCGAGTGGGTGTGGGGCGCGGCGGCCGGAACGAGCGGCATGCTCAGCGTGTTCGGGCCGGACGTGGGCCTGCGAGACGTGTTTCCCGAACCGGGGGACGCGGAGTCCTGTGCTGAGGCGGGGATCCTGGGGCCGCTGCCGAACGTGGTGGGGGGAATGATGGTCCTAGAGGCGTTGAAGGTGCTTGGAGGGGTGGGCGAGCCCCTGCGTGGGCGGCTCTGGACACTGGACGCGCTGTCCGGGCGGGTACGGACACTGTCGCTGCGGACTCCGGTTGACACGTCGGATTAACCGATTTCACATCTTATACTCATATTTTTTCGCCGTCCCAGTGAGGATCGCGCCGATTCTACAGCGTTTTTGTCCTTACGGTGACAGCAGAATTGGGCGAAAAAGAACGGCCCAGTGCGGCCGGATCGGCTTGACGGCAGGGAATTGTATGTTACCGTTCATTTGAGCCGCGCGTCAGCTCAAATCCACGCCTGGAGGTTCAGCATGGCCAAAGCCAGCAAGCCCGCCGCGAAGAAGCCCGTCGCCAAAGCCGCCCCGAAACGCACCAGCGCTGCCAGCAGCAAGATCGCCAAAACCCAGATCATCGACATGGTCGCCGACAAAACCAGCCTGAACAAGAAACAGGCCGGCGAAGCGGTCGCCACGATGCTGGACGCGATCGTCGGGGCGCTCAGGGGCGGCCAGAGCGTCGGACTCCCAGGTCTCGGAACCCTGAGCGTGGCACACACGGCCGCGCGCACCGGGGTTCGGCCCGGCACCAGCCAGAAGATCACCATTCCTGCCGGCAAGAAGGTGCGCTTCAAGGTCGCCAGTACCCTCAAGGGCACCCTCTAGGGACGCCGAGCGACTCCACAAGGCCCCCGCATAGATCTGCGGGGGCCTTCCTGTGGCAGGCACCGAATCGGCTCAGGACAGAATATTTACGCAATCTTCATCTCTGAGCGTCGGCTGCGGTTTTGTGATCTCCCCCACCCGACGTCCACCCGGACGGCGCGTACGGTGACCTCATGAAGAGCCTTTTATTCCTCACCTTAGCGATCATGGCCAGCAGCGCCGCCGCCAAGCCCATCGTCGTCGGCAGCAAACTCGACCCCGAAGCCCAGATCCTCGGCCAGATGATCCTCCTCACCCTCAAGAATGCCGGCCTCGACGTCACCGACAAGACCAACCTCGGCGACACCGGGGTTAACCGCAAGGCCATCCTCGCCGGCGAGATCGACGTCTACCCCGAATACACCGGCAACGCCGTCTACCTCTTCCCCGCCGCCAAGATCGGCGCCAAGCAGGCCGGCAACCCCGGCACCATCTACGGCCTCGCCCGCCAGCTCGACGCCAAGAACGGCATCACCTGGCTCAAGCCCGCCAACGTCAACAACACCTGGGTCATCGCCGTTCCCCAGGCCCTGGCCACCAGCGCCAAACTCTCCAGCGTCGCCGACCTCGCCACCTACCTCAAGGGCGGCGGCACGTTCAAGATCGCCGGCAGCCCCGAGTTCTTCAACCGTCCCGACACCATGCCCGCGTTCGAAGCTGCCTACGGCTTCAAACTCACGGCCGCCCAGAAACTGGAACTGGCCGGCGCCACGCCCCCCCAGACCCAGCAGGCGGCGGCGAGCGGCACGAACGGCGTGAACGCCGCCATGGCCTACGGCACGGACGGCACCCTGAGTGCCTTGAAGCTAGTGGCGCTGAAGGATCCGAAGGGCGCGCAGGCGGTATACCAGCCGGCACCGATCATTCGGACGGACACCCTGAAGGCCAATCCGCAGATCGCGGACTTGCTGAACAAGACCTTCGCGGGCCTGAGTGCACCGATCATGCAGGGCCTGAATGCCAAGGTGGCCCTGGAGGGCCGCACCGCCCAGGATGTCGCCACCGAATACCTCAAATCCAAGGGACTCATCAAGTGAACGCCTTCCCGCTCTGGGATCAGCCCTGAGCGTGCTCGCACCACGGAGCGGCGGGGCGGGGGCCAGCGTGGCCTCCGCCCCCTCGTCTGCCCGCGCGGACGTGCAGGCGGTGGTGTGGCTGGGCAGCGCCGCCATGCTGGTCGCGAGCGCCCTGCCCTGGGTGCTGCTGCGGCCCAACCGCCTGGCCCCCGGCGAGTATCTGCGGCTGCCCACGCCCTGGCTGGTGGCTGCACTCCTAGTTGCCCTCCTGCCCGCCCTGATGGCCCGACGGGCCCGGAGCATGGTGTGGCTCGCGGCGGGCGCTGCGCTGGTGCTGGGTGTGTGGCTGCTCGGCGACCGGACGCACGCCGCCCTGATCGCACAGGCCCCGTTTGCACGGGCCAGCGCCGCAAGCGGCCTGTGGCTGTACCTGCTCGGGGCGGCCATTGCTGTGTACGGGGCCAGGCAGGCCGCGGGTACCCGGCGTGCCCAGCTGCTGACCTGGACGTGGCTGCTCCCGGTCGCGCTGCTGGTCTTGTTCGGTCAGCTGTCGAGCTGGTCCGTGCTGGTCGAGGGCCGCAACGAGGGGCCGCGCTGGGTGCAGGAGCTCGGGCAACACCTGCGGCTGGTGGGCAGCGCGCTGGGGCTGGCCCTGCTGATCGGCGCGCCGCTGGCCGTGTGGGCGGCCGGGCGCGAGCGGGTGGCCGGCGCGGTGCTGGGGCTGGCGAACGCTGTGCAGACCATTCCCAGCCTCGCCCTGCTGGGCCTGCTGATCGCGCCGCTGTCCGCCCTATCTCACGCGCTTCCGGTGCTGCGCCAGTGGGGAATCAGCGGGATCGGGGTGGCTCCGGCCTTGACGGCCATGACCCTGTACGCGCTGCTGCCAGTGCTCCGAAACGGCGTGGTTGCACTGCGGGGCGTGCCGCCCGGCGCGGTCGATGCGGCGCGCGGCATGGGCATGACGGGCAGCCAGCGGTTCTGGCGCGTGCAGCTCCCGCTGGCCCTGCCCGTGTGGCTGGCCGGCGTGCGGCAGGCCGCCGTGCTGCTGGTCGGCGTGGCCGCCGTGGCCGCCCTGATCGGCGCGGGCGGCCTGGGCACGTACATCTTCAAGGGCCTGCAGAGCGCGGCGGCCGACCTGATCCTGCTGGGGGCGGTGCCGGCCGCCGTGCTGGCCATCATCGTGGACGCCCTGCTGCGCGGCCTGGAGCAGCTGCTGGGCCGCCGACTGGGGAGCGTCGCATGATCCGACATGAATTCTGGAGACACCTATGATCGAGGTACAGGGTCTGGAGAAACGCTACGGCGACACGTACGCCGTCCGCGATCTCGATCTGGTCTTTCCCGACGGGCAGCTCACGGCACTCCTGGGGCCGTCTGGGTGCGGGAAGACCACCACCCTGCGCATGATCAACCGACTGATCGAACCGACCGGAGGGCGCGTGCTGCTCCAGGGCCAGGACACCCGCGACCTTCGCCCGGAGGCGTTGCGCCGGGGCATCGGGTACGTCATTCAGCAGATCGGGCTGTTCCCACACCTGAACGTCGCGCAGAACGTTGCGACCGTGCCGGACCTGTTGGGCCGTGACCGCCGCGAGACCGCCCGTCGCGTGGACGAACTGCTGGCCCTGGTGGGCCTCGATCCGGCCACCTTCCGGGAGAAGAAACCCGCCGAGCTGTCGGGGGGCCAGGCACAGCGGGTGGGCGTGGCCCGCGCCCTGGCGGCCGATCCGCCCGTGCTGCTGATGGACGAACCCTTCGGCGCCCTCGATCCGCTGGCCCGTGACGCCCTGCAGGACGCCTTCCGGGAGATCCAGCAGCGGCTGAAGAAAACGGTCGTGATGGTCACGCACGACATCGACGAGGCCCTGCGCCTGGGCGACCGGGTCGCGCTGATGAACGCCGGCCGGCTGGAGCAGGTGGGGACGCCCGATGAGCTGATCCACCGCCCGGCCAGCGACTTCGTGCGCCAGTTCCTGGGCGAGGACGCCACCCTGCGGCAGCTCGCGGGCCGAGCCGTCGCGGAGTTCATGACGCCCGGCCCGGTGCCCGAGAACCTGCCCCGCATCGACGCGGCTCTGAACGCCCGCAGCGCCCTGAGCATCATGCTGCGCGACGGCACCGATACCCTGGGCGTCACGCAGGGGGGCGAACCGGTGGGCACGGTCAAGTGGTCTGCGCTGCGGGCGCATGAACCCAGGGGCGCGTGAGGGCCGGTCGGCGGTGGGGCGCGCTGCTGTGGCCGGCGCTGCTACTCCTGAGCCTGCTACCGGGTGTGCTGGGCACGGTGCTGAGGCCCCTGAACCTGGGCGAGGTTCCAGTGGCCTTCGACCCGCCCCTGTGGCGTCTGACCCTGACCCACCTGGGACTGGTGCTGCTCTCGACGGTGATCGTGGTCGCAGTCGGTATTCCCATTGCCGTGGTCGTCACGCGCCCGCAGCGGGAAGCCCTGCGCGGCTTGGCCGAGACCCTGGTTGGCCTGGGACAGACCGTGCCAACCTTCGCCATCCTCGCGCTGGCCGTGCCCGCCCTGGGCTTCGGCTGGAAGCCGACCCTGCTGGGGCTGATCGTGTACGGTCTGGTGCCCGTCGTCAGCAACGCGGTCGCTGGGCTCCAAGCCGTCGATCCGGGGACACTCGACGCGGCGCGCGGCATGGGCATGACAGCTCCGCAGCGTCTGTGGCGCGTCGAATTCCCGCTGGCCCTGCCGGTGATCCTGGCAGGCGTGCGCACCAGCACGGTATACAACGTCGGAACGGCTACCGTCGGCGCGGCGCTGGGCGCGGGCGGCCTGGGCGCGCCGATCATCAACGGCCTGTCGCAGCAGAACACCGCGCTGGTGCTGGTGGGCGCCATCCTGTCGGCGCTCCTGGCGCTGAGCTTGGACGCCCTCCTCGGCCTGTTCACTCCGGTCGACGCACAGCGTTGATGCAGCAACGGTCTACACCATCTGCGAGGTCTCTCACACTTCTCGCCTAAGATCATGTCCATGACACCCGCCTGGCAGGCACCAGTCCGCAGGACTGTCCCTGTCCGTAATCTCCGCTAGGACGGCCCTGCCTCACCGCTGGGCCGCGCTTTATTGCGGCGCGGGGTGTTATGCCCACCCATCCTCCCAGAGGTGCACTGTGACACAGACTGCCTTCCAGCCCGGAGACCGCGTTGTCCTTCCCCCATATGGCATTGGCGTGGTTCAGGGAACCTGTCAGCGCCCTGTGGGCGGGCAGGAACAGGCGTATTACCAGGTGGCCTTCGCCAACACCAGCAGCCGCGCCTACGTTCCGGTCGCTGCTCCGGCCGGCACCGGCCTCCGGGCGGCGTTGACCGCCGGCGATATGCCCGCCCTGCTGGCCTCACTGCATTCCAGCACCTTAAACCTGCCCCGTCAGTGGGCTGCCCGCCACCGCCGTGTGGCCGACATCCTCGCCAGCGGCGATCCCTTCGAACTGGCCATCCTGACCTGTGAACTCAGGCGCTGGAACGTGCAGCGCGGTCTTCCAGATCTGGATCGGCAGGCGCTGCGCCGGGCCATTCGCCTGCTGGAGCAGGAGGTCAGCGGCCTGGAGGATACCGAGGCGGCACAGGTTCAGGCGCTGCTGGTCACCGCGTGGCACGAGGCGCCACAGGAATAAGGGCCAGACCACATCCGAAGGCAACCTGTTTTCTAGAAAACGTGAACAACACAAGAAGAAGCCCGGCCTCCTTTTCAGGGGGCCGGGCTGGGGATGAAGACAGTGCTGGA